>NZ_JBDJAV010000002.1:0-329663 GCF_039649625.1 Plantactinospora sp. ZYX-F-223 | reverse complement strand
CGATGCTCACGGCGTGGAAGAAGACCGAGGAACTGGCGTTCCTCAACGAGGTGTCGTCGGTGCCATTGCAGCAGGCCCTTCGGCATCTGCAAGGCGCGTTCGTCAACTTCTTCGCCAAGCGCGCCCGGTACCCGAGCTTCAAGTCCAAAAAGAAGTCGCGCAAGTCGGCGGAGTACACCACCAGCGCGTTCCGCTGGCGCGACGGCCGGCTGACCTTGGCGAAGATGGCCGAGCCGTTGGACATCCTGTGGTCGCGGCCGTTGCCCGAGGGTGCGTCGCCGTCCACGGTGACGGTGTCGCAGGACGCGGCGGGACGCTGGTTCGTGACCGTGCGTAACATGGTCAAAAACCGCCCTCTGGCCCGCGCCATCAGCGATGCGGCCTGGCGGCAGTTCCGCACCATGCTCGAATACAAAGCCGACTGGCACGGCCGGGACCTGGTCGTTGTCGACCGTTGGTTCCCGTCGTCCAAGCTCTGCTCGACGTGTGGTGTTCTCGCTGAGCGGATGCTGCTGGACGTGCGGACGTGGACCTGCCGATGTGGCACTATCCACGACCGTGACGTCAACGCGGCCCGCAACATTCTGGCGGAGGGGCTCTCCGTTACGGCCTGTGGAGCCGGTGTAAGACCTCAACGGGCGGATGCCCGGACGAGGCGGTCGGTGTTGAAGCAGGAAAACCCAAGGGCGACCAAGGGAATCCCCGCCCTTTAGGACGGTGGAGGATGTCAAGGCGTTCGGATCTCCTTGGGAAGGGTGAAATGCACGTCCTCGGTACGGGTGGTGTGCTCCCGTACCGCGCCGGCACCGAGCCCGGCCAGTGCCGCCACGGTCTGGTCGACCAGCCACGGCGGCGCCGACGCACCGGCGGTCACGCCGACCGTCCGTACCCCGGCGAGCCAGCGCAGGTCGACCTGGTCGACGTCGTCGATCAGGTACGCCGGGGTGCCCCCGCGCTCGGTCACCTCGACCAGGCGCCGGGAGTTCGAGGAATTGGCCGAGCCGAGCACCAGTACCACGTCGGCGACGGCGGCCACCTCGCGCAGCGCCGCCTGCCGGTTCGTGGTGGCGTAGCAGATGTCGTCGGAGGCCGGGCCGGTCAGCGCGGGGAACCGCCGCCGGAGTACGTCGAGGACCCCGGCCACCTCGTCCACGGCCAGGGTGGTCTGCACCAGGTACGACACCCGGTCCGGGTCGGCGACCTCGATCCGTTCCGCGTCGCCGACCGACTCCACCAGCGCGATCCGGCCGGGCGCCTCGCCGAGGGTGCCCTCGGTCTCCTCGTGCCCGGCGTGCCCGATCAGCAGCACCGTGTTGCCCCGCCCGACGAACCGGCGGGCCTCGCTGTGCACCTTGGTCACCAGTGGGCAGGTCGCGTCGATCACCGGCAGACCCCGTTCGGCGGCGGTCTGCCGGACGGCCGGCGCCACCCCGTGCGCGGAGAAGACCGTGGTCGCGCCGTCCGGGACCTCGGTCAACTCGTCGACGAAGACCGCGCCCCGGCGTTGCAGGTCGGCGATGACGTGCAGGTTGTGCACGATCTGCTTGCGGACGTAGACCGGCGGGCCGTGCCGGTCCAGCGCCTGCTCCACCACGCTGATCGCCCGTTCCACCCCGGCACAGAACGACCGGGGCGCGGCCAGCACCACCTGCCGGGCCGTGGTCGCCGCCGCCCACTCCGACAGGGCCGGGCCGAGCTGCGGCAGCACCCGCAGCGCCGCGAGCACCCGGCCGAGCGTCGCCGGCCGGTACAGCGGATGTGGTGGCACGTCGGCGACCACCCGGACGCAGGCGATCGGGCGGCCGGCGGCGCCGGCCAGCAGCGCCGCCGACTCGGTGTCCACGGCGATCGCGCCGGTGCCGGCGAGCCGGGTCCGGTCGGCGCCGTCAACGATCCGCCGGCTGGTCACCACCGGTCCGAGGTGGACGGTCAGGCCGCGCCGGCGCAGCGCCGCCGCGATCATCGGGGCGGCCGGGCAGGGTACCGGGGCGCCGCCGACGACGCCGGCCCGGCGTACCTCGGTGGCCACCACCACGTCCCCGGTGCGCAGCGTCGGCACCAGGCCGCCGGCGATCCCGGCCACCGCCAGCGCGGCGGCGTCGCGGTAGCCGGCGGCGACCCGGGTGGCCCGGGCCGGTCCCCGACCGGTACGCCGCAGCGGTGCGCCCGGCGGCAGGCCGCGCCGCAGCGCGAGGGCCTCCGCCCGCATCGGTGCGAACAGCACCCAGTTCCCGTTGTTCAACTGGGCTCTCCCGGATCGGTGCGCAGCCGCGCGAAGTCGTCCGGGTCGCGCAGCAACCGGCCGAGGGCGCTGACCGGGAACACCAGCCGGTACAGGTGGTAGTTGATGTAGAAGTCCCCGGGAAAACCGGTGCCGGTGAACTGCGGCTCGTCCCAGCCGCCGTCCGGCCGCTGGGTACGCACCAGCCAGTCCACCCCGCGCCGGATCGACGCCGAGTCGTCGGAGCGGGCGGCGTGCAGGGCCAGCAGCGCCCATGCGGTCTGCGAGGCGGTGGAGTCGCCCTGCCCGCGCCAGGCCGGATCGCGGTACGAGCGCATGTCCTCGCCCCAGCCGCCGTCGGCGTTCTGCCGCCGGTGCAGCCAGCAGACCGCCCGGGTGACCGCCGGATCGTCCCGGCGTACCCCGGCGGCGATCAGGGCCGGCACCACCGCCCCGGTCCCGTAGACGTGGTTGGCACCCCACCGGCCGAACCAGGATCCGTCCGCCTCCTGCTGGCGCAGCAGCCAGGACACGCCCCGGCGGACCGGGATCGAGCCGGCCAGCCCCTCCGCGCAGAGCGCCTCCACCACGTGCGCGGTGACGTCCGCGCTCGGCGGGTCGACCACCTCACCGAAATCGCAGAACGGCAGGTCACGGGCGATCACTCGGGTGTTGTCCGCGTCGAACGCGGCCCAGCCGCCGTCGGCGGACTGCATCCCGCACAGCCACCGGACCCCACGCTCCATCGCCGGCCGCAGCTCCGGCGGCGGACCGGTACGCCGCAGCGCGAGCAGCACCTCGGCGGTGTCGTCGGTGTCCGGATAGCCGTCGTTGTCGAACTCGAACGCCCAGCCGCCGGGGGCGACCCGGGGGCGGCGTACCGACCAGTCGCCGGGGACCCGGATCTCCTCGGCCAGCAGCCAGTCGGCGGCGGTGGTCAGCGCCGGATGGTCGGCCGACACCCCGGCGTCGGCGAGCGCGACCATCGCCAGCGCGGTGTCCCAGACCGGGGACTGGCACGCCTCCAGCCGGCGTACCGGGCCGTCCGGGGTCTCCTCCCGGACGGTGAACCGCTCCAGCCCGGCCAGCCCGCTGCGCAGCACCGGATGGGAGAGCGGGTAGCCGAGCAGGTGCAGCGCGATCAGCGAGTAGACCCACGGTGGCTGGATGCCGCCCCACGAGCCGTCGGCTTCCTGCCGGGCGACGATCCACTCCGCCGCCCGGCGCAGCGCGTTGCGGCGTACCGGGCCGACCGGGTGGCGCTCGTAGCCGCGCAGCGCCGCATCGAGCCGGCGCATCCAGCGGCCCTTGCCCCCCGGCGCCGCCGACTCCGCCGGCAGACCGGTACGCAGCTCGCCGAGCGAGAACCCGAGCGGGCGTACCGGGCGCATCGAGCGGACGATCGACAGCGGCACGATGGTCTGCCGGGCCCAGCAGGCGAAGTCGTAGACGTTGAGCGGAAACCACGACGGCAGCAGCACCACCTCGGGCGGGATCGCCGGCAGCCGGTGCCACGGCCACTCGCCGAACAGCGCCAGCCAGAGCCGGGTGAAGACCCGGCTGCGCTCGATGCCACCGCGCGCGAGGACGAACTCCCTCGCCCGGCACATGTGCTCCGCCTCCGGCGGGTCGCCGGCCAGCCGCAGCGCCGCGTACGCCTCGATGGTGGTGGAGAGGTCGCCCGGCCCGCCGTAGAAGGTCGCCCAGGCGCCGTCCGCGCCCTGCTTCGACCGGATCCACCGGGCCGTCGGCGCGGTCTCCACCTCGGTACGAATGCCCAGGAACTCCCGCAGCAGCAGGTCCTCGGCCTCCATCGTCACGTTGGTCTCCAGCTCGCCCTGCCACCAGCCGCCCGGCTGCTGCCGGGACAGCAGCAGATCCCGGGCCCGGTCCAGGGCCGCCTCGGCGCTGTGCCGCGACCCGTCGCCGCCGGTCTCGGCGGTGCCCCGTCGCTCGGTGAGCGTGGGCCCGACCCCGGTCGGGCTGCCGTCGCTGGTGGAGAGCGTCGAGCCCATCAGTGGTCCCGTCCCGTCATGAAGTGCGCGATCGCCACCAGGTCGGCGTGCACGCCGGAGCGTTCCGCGGCCGAGCCGGGCTCGCCCAACTGGTCCAGCTCGGCCAGCGCCTCGGTGAGCAGCCGGTCGGCCTGCTTCTCGGTCCAGTCCCGGGCGCCGGTCTCCTCGATCAGGGCGGCGGCCAGACCCAGGTCCGGGTCGGAGAGGTCGCCCGGCCGGGCGTACAGCTCGGCGAGTTGGTCGCCGGCCGGACCGCCCGAGGTGAGGGCCCGGACCACCGGGACCGACTTCTTCCGGGCCCGCAGGTCCGACAGCACCGGCTTACCGGTGACCGCCGGTTCGCCCCAGATGCCGAGCAGGTCGTCCACGAGCTGGAAGGCCAGGCCGAGGCGTTCCCCGTACCGGGACAGGCCGTCCACCAGCGCCGGCGGGGCGCCGCAGAGCACCGCGCCGAGCGTCGCGGAGCAGGAGAGCAGCGCCGCCGTCTTGTCCCGGGCCATCGCGAGGCACTCCTCGAGGGTGACGTCGGCCCGGGACTCGAACGCCACGTCCGCCGCCTGCCCGGCGATCAGCCGGCGGATCGCCGTGTGCATGGTGGCCAGTCCCGCGCGTACGTCCAGGGCGGAGTCGTCCGCCAGCACCTCGTCGGCGAGGCCGAGCAGGGCGTCCCCGGCCAGGATCGCCGGCCCGACACCGAACGCCGCCCAGGCCGTCGGCCGGTGCCGCCGCTCCAGGTCACCATCGATGACGTCGTCGTGCAGCAGCGAGAAGTTGTGCACCAGCTCCACCGCGACCGCCGCCGGCAGGCCCCGGCGTACCGGCTGGCCGGCAGCCTGGGCCGAGAGCAGCGCCAGGGCCGGGCGCAGCCCCTTGCCGCCCCGGCCGGCGGGCTCGCCGGAGGTGTCCCAGTAGCCGAGCTGGTAGCCGGCGACCAGCCGGGTGCGCTCGTCGATCCGTTCCAGCGTCGCCCGGATCTCGGGCTGGACGAGTTCGTCCACCTGGGCGAGGACGCTGGGCAGCATCACGGTCATGTCGTCTCCTCGCTGCGCTCGTCGTCGCCATGACCTCGACAACTGAGCTGCCTGATGCCCGAGCTCCGCTCGGTCATACCGTCTCCTCGCTGCGCCCGTCGTCGCCATGACCTCGACAACTGAGCTGCCTGATGCCCGAGCTCCGCTCGGTCATACCGTCTCCTCGCTACGCTCGTCATCGCCATGACCTCGACAACCGAGCCTCTCGATGACCTCGCCGCGCCCGGTCATGCCGGCGCCTGGCGTCTCGGTCGGTGTCGACCCGAGGTGGGCGAGGACCACGTCGGCGGCGCGGTGGCCGCTGCGTACCGCGCCCTCCATCGTGTCCGGCCACCCGGTGTCGGTCCAGGCGCCGGCCAGGGCCAGCCCGGGCGCCCGGGTCTGGGCCGGTGGCCGGGCGCTGCGGGAACCCGGCTCCTGCCGGAACGTCGCCCGGGGTTCCCGGGTCACGAACGCGTCCCGGACCCGGGCCTGCCGGGCCGCCGGGAAGAGTTCCGCGAGCGCATTCAGATAGGTCCGGACCAGCTCGCTCGCCCGGACGGTCAGCACCTGCTCGGCGGCGGAGATGGAGACCACCAGATACTGGCCGGACCCACCGGGCGGGGTCCGGTCGAAGACCCACTGCACCGGGGTGTCCAGCCCGGCGGCGAACTCCAGGTCGGTGACCCGCTGCTGGTAGTGCACGTGCACGTTGACGATGGGCGCGGCACCCAGTCGGGCCCAGCGCGCCCGGTCCGGAGCGGCCTCGTCCGGCACCAGCCGGGCGGCCTGCGGATGCGGCACCGCCAACACCACCGCGTCGGCGGTCAGCTCGATGCCGTCGCCGGAGACCTGGAACCGCCCCTGGTCGGTACGGATCCGCTGGACCCGTACGCCGGTGCGGACCGTCGCGCCGCGCTGCCGGAGCAGTGCGGTGGCCGGGCCGCCGTGCAGCTCGGACAGTGGCGCGGTCGGCCGGCCGATGTCGGCGGCGTCGGCCCGGTCGAGCAGCCCGGTCCGGAAGACCCGGGCGGCCAGCGCCAGCGAGGCCCGGTCCGGCGGGGCGTTCAGGGCCGCGGTGCAGATCAGCTCCCAGAGCCGGGCCACGGTCGGCGCATCCTGCCCGTGCGCGGCCAACCAGGCGCCGAAGCTGACCCGGTCGGCGGCCGGGTCGTCCGGCTCGACCCGGCGCAGCGCGGCTGCGGCCCGGACCGCCGCCAGCCGCTGCCCGACCCGCAGCGGGCGGTAGCCGAGTAGGGCCGGCAGCAGGTGGGCCGGGGCCGGCAGCCGGCGGTTGCTGGCCAGTACGTGCGGCCGCCCGCCGACCCGCAGGATCGGCACCGCGAACCCGTCCTGCACGGCGGCCCGGTCGGCGCTGCCGAGCCGGACGAGCAGGTCACGGTACTGCTGGTAGCAGCGGAGGAAGACGTGTTGTCCGGTGTCCACGGTCAGTTCGCCGCGCCGGAACGAGTAGGTCGCGCCGCCGAGCGCGGGACGGGCCTCCACCAGGGTCACCCGGTGCCCGGCGTCGAGCAGCCGCACCGCCGAGGCGATGCCGGCCAGTCCACCGCCCACCACGCAGACTCCTCCGTCGGTCACGGTGCGCTCCGGGTCATCGCCCGCGCCGCAACGTACGCCTTCTCCCAGCCGGGCAGCGAGACCCGCTGCCGGGTCACCGCCAACGGGTCGGCGACCATCCGGGCCAGCAGCCGGTGGTAGATCCCGGCCATCGCCGCCACGCAGGCGGCACTGCGCCGGTCCAGCAGCGGCAGCAGCCGCAGCCCGGTCTGGTAATAGCGCTCGGCCCGGTGCGCCTGCCAGCGGAGCAGTGCGGCGAGCCGGTCCGGCGGGTCGGTCAACGCGCCGTCCGGGCCGAGTTCCAGGGTGCAGCCGAACCGCTCCAGGTCGCGGCGGGGCAGGTAGATCCGGCCGGCGGCCCGGTCCTCCACGATGTCCCGGAGGATGTTGGTCAGTTGCAGCGCGATGCCCAGGGTGTCGGCGAGTTCGGCGGCGGCCGCCCGGTCCGCCGAGGGCCGGAGGGCGAAGACACCGAGCGAGAGCCGGCCGATCGACCCGGCGACGCAGCGGCAGTAGCCGACCAGTTCCTCGAACGTGGAGTAGCGGGCGCCCCGGACGTCCGCCACGCAGCCGTCGATGAGTTCGTCGAAGGCGGTCACCGGAATCGGCAGCCGGGCCGCGGCGTCGGCCAGGGCGATCAGTACCGGGTCCCCGCCGGCCTCCGGCAGCCGGTGCAGCGCCGCCCGGACCTGGTCGAGCCGGGCCAGCTTGGTGGCGGCGGGCAGGTCGCCGTCGCCGATGTCGTCGATGCGCCGGGCGACGGCGTACACGGCGCAGAGCGCGGCGCGCCGGTCGGGGCGGAGCAGCCGGATCCCGTACGAGAAGTTGCGCGCCTGGCTGCGGGTCACCCGGGCGCACTCGCGGTAGGCGCGCTCCAGCCCGGCGTCGGCGGTCATCCGCGCACCCCGCTCGGGCGCAGGGCGGCCCGAGGCGGCCAGTACGACCTGATCCAGGCGGCGGCGATCCCGGCCCGGCTCGGTTTGGGCGGCCCGGGCAGCGGGTCGTGGTCGGCCCGGGCCAGTGCGGCGAGCGCGGCCCGCCCACCGGCGACGTACCCGCCGACGGCCAGCCGGGCCCAGCCGTGCAGATCGCCGACGAGCGGCGCACCGGCGTCGAGCAGGTCGGCGGCGCGCTGCGCCTGGCGCCGGACGACGGTACGGAGCCGGTCGCCGGCCCGGGGCGCGTCGAGGTCCTGCTCGGACACCCCGGCCGCGACCAACTCCTCGGTCGGCAGGTAGATCCGGCCCCGGCGCCGGTCCTCGGCGACGTCCTGGAGATGCTCGACCACCTGCAACGCGGTGCAGATCCGGTCGGAGAGCCGGATCCGGGTCGGCGAGGCGGCGTCGAAGACGTGCAGCACCAGCTCGCCGACCGGGTCGGCGGAGAGGTGGCAGTAGTCGACCAGGGCGCCGAAGGTCGGGTAGCGGCTCACCACCTGGTCGCGCCGGTTCGCCTCGATCAACCGGAGCAGCGGGTCGACCGGCAGCCGGCAGTCGACCACGGTGGGCGCCAGCCGGACCAGTACCGGGTGCCGGGGCAGGCGGCCGTGGTAGAGGGCGCGTACCTCGCGGTCGAACCGGTCCAGCCTGGCGAGCCGGGTGGCCGGCGTCTCGTCCCGGCCTGCCTCGTCCGGCTCGTCGCCGAGGTCGTCGACGTAGCGGGCGTACCAGTAGAGGGCGAGCAGGTGCCGGCGGATCCGTGCCGGCAGGACGCGCAGCGCGACCGGGAAGTTCTCCCCGGCCAGTACGGTGTCCGGCTGCCGGCGCCCACCCGGCCGATCCGCGGACGGATGATCGGGAGCGTCGTCGGTCAGATGAAGCACGCTGCCGCCTCTCGCGAGGTCCAGCCGGCTCAGCGGGGCCGCGCCAGACCGCCGCGCCGGATTGGTCGTAACCCACCACTCGCGCTAAGTAATCTTCACCGAGAGTACCCAAATTCCCACGCTCGGCGGTGCGGCCTGGCGAATTCCTCTCGGCGTGTTCGCCCGCCCGCCGCGGCGTACCCCCAGCCGGGCGGGTCGGCTGGCGGATCGACGGTCGCGGGTCGGCGTGTCAGCTTGACTGGGTACGCCGGGCCAGCCAGATGCCGATGCTCATCGCCCCGACCGCGACCAGGCCGAAGAAGAGCCGGGGCCCCTCCAGCGACAGTTTCTCCTCGAAGGCGAAGACCCCGATCAGCACGCTGGTGAAGGGGTCGAGCAGGGCGATCGCGGTCAGCGGGGCGGCGATCGGGCCGCCCTGGAAGGCGTTCTGGTTCAGCGTCAGCGCGGTACCGCCGACCAGGATGAGGACGTAGAGGTGCCAGTCCGTGAGGACCTCGCCCGGATGGTCCGGCAGCTTCTCGATCACGCTCTTCACCAGGGCGGCGGCCATCGCGTACAGCAGTCCGGTGGCGATGCCCAGCATCAGGCCCCGGGTCGCGTCCTGGGTCCGCCAGGCCACCAGCAGACAGATGGTGACCAGCGCGCCGATCGCGGCACCCACCCCGATCCAGGCCCACGCCTTCGGCTCCTCCACCCCACCGCGCGGGTTCGCGGCGAGCAGGAACCCGGTCAGCCCGATCACCCCGATCACCACCACCAGCATGTCCCGGCGGTGCGGCCGGCGCCGCTCGAGGGCCGCCTCCAGCGGAATCGCCATGAAGAGCCCGCTGACCAGCAGCGGTTCGACCAGGGCGAGCGCGCCGAAGCGCAGCGCCAGCGCCTGCAGGAAGGTGCCGAGGGCGTCCGGCAGCCAGCCGAGCAGCCACAACCGCCGGTGCAGCAGCCGTAACAGCAGCCGCGGATCGATGGTCCGGGTCGGCCGTTCCCGTTTGGCGGCGCGCTGCTCCAGTACCGAGCTCACCGCGAAGCAAGCGGCCGAGGCGAGTCCGAGCAGGATGGCGATGCCGTTCACGGGGTCGCACCTCCGGATCGGGCCGACCGGACCGCCCCGGCACCGGGCCGGCCGGCCGGCGCCCCCGGGACAGGCCGGGCGGCACGGTCTGTGGCCCCCACCTCAGCCTTGCCGGTCCGGGTGCCCACCGTCGGTCCGGGGCTGGTCCACGCCAATCCGCAATCTCGCCACGCCGGCCCGCAGCCCCACCCAGCGGGTCAGCGTCCGGCGGGACGGCACCCCGGCCACGCCGGCCGGGACCTCGGCCGGCAGCTCCGGGTCGGCCGGCGTCACACCGTCAACCAGGGCGGGGGCGTCGTCAACCAGGGCGGGGGCGTCGAGCGGCGTCGCACCGCCGACCAGCCCGGCAGCGCCGAGCGGCTGGTCGACCAGCGACGACGGGGTGGTGGCCGGGCCGGCGGCGTCGAACGGGGACACCACCTCCCGTCCGGGCCCCTCCGTCGGTCCGGCCATGGCACCGCCCCGGGCGACGTCGGCGACCACCGTCGCGGGATCGGTCTCGAAGAGGGCCAGCCCGGCGGCCCGCTGCCGCTCGCCGGCCGCACCGTCGGCGAGCCGGACCAGGGTGGGGCCCAGGTCGGCGGCGCGGCGTACCCAGGTCGCCACCCCGGCCCGGGCCATGGTGGCCGCGTTCGCCCGGCCGTGCCCGGGGATCGGCCGGTAGGTCGCGACCGGCAGGCCGCAGGCCATCGCCTCCAGCGCGGTGAGACCGCCGGCGTTCTCGACCAGGACGTCGGCGGCGCGCAGCAACTCCGGCATGTCGTCGACCCAGCCGAAGACATATCCGGTGCGGCGCCGCTCCAGCCGGCGGAACAGCGCCTCGTTGCGGCCGCAGACCACCACCGGGACCGCCGCCCCGGTACGCGCGATCTCGGCCGCCGTCCGGGCCACCGCGCCGACCCCCCAGGAGCCGGCGACCAGCAGCGCCAGCCGGGCGTCGGCGGGCAGGCCGAGGCGCTCGCGGGCGCGGCGCTTCTCCGCCGCCGCCCCCGGGCGGAAGCCGGCCGAGACCAGCCGGCCGGCCACCCGGACCTCGCCGGCGCCGAGCGCCCGGGCCTCGGCCCGGGTGGTGCGGTGCGCGGCGCAGTGCACGTCGATGCCGGGCGACACCCAGATCGGGTTCACCGCGAAGTCGGTCAGATAGGTGATCACCGGTACGGCGAGCCGCCCCTCCCGGCGCAGCGGCCCGACGATCTGGCTGACCACCGGGTACGTCGACACCACCGCCCGGGTGTCCGGAGGCAGCATCCGGAGCACCCGTGGCCACACCGGTCGGAGCAGTGCCCGGGTGATCGGCGCGGCCCGGCTGAAATTGCCGCCGATCGCGAAGAGCAGCCCGTAGATCCACGGCAGCCGGCTCAGCATTCCGTGGTAGGTGCCGCGAAGCAGCCGGCCCAGTCCCCACGGGAAGATGTCGGCCAGGTCCACGCAGTCCGCCAGCAGGCCGCGTTCGCGCAGCCGGCTGGCCAGTTCGCGGCTCGCGCCGTCGTGCCCGGCGCCCGCGCTGGCGTAGATGATCATTACGCGGGGACGCCGCTCACCGATGCCGCCGGCAAGCGGCTCGGACGCCTCCTTGCGGTTCGTCTCGTACCGCCCGGATCTGAACGTCATCCGGCCATCTACCCGCAGGAGGTGCGGAGAATCCTCGGAAGGCCACACCGGCTTCCGCAGGGCAGGAGCGGGCCCCTTTCCGGCGGCGCTTCTCCGCGAAGGCCCCGACCCGGATGCCAGACGGACGTACACTCCAGTTACCCCGCGACAGCCGGCCCATGCGCGAGAACGCGCCGCTGGCCGGAGCCCCGGCCCACCGGGAGGTCGCCATGCGGGTGCTGATCGTCACCGCCGGCTCCCTCGGCGATGTCGCGCCATACACCGGCCTCGGTGCCCGGTTACGGGCCGCCGGCCACCGGGTGGCGGTCGCTGCCCCGGCCCCGTACGCCGACCTGGTCACCGGGGCCGGCCTCGACTTCCGGCCGATCGCCGGCGACCTCTCCGCGATCCGGGCCGCCACCGCTGGCGAACACCGGTCCTGGACCGTGCCGGGCGCCCCCGGGCTGGTCGACTTCGTCCGGCTCGGCGGCCGGTTCGTCGGCGACCTCGGCACCGGCATCGCGAACGCGGCCGGGGCGGACACCGACGTACTGCTGCTGTCCAGCACGACCGCGCCGCTGGGCTACTCGGTGGCGCAGTACCACGGCATCCCGAGCCTCGGCGTCTTCCTCCAGCCGACCGCTCCCACCAGCGCGTTTCCACCGATCGTGCTGGGCCTGCGGTCCCTGGGCGGCTGGGGCAACCGGCTCGCCGGCCGGCTCGGCCGGCGACTCGCCCACCGGGTGTACGCCGACGCCTCCCGCCGGCTGCGCGCGCAACTCGGCCTGCCACCGGTCGGACTCGCCCGGCTGGAGCACCACGCCGCCGCAGACGGCTGGGCGGTGCTGCACGGGTTCAGCCCGGCCGTGCTGCCCCGGCCACGGGACTGGCCGGCCGGGCTGGACGTGGTCGGCTACTGGTGGCCGCTGGCCCACCCCGGCTGGTGCCCACCGGCCGAACTGGTCGACTTCCTCGCCGCCGGCCCGCCCCCGGTCTACGTCGGCTTCGGCAGCCTGGCCGACAGCCGGGACGGACTGCACGCCCTGGTCGCCGGTGCGCTGCGCCGGGCCGGGGTACGCGGCGTTCTCCAAGGGCTGGGCGGCGCCGCGCCGGGACCCGACGGGGACCTGCTCGCCGTCGGGGACGTACCGCACGAGTGGCTCTTTCCCCGGATGGCCGCGCTGGTCCACCACGCCGGTTCCGGTACCACCGGTGCCGGACTCCGCGCCGGGGTGCCGGCGGTGCCGGTACCGATCCTCGCCGACCAGCCGTTCTGGGCCGCCCGGCTGACCGCCCTCGGGGTCGGCCCGGCGGTGCTGCCGTACGGCCGGCTCGACGAGACCGGACTGGCCGCCGCGATCCGGGCGGCGGTGACCGAGCCGGGGCTGCGGCGCCGGGCCCGGGCCCTCGGCGACCGGCTGGCGGCCGAGGACGGTGCCGGCGCGGTGGTGGCCGCGGTCGACCGGCTGGCCCGTTGACCGGTCGACCGCGGCCCGCTCAACCCCGGCCCACCCGGATCCCCCGGGTGGCCGGTCCCGCGCTGGTCAGAGCTTCTCGTAGCAGGGCCGGTCCAGGGTGTACGCCTGCGCGGTCGGGCCCGCGGTCAGCGGCCGGACCTGCGTCACCCCGGTCGGGGCGGCCCGGTCCGGCCGGTACACCGCGGAGACCCGGACCGCCCCGTCGTTCGGCCCGGCGGCGTAGTTGCCGGCGCCGGCCGGCAACATGCCCTCGTAGTCGACCGAGGTCAGCGACTTGACCGCGGCCAGCAGCCCGGCCCGGGTCAGGTCGCCGTCGGCCACCGCCTTGGTCAGCGCGGCCTTCATCGGATACGACCACACCCAGCCGGCGGTGTACCCGTCGTTCGGGGTGACCTGGCCCAGCGCCTGGCGCAGCGCCTGGTGCCCCGGTGTGTCGGTGCCCCACGCGTCCCACGGCGCGGTCTGCTCGTACCGGGCCAGCAGGGCGGGGGCGGCGGCACTCTGCAACAGCGCCGGATTCCAGGTCGGGCTGGTACCGATGAACCGGCCGGTGAAGCCCCGGGCCGCCGCCTGGCCCACGATCGCCGCCGCGTCGGCCGGTCCCATGGTCAGGATCACCAGGTCGGGCCGGCCGGAGAGGATCGCCTGGATCGCACCGGCCTGCTTGTCCGCGCCGGAGTCGGTCTTCACCGCGGTGAAGCCCAGCCCGAGGCTCTGCGCGGCGAGCTTGGCGCCGGCCGCCGCATCGTCGCCGTAGTCCCCGGCCAGGTGTACGGCCAGCACCGACTTCACCCCGTGCGCCTCGCGGGCGTAGTCGAGCGCGTTCATCGACTCCAGGCAGTAGTTGGCGCCGGACTCGACGATCACGTCCTCGAAGGCGTACGCCGAGGTCCAGGCGGCCGGCGCCGCGACCACGCTGCTGGCCAACATGTCGGCCAGGATGGCGGCGGTGGTCGGCGAGCCGAGGGTCTGGGCCAGGGCCAGCACGTTCGGCTTCATCTCCTGGTACACCTGGTTGTGCGTCTGTGGGTTGTATTTGTTGTCCCGGATCCAGCGGGTCACGTCGACCTCGTAGTCGCCGATCCCGCCGGCGGTGTTGACCCGCTTCCAGAACGCCTTCTGCGCGTCGGTGATCGGCACCGCCAGCGCCCGGAACGGCCCTTCGGTCAGGTCGGAGATGATGCCGAGATAGATGCAGCCCTTGTTCCGGTCCACCGCCTCCGGACACGGCTCGGCGGTGACCCCGACGTCGGTCTTCACCCCGGACGCGTCGGTCTCGGTGTCCCCGCCGCGACATGCGGCGAGTGCGGTGCAGAGCAGCAGGGCGACGGTCGCGGCGGCGACGCGGCGCGGTGCGGAACCGGACGGTCTGTTCCTTCCCATATGGCTACCTCACAGGTCGGCTCAGTAGGAGAACGGCCAGGTTTTCCAGTAGTTGCGGACCCGTACCCAGATCCCGAACAGGCCCCGGGGCTCGAAGATGAGGAAGACGACGAGAAGTACGCCGTAGAGGATCGTCTCCACCTGGAAGACGTTCGGCACCTCGTTCGGCTGGGCGCTGAGGAACGGCACCCACGCCTGCAGTTCCCGGGTGAACCGGGGCAGCAGGGTGATGAAGAACGCTCCGGCGATCGCGCCGGAGATGGTGCCCGCACCGCCGATCAGCACCATCGCGATGTACTGCACCGACAGCAGCAGGCTGAACGAGCCCGGGTCGAAGAACCCGGTGATGGTGTAGAGCAGTGCCCCCGCGCAGCCGGCGTACGCCGACGAGACGGCGAAGGCGATCGTCTTGTACCGGGCCAGGTTCACCCCGATCACCCCGGCCGCGATGTCCCGGTCCCGGATCGCGGTGAACGCCCGCCCCACCTTCGAGCGGGCCAGGTTGGCGGCGGCCAGCGCGAAGCCGAGCAGGAGCAGCAGCATCAGCCAGTAGAGCTTCTGGTCCCGGGTGCCGAGCGGGCCGGTGGCGGCGATTGGCTGCCCGAAGAACTCCAGGGTGGCCGCCGGCCGGCCGACCCCGGCACCGCCGGTCAGCGCCGACCACTCGCTGAAGACGTGCTGCCCGATGAAGACCAGGCCGAGGGTGACGATCGCCAGATAGAGCCCGCGCAGCCGGGTGGCCAGCGGGGCGACGACCACTCCGGCCAGCCCGGCGGCCAGGCCGGCGGCGGGCAGCCAGACCGCGATGTTGGTGATCCCGAACCCGATCACCCGGCCGTCCGGGTCGCCGCTGATCGCCGCCGCCGTGTAGGCGCCGACCGCGAGGAAGAACGCATGCCCCAGCGAGACCTGGCCGGCGTACCCGGTGACCAGGCCCAGCCCGATCGCCCCGATCGCCGCGACGCAGCAGAGGGCGAGCAGTTGCAGTACCTCGTCGGTGAGCAGGAACGGACACGCGAGGGCGACGGCCAGCAACCCGGCCATCGCCGCCCGTTTCGGGCCCGTGTCGAACAGGGCCAGTTCGCTGGCGTACGAGGTGGAAAGTTCCGGCCGCCCGCGCAGCCGGGTACGCCGTCCCAGGATCGTCATACCCGCTCGACCTCCCGGGTGCCGAAGAGCCCGTACGGGCGGACCAGCAGGACCAGCAGCATCAGCACGTACGGGCTGATCACCGAGACGTTGCCGCCGAGCCAGGGCGCGTGCTGCTGGTAGGTGGCGGTGAGTTCCTGGATCGTCCCCACGGCCAACCCGCCGACCACCGCGCCGGGCAGCGAGTCGAGTCCACCGAGGATGATCACCGGCAGGGCGGTCAGCGCGATCAGCCAGAGCGCCGCGTCGACGCTGGCCCCGGCGGCGGCGAAGGTGCCGGCCACCGCCGCCAGCCCACCGGCCAGCCCCCAGGAGAGGGCGAAGACCGTACCCACCGAGACGCCCTGGGCCAGCGCCGCCTCCTGGTCGTACGCGGCGGCCCGCATCGCCAGCCCCATCCGGGTGTAGCGGAAGAAGGCGAAGAGCCCGACGATCAGCACCGTGGTGGCGAGCAGCGCGGCGAGGTGCCGCTGTTGCAGGTCGATCCCGGTGCCGGGAACCGCCACCGTACGCAGCCCCCACGGGTCGCCGACGTGCCGGACGTCCAGCCCGATGAACCCGTTGACCACCACCCGGACGGCGACGTCCACCCCGAGGGTGATGATGGCGACCACGAACGCCGGCCGGCCGACCATCGGGCGCACCGCCACCCGTTCCACCCCGAGCGCCAGCCCGGCGGTGAATACGGCGGCGACCGGTACCGCCACCCAGAAGCCGACCGGTCCGGCCAGGTAGGTGACCAGCACCGCGCCGGCCAGCATGAAGGCGGGCTGGGCGAAGCTGATCACCCGGGTCGCCTTGTAGATGATGACGAAGCCGAGGGCCAGCAGGGCGTAGACGCTGCCGGTGCCCAGGCCGCGCAGCAGGCTCTCGGCCAGCTCGGTCATCCCGCCTCCCCCGGCCCGGTCGTCGCCGGCCTGCCCGCGTACAGCTCGTCGATCACATCCGCGAAGCGTTCGGCGACGGCGGCCCGGCGTACCTTCTGGGTTGCGGTCAGCTCGCCGTCGTCGTGGTCGAGTTCCTTGGGCAGCAGCGCGAACCGCCGGACCTGCTCGACCGGCGCCCGCCCGGCGTTCACGGCGGCGACCAGCCCCTCGACCAGGGCCCGGACCTCGGGTTTGCCGGCCAGGTCCCGATAGGTGGTGTACGCCAGCCCCCGGCGCTGCGCCCACTCGCCCACGGTCTCCAGCTCGATCCCGATCAGCGCGGTCAGGTACGGCCGGCGGTCGCCGACCAGGATCGCTTCCTTGACGTACGGCGACGCCTTCAGCGCGTTCTCGATCTCGGAGGGGCCGACGTTCTTGCCACCCGCCGTGATCATGATGTCCTTGGCCCGGTCGGTGATCCGGAGGTGGGTGCCGTCGACCCACTCGCCGACGTCGCCGGTGCGCAGCCAGCCGTCGGCGTCCAGCACCGCCGCCGTCGCCGCCGGATCCCGGAAGTAGCCGGCGAAGACACCCCCGTGCCGGGTCAGGATCTCCCCGGTCTCCTCGTCGACTCGCACCTCCACGCCGGGGTGCGGCTCGCCGACCGTGCCGAGCCGGACCCGGCCCGGCCGGTTGCCGGTGGCCACCGCGGTGTTCTCGGTCATCCCGTACACCTCGTGCATCCGGATGCCGATGCCCATGAAGAACCGCAGCACGTCCGGGGCGATCGGGGCGGCACCGGAGGCGGCGTACCGGACCCGGCGCATCCCGATCCGCACCCGCAGCGCCCGGTAGCAGAACAGCCAGCCGATCCCGTACGCCAGCCGGGTGCCGGCGGTGTGCCGGCCACCGGTCCGGACCAGCGTGCCGGCGATCCGGTCGGCGACCCTGAGCCAGAGCCGGGCGTTCCACCGCTTCACCGGCGAGGCGTTGGCCAGCCGGATGGTCACTCCGGCGAGGATCTTCTCCCAGATCCGGGGCACTCCGAACAGGATGGTCGGCTGGACCTCCCGCAGGTTCGCCTGCACGGTGTCGATCGACTCGGCGAACGCCACCTGCACCCCGGCACCGGCGTTGAACCAGGTGGTGAAGATCCGCTCCGCGACGTGGCAGAGCGGCAGGTACGACAGCAGCAGGTCGTGCGGCCCCGGCGGCGGGTCGGTGAAGCCGCCACCGTCGACCAGTACCCGGATCGCGAAGTCCACGTTGGCGACGGTCAGCATCGCGCCCTTGGCCGGGCCGGTGGTGCCGGAGGTGTAGATCAGGGTGGCCACGTCCTCGGCAGTCGCCGCCGCCATCCGGGCGGCGACCGCCCCGGGCTCGGCGGCCCGGTGCTCGGCGCCGATCGCCAGCAGCTCGTCCCAGCCGAGCAGCGCGGGATGCTGGTAACGGTGCCGGATGCCGCGCGGTTCGAGATAGACGATCCGCTCCAGGCCCGGGCAGGCGTCGATCACCGCCAGCGCCTTGTCGACCTGCTCCTGGTCCTCGGCGATCAGCACCCGGGCGCCGGAGTGGGCCAGCAGGTAGCCGACCTCCGGCGGCGGATTGGTCGGATAGAGCCCGACCGTCATCGCCCGCAGCGCCACGGTCGCCACGTCGGTGAAGAGCCACTCCCGACGGTTCTCCGCGTGAATTGCCACCCGGTCGCCGGGCTGCACGCCGAGCGCCAGCAGCCCGTGCGCCACGGTCTGCACCGTGTCCCAGTAGCCGGCCCAGGTCACCTCCTGCCAGATGCCCCGGTCCTTCTCCCGCATCGCCACCGTGTCCGGGGTGGCGAGGGCGCGGTCGCGCACCCGTACCGCGATGGTGCTGGCCGGGACGGCGCCGGCCAGTGGGTCGGCGGTGCCGGCAGTGGTGGTCGCGGTCACCGCGACGTCGGCCGGCACGGTGTCGTCGGCGACGGGTTCGGTCATGGCCGCTCCTCCCGTCGCGGATCGTCGCCGCTCTGCCCGGGGTCGCGCCGGCCGTCGGCGGTGCCGGACGCGCTGCCGCCGAGGTAGGCCCGCACGACGTCCGGGTGGTGCGGGATCTCCGCCGGGCTGCCGGTCGCGACGACCTGGCCGAAGTCGACCACCAGCACCCGGTCGGCCAGGTCCATCACCAGACCCATGTCGTGTTCGACCAGTACGATCGGGATGTCCAGCTCGTCGCGGATGTCGAGGACGAACCGCGCCATGTCCTCGGTCTCCTCCAGGTTCATCCCGGCGACCGGCTCGTCCAGCAGCAGCAGTTTCGGCTCCATCGCCAGGGCCCGGCCCAGCTCGACCCGCTTCTGCACCCCGTACGGCAGCAGCCCGACCGGCATCCGCCGCCACCGTTCCAGTTCGAGGAAGTCCACGATCTCCTCGACCGCGGCCCGGTTGGCGATCTCGGCCCGCCGGGCCCGGCCCAGCCAGCCGATCGCGGCGAGCGGTCCGTAGCCGATGTGGTGATGCCGGCCGAGCAGCAGGTTGTCCAGCACGGTGAGGTTGCCGAAGAGTTCGACGTTCTGGAAGGTCCGGGCCATGCCCAGCGCCGCGATGGTGTGCGGCCGGCGGCCGACCAGGTCCACGCCGTCGAAGACGACCCGACCGGTCTGTGGCCGGTAGACCCCGGAGAGGACGTTGAAGATGGAGGTCTTGCCCGAGCCGTTCGGCCCGATGATGGCGAAGAGTTCGTGCCGGCCGACCGTGAAGGTCACCCCGTCGATGGCCCGTACCCCCGCGAAGTGCAGCCGGACGTCCTCGAACCGCAGGATCGGGTCGCCCCCGCCCCGCCCCGCCGCGCGCTCGGCCGCCGCCACGGCGGTCACGACAACCACCGCTTGCGCCGCCGGTAGTGCTTGACCTCCCGGAACGACCGCCGGCCGGCACCGGCCGCGGCACCGAGACCGAGATAGAACTCCCGGATGTCGTCGTCGGCGAGCAACTGTTCGGCCGGCTTGTCCAGCACCACCTGGCCGGTCTCCAGCACGTAGCCGTGGGTGGCCAGCGAGAGCGCCATGGTGGCGTTCTGCTCGACCAGCAGGACCCCGGCACCGGTCGAGTTGATCGCCGCGATCAGCTCCCGGACCTGGTCGACCAGCCGGGGGGCGAGTCCGAGGCTGGGTTCGTCGAGCAGCAGGTAGCGCGGCTGCGCCATCAGGGCCCGGCCCATCGCGAGCATCTGCTGCTCGCCGCCGGAGAGATATCCGGCGGTGTCCCGGCGGCGCCGGGCCAGCACCGGGAAGAGTCCGAAGACGTGCTCCAGCCGGGCCGGGATCCGCCGGTGCGCCGTGTGGCCACCGAGCCGCAGGTTCTCCTCCACGGTCAGCTCGGCGAAGATCCGGCGTCCCTCCATCACCTGGCAGACGCCCCGGCGGACCACGGCGGCCGGGCGGAGCCGGTGGATCGGTTCCCCGTCGAGCGTGACCGTGCCCTTGGTGACCGCGCCGTCGTGTACGTCGAGCAGGCCGCTGATCGCCCGCAGCAGGGTGGTCTTGCCGGCGCCGTTCGCGCCGAGCAGCGCGACGATCCCGCCGGGCGGTACGGCGAGGCTCACCCCGCGCAGCACCAGCATCACGTCGTCGTAGACGACCTCCAGATTGCGCACCTGCAGCATCCGGGAACCCCCGGTTCTCTGTTGTGGCGCGGCTCACAAAGTTACCGGACATTAACCACGGCGAAACGTTCCGTCAAGAGCACCAGTGCGCCGCGCGCTGTATTCCACCGGATCGGTGGAGGCGAGGCGTACCCCGGCCGATATCCCTTGTGGACTCGCACGCCGGTCGTCACCCGCACCTGCGACCGCTCTCGGTCGACGGGCTCGTGGTCGTGGCTCCCGGTCCTTTCGAGCTGGCGACCTCCTGACGTCGGGTCGGGTGCGAGCTGGTGCGGGGGTGGGGGTATCTGCCGGAGGCACTGTCGAGCTGCCCCGCTTGTGCGCCCACTGTCCCGGGGCTGTCCGAGCCCCGACCCCCGCCGGCCGATCGACCGAACCGCATCCCCACGCGCGGTCTCGACAACCCGGCTCTCCGTGCCCCGTCTGTGCACCCAGCTCGACAGCCTGCGCACCGACTACTCCCCGGTCGGCCGTCGGGCCGCTCATCCTGTCATCCGATGTGCGGCGCCGCCCCAGCCAGCCAGTGATCGATCCGGAGCCGGACCGACTCGTGCATCTGGAGATCCGCGACGGCAGCCGGTGCGAACCAGCCGACCTCGGTGGACTCGTCGCTGACCGCGAGCGTGCCGCTGGCCGGGCGTGCGGTGAACGCGACCACGAACTCCTGTCGCACCTCCCCGTCGGCGTACGCGATCAGGTGCCGGGGGTCGGTGTAGATCCCGAGGATGCCGGTCAGCTCGACGTCGAGTCCGGTTTCCTCCCGGACCTCCCGGATCACGGCGTCGCCGAGGGTCTCGCCGAGATTCATCGTGCCGCCTGGCAGCGACCAGTTCCCGGAGTCCGCCCTCCGCTGAAGCAGGATGCGGCCCTGCTCATCGACCACCAGCGCGGCCCCGCCGGGTACCAGCGAGTTCGCCGCCGGCGCGGACGGATCGTCGAAGTAGTCCACGCGCCGGCTCACCGGCTGACCTCCCGCATCTGCACTGTGTCCCAGACCTGTAGGAACTGCTCGGCGAAGGTCTCGAAGATGCCGAAGGCAGACAGCCGGCGGAGATGCAACGCCGGGTGCTGGTAGCCGCGATACCGGAACAGGTGCGGGGTCGCGATCGCCTGGTTGTCGAACCGAAACCACGAGTTGTAGAGGTGAACGGTGTGGGTGCCAACCTGCACGCCGTCGATGTCGGCGATGCGGCCGAGCATCGTGAAGGCGTTGCGGATGCGGCCGGGCAAAGTGCCGCCGAGCTGCTCCAACTCGTCCCGCTCCTTCACGTGGTCACAGTCCGGGTCGGCGAGCGCGATTCGAACCCGGGCGCCGGCCGCGCACTTCTCGGCGATGAGGTCGTGGACCGTAGGCATCAGCTCGAAGATGAACGGAGCGGCGTACCCGAGAATGTCAATCTGTTCCCGGGCGCCGGTCAACAGACCCACCCAGAGATCCGTCGGAACCTCAGCGCGGTGCGCGTACGCCGACACGACCTCGCCGGTCGATGCGAACCCCGGCGCCTGGTCTGGCCGGGCGGTCGGCCAGAGGGCGGCCTCTTCCTCGCCGAGTGCGGCGGCGACGGCCAGCCGGTTCCGGCGGTGCGGCACTCGGCCACCGATCCAGCGATCGATGGTCTTGCTGTCCACCCCAATCCGATGGCCGAGCGCGGTGGAGTCCAACTCGGCGCGCAGCATGGCTGCCCGCAGCCTGTCGTTCACACCCACGACGGTACAACCGCAATGGGGACGCTTCCGGAACGTCAAAACGTCCGTTGAAGCGTCCTACGCGCCGTTCAGCCGTCCCGCCACCCTCCGTAGCGTCCGCGCCACGGGCGCACGGCGGTGGGACGTCGAACCACCGGTCGCAACCGAGCGCCCCGGCCGGCTCGGGGTCCCGCCCCCGGTGCCCCGGGCCGGCCACCGGATCAGGTTGAGAGTGGCGCTCCGTGACGTAGGGCTCCGGGGCGCCACGGACCGAGAGGGACGGACGTGAACGGCATGGTGGACCAACAACAGACCGACGAGCAGATCGTGGCCCAGCATCTTGCCGGGCACCGGTGTGCGGAGTGCGCGCCCAGGGGCGGCTGTATGCGGATGCTTCGGGTCATCCGCCGCCGCCAGGCGCGTGCCGACCTCGCCGCCGCGCTCGCCAGCCGAACCGAGGTGACGGGACGGTGATCCGGATGGTGCGGCGTTGGCTGACGGTGGAGTGGCCGGTGCCGGTCGAGTGTGCCTTCGCCCGCCTCGTGCTCGGCACGCACGCGCTGCGGGAGTGCGGCCGGTGCGGGCCGGACGGATGTCCGCTCTGGTCGTGGGCGACCGAGGTCCACCGGCGGGAGCACGCGGTGAGGGTGCTGCTCGGCGGTACCCTGCCGGCGGCGGTGACGGCCGGCGACGTCCGGGCGGCCCTGGAGCGGCTCCGGTGAGCATGGTGCCGGAGAGCGCGCCGGGCCTGGCGATCACCTGGGCGCACCGGATCATCACCGACCATGCCGAGGGTCGCGGCTGCGGCCAGTGCCGGGCCCGTTGGTGCCCGACCGCCGAGTGGGCGCTCTGGGTAGTCGTCACCGAGCACTTCCCGCCGCCCGGTGCCGCTGGGCAGAAGCTGGTGACCACAGTGGCCCGGCAGGTACTGACCAACCACTGGCCGTACGGTGTCGACGGCTGCCGGCCGTGCGGCCTGCCGGACTGCACCCGGATGCAGGTCGCGGCGACCTGGTTGCAGGTTGTCCGGGACGACTACCTGCCGCCGTCCGTGCGGGCCCTTCGCCCGACGGTGGCGCCGACGGACGAAGAGTTGCGCCGGATCACCGGAATGGACTGACGAGAGGAGACCCGGGATGGTGGTGCATCGAGTTCAGGCGGCCGGCGCCAAGCGGAGAGCGTGCGACGAGGTGGTGGCGACGCTGTCGCCGACGGAGGGAACGACAACGGATCGGGGCGTACCGCGGCGGCGGTAGCGGCCGTACGCCGGGCGGTTGATGCCGGCGGCCCCGGTGCTGGCTACGGTTCGGAGGTGGACCGGGAGCAGCGGTGGTGGGGGCTGACCGCACCGGCCTGGGCCGTGGACACCGGGCTGGTGCTCGGGGTGGGCATTTTGCAGGTCTACACGTCGTGGGCGGCGGCCCGGAACCAGCCCGCCGCGCGCCCGCTCGACGTATGGGCGTACCTGATCCTGGCCGGTACCGCGCTGGCGCTGGCCGTACGGCGGCGGCACCCGGACTGGACCCTCGCGGTCACCGTCGCGGGCAGCGTCGGATACTTCGCCCTCCAGTATCCGTACGCGCTGTCCCCGCTTGCCGCGTTGATCGCGGTCCACCTGGTGATCGGGCGGGGCCGGCGCGCCACGGGCTGGGCGGGCGCCGGCTTCCTCGTCGTGGTGCCGGTCGGCGCGGCCCTGCTGCTGGCCCGGAATCCGGACGACGTGGTGGCGTCCCTGATGTGGTCGCTTGTCGTCGTGGTCATCGGTCAACTGGCCGAGGTGTCCTGGGTCCGGCGCGAGTACGTCCGGGAGGTGGAACGGCGGCTGGCCGCGGCCGAGCACGGTCGGGAGGAGGAGGCGTTGCGCCGGGCGCACGAGGAACGGCTCCGGATCGCCCGGGAACTGCACGACGTCACCTCGCACACCATCTCGGTGATCACCCTCCAGGCGGCCGCCGCCACCGAGGCGGTCGACCGGGCCGACGGCCGGGAACAGGTCAGGACGGCGCTCGGGGCGATCCGGACGGCCAGCCGGCAGGCGATGGCCGAGATGAAGGCGGCGCTGGGCGTACTGCGACCGGACCGGGGCGCCGGGCTGCGGCGGCCGATGCCCGGCGTCGCCCAACTGCGGGACCTCGCCGGCACGCTCGACGGCACCGGGGTACGCGTCGAGTTCGTCGAGACCGGCCTCCCCCGGCCGCTGCCGCCGGCCCTCGACCTGACGGTGTACCGGGTGGTGCAGGAGGCGCTGACCAACGTGCTGCGGCATGCCCGAGCGCGCCGGGCGGTGGTGACTCTGCGGTTCGAGACCGGCGGGGTGGTGGTGCAGGTGGACGACGACGGCGGGGGTGCCGATCCGGCCGGGTGTGCGGAGCCGGCCGGGCACGGGCTGGCCGGGATGGCCGAACGGGTGGCGGCGGTCGGCGGTCGGCTCCGGGTCGGCCCCGGCCCCGGCCCCGCGCACGGGTTCCAGGTCGTCGCCTGGCTGCCGCTCGACGCGGAGCCGGTGGCATGATCCGCGTCCTGCTCGCCGACGACCAGCCGCTGGCCCGGGCCGGGGTCCGGGCCCTGCTGGAGAACGCCGCCGACATCGCGGTGGTCGGTGAGGCGGCCACCGGTGTCGTCGCGGTCCGGCTGGCCCGGGAGGTCCGGCCGGACGTCGTGCTGATGGACATCCGGATGCCGGAGCTGGACGGGCTCGCCGCGACCCGCCGGATCGTCGCGGACGACCGGCTTTCCGGGGTACGGGTGATCGTGCTGACCACCTTCGACCTCGACGAGTACGTCTACGCGGCGCTTCGCGCCGGCGCCAGCGGTTTCCTCGGCAAGGACGCCGAGCCGGACGAGTTGCGGCACGCCGTCCGGGTGGTGGCCCGGGGCGACGCGCTGCTGGCCCCGGGGATCACCCGCCGGCTGATCGCCGAGTTCGCCGCCCGGCCGGACGGGCAGCCCTGCGCCGCCCGGCTGGACGGGTTGACCGACCGGGAGCGTGAGGTGCTCGGCCAGGTCGCCGAGGGGCTCGGCAACGCCGAGATCGCGGAACGGCTGCGGATGAGCCCGGCCACGGTGAAGACGCACGTCAACCGGATCATGGCCAAGCTCTCGGTGCACGACCGGGCACAGCTCGTGGTGATCGGCTACGAGACCGGGCTGGTCCGCCCCGGCTGGCTCTGACCCGCTGGCCTTTCCGGCCAGCCTCTCCGCCCTACTGCCCGGTCGCCGCTGTCCCTCCCGGCTGCCCGGTCGCCGCTCCCCGCAGGTCTCCCCCGCCCGCCCTCGCCCCGCCGGCCGTCCCTGCTACGCCGAGGGCGGTAGCCGAACACCCGCGCCGGTTGGATGACCGCCCGCGGTCGGCCTACCTAGCGTCGGGACCGCCATTCCGACCGGTACGACCGAGGAGCACCCCATGTTCGGACTCGCCCCGACAGCCCGCGCCTGCGTACGGCACCGTTGGCTGGTGCTGCTGGGCTGGGCGGTACTCACCGCCGCCCTGCTCGGACTGGCCGGCGCACTGCCCAGTACGGCGAGGGTGGACTTCCGGATGCCCGGGTCGGAGAGCCAGCGAGCCGCCGACCTGCTGGCCGAGGCCGGGTTCGGTGATCTCGGCGCGCCGGACGGCACCCTCGTGGTCGCCGCCCCGGCCGGCGTACGCGACCCGGCCGTCCGGGCCGCGCTCGACGGGCTGTTGCACCGGCTCGACGAGGTACCCGGGGTCTCGGTCGGCAGCCCGTACCAGCCGCCGGGCGGGCAGGTCTCGGCCGACGGGCGGATCGGCACCGCCGAGATCGGTCTCGGTCCCGGGGCGAGTGCGCCGGAGCAGGCCGAACGCGCCGCCCAGGTCAGCGCGATCCGGGACGCCTTCGACGCGCCCGGTATCACCGTGGAGCTTGCCGGGAACGCCTTCGCGGACTCCTCGGCCGGCGGCCTCGCCGAGGGTGTCGGACTGCTGGCGGCGGCGGTGATCCTGCTGGTGGCGTTCGGCTCGCTGATCGCGGCCGGGCTGCCGCTGCTGGTCGCGGTGGTCGGGGTCGGCTGCGGCAGCGCCCTGCTGGTGCTGCTCCGGCACGTCGTCACGATGCCCGACTTCGCGATCTACCTGACCGTCATGATCGGGCTAGGCGTCGGCATCGACTACGCGCTGCTGGTGGTGACCCGCTACCGGAGCGCGCTCGCCCGGGGAGTCGACGTACCGGAGGCCGTGGTGGAGGCGATGGAGACCGCCGGCCGCTCGGTACTCTTCGCCGGAACGACCGTGATCATCGCGGTCTCCGGAATGCTCTTCCTCGGTCCGGAACTCGGCGGCGGGCTGGCGCTGGCCGCCGGCTGCGGCGTGCTGCTGGTGATGCTGGCCGCCCTCACCCTGCTGCCCGCGCTGCTCGGCCTGGTCGGCCGCCGGATCGACCGGTTCGGCCTGCCGCACCGCCGGTCGACCGGCCACCCGACCGTCGAACCGCACCCGGGTGTGGCCGCCGTGCGCCCGGCACCGGCGTACCGGTGGAGCCGGGTCGTGCAGCGACGGCCGTGGTTACTCACCTCGGTCGCGCTCGGCCTGCTGGTGCTGGTCACCCTGCCGGCGCTGGAGCTGCGGCTCGGTTGGTCGGACGCGAGCGACCGGCCGACCAGCGACACCACTCGCCGGGCGTACGACCTGGTCGCCGCCGGCTTCGGACCGGGCGCGAACGGTCCGCTGCTGCTGGTGGCCGCCGACCCGGCCGGCGGCGCCGACCCGGCCGGCGGCGCCGACCCGGCCGGCGGCGCCGACCCGGCCAAGGCGGCCGATACGACCGGACTGCGGGCCGCCGCCAGGGCGGTGGCCGGCACACCCGGGGTCGCCGGGATCTCCGAGGTGGTCCCGCTGGGCGGCGGGATCAGCGTGGCGGTGGTGACGCCGCGCACGGGTCCGCAGGCGGCGGAGACCGGTCAGCTGGTGCACCGGCTCCGCGACGAGGTGCTGCCGCCGTTCGCCGAGCCCGGATTCCCGATCCTGGTCAGCGGCGCCAACGCGGCCGGGATCGACTTCGCCGAGCTGAGCGTCCGGCGGCTGCCGTGGCTGGCCGGCGCGGTACTCGTCGCCTCGTTCCTGCTGCTCACCGTCGTGTTCCGCAGCCTGCTGGTACCGCTCAAGGCGGTGCTGGTGAACCTGCTCTCGGTCGGCGCGGCGTACGGGGTGATCGTGGCGATCTTCCAGTGGGGCTGGTTGGCCGGGCCGCTCGGTACCGGGGACGGTGGCCCGGTCGACGCCTGGGTGCCGACGATGCTCTTCGTGGTGGTCTTCGGGCTCTCCATGGACTACGAGGTGTTCCTGCTCTCCCGGATTCGGGAGGAGTACCTGCGCACCCGGGACAACGCCGGCTCGGTCGCCGACGGGCTCGCCGCGACGGCCCGGGTGATCACCGCAGCCGCCGCGATCATGGTCTGCGTCTTCGTCGCGTTCGCCGCCTTCGACGACCGGTCGCTGAAGATGATGGGGATCGGGCTGGCCACCGCCGTACTGGTCGACGCCACGATCGTCCGGCTGGTACTGGTGCCAGCGGCCATGCAGCTCCTCGGCGACCGGAACTGGTGGCTGCCGGGCCGGCGCACGCCTCGTGCCTGACGAGGTGCCGTGGGCCCGTCCCACCGGTCAGTGCCGGTGACGGCCGAGCTGGGCCCGGATCTCGCCGCCGGGATAGAGCGAGCTGTGCACGTTCACGTACGCGGCGCCGGCTCGGACCGCCGCGACCAGCTCGTCGAACTGTCCCGCCGCGATCCCCTGGGCGGTCGGGCCGATCACGTCGACCGGTCGGATCGTCCCGGTGACCGTGGCCGGTGCGGCCGGACAGGACTGGGTGCCCGCCGGTCCGTTGCCGAGGTTGGTGCAGAGGAAGACGCTGATCCCGCCGCTCTGGGCCCGGCCGCCGACGTGGATGTGCGCCTGGGTGACGTTCCCCTCCAACGCCTCGTAGCTGAGCCGGTAGGTCAGCTCCTGCTCCTGTTCGTCGATGGCGAGGCTGAACCCGCCGTTGCCGCTGGTCGAGATCGCCAACGGGTCCTCCTGGTAGCCGGTCAGCCGTTCCCGTACGACGCCCCAGCGCTCCCGGTCGTCGTCGTTGCGGTCGGCGTTCCCGTACGCGATCCGGACCGTTCCCGCCCCGGCGGCCAGGAGGGCGACCACGGAGGCGACCGCGCCATACCATCGTCGGATCATCATCGTCGCGCCTCCCCGGTCCGCTTCGGCCAATGCCCGTCACCCGGTTCAACAGGGTGGACACCAGCCGGGACACGACGCTCAGGTGACGGATCGTGGACAGAGAGTAATTGCCGACGGCGGTCAGTCAGTCCCGCAGCCGGGCGAGGTGCCGCATCTTGTTCATCGCGTCCAACGCGGCGACCTTGTACGCCTCGGCCAGCGTCGGATAGTTGAAGACCGCGTCGACCAGATAGTCGACGGTGCCCTGGCAGCCCATCACGGCCTGTCCGATGTGCACGAGTTCGGTGGCCCCGGTGCCGAAGATGTGCACCCCGAGCAGGTGACCGGTGTCCGGGGCGACCAGCAGCTTCAGCATCCCGTACGAGTCGCCGCTGATCGCGCCCCGGGCCAGTTCCCGGTAGCGGGAGATGCCGACCTCGAACGGCACCTTGTCCCGGGTGAGTTCGTCCTCGGTCCGGCCGATGAAGCTGATCTCCGGGATCGTGTAGATGCCGATCGGCTGCACCTCCGACAGGGCCCGGACCGGTTCGCCGCAGGCGTGGTGCGCCGCCAGCCGGCCCTGCTCCATCGAGGTGGAGGCAAGTGCGGGAAAGCCGATCACGTCACCGACCGCGTAGATGTGCGGCACCGTCGTCCGGAACTCCGCGTCGACCTCGATCCGACCCCGCGCGTCGGCGG
This sequence comes from Plantactinospora sp. ZYX-F-223, assembly GCF_039649625.1. Lineage (NCBI taxonomy): Bacteria > Bacillati > Actinomycetota > Actinomycetes > Micromonosporales > Micromonosporaceae > Plantactinospora > Plantactinospora sp. ZYX-F-223. Next base: position 301,289 of record NZ_JBDJAV010000002.1, on the reverse strand, counting down.
CCAGTCCGGCGTTCTCCAGGTCGAGTTCGCTGCCCAACCCCTGCCGGCCGGCGGAGTACATCACGGTGTCGGCGGCGATCCGCTTGCCGCTCTCCAGCACCGCGATGGCACCCCGGGCATGCCGCTCCACCGCCGCCACCGCCTCGCTGAACCGGAACGTCACCGCCAGGTCCCGGAGGTGGTACTTCAGCGCCTCCACGATCTCCAGGTCGCAGAACTCCAGCATCCGGTCCCGCCGCTCGACCACGGTGACCTTGGAGCCGAGCGCGGCGAACATCGAGGCGTACTCGATGCCGATCACCCCGGCACCGACCACGACCATCGAGTTCGGCACCCGTTCCAGGTTGATGATGCCGTCCGAGTCGATGATCGTACGCTCGTCGAAGTCCACACTGGCCGGTCGCGCCGGCCGGGTACCCACGGCAAGGATGATCTTCTCGGCGGTCACCTTCGACTCGCGCCCGACCGGGTCGGTCACGGTCACCGTGTGCGGGTCGGCGAACCGGGCGGTGCCGGTGATCAGCCGTACCCGGTTGCGCGCCAACTGGCTGCGCACCACGTCGACCTCCCGGCCGATGACGTGCTGGGTCCGCGCCGTCAGGTCGGCGACGGTGATGTCGTCCTTGAGCCGGTAGCTCTGGCCGTACACCTCCCGCTGACTCAGCCCGGTCAGATAGAGCACCGCCTCGCGCAGCGTCTTCGACGGGACCGTGCCGGTGTTGATGCACACCCCGCCGACCATGTGCTGCCGCTCCACCACCGCCACCCGGTTGCCGAGCTTGGCCGCCGCGATCGCGGCCTTCTGACCGCCCGGCCCCGAACCCACCACGAGCACGTCGAAGTCATGCACCCCTACAGTCTGGCAGGCGGATGATCGGAACGCGCCGGGCCGATCGGCCGGTTACCCGGCGCCCGGTGACCGGTTCACCGCCAGTCGTCCATCAACCGGCGCAGGTTCTGCCGCCACGCCTGCGCGAAACCGGGTTCGCCGCGCCCGTGTGCCCAGACCACGATGAAGACCGCGGTCAGCGCCCCGCAGGCGTGCAACACCGCCCGGTCGGCATCGTCGAGGGTACGCCCGTAGCCGGCCAGGAACGCGTCGGCGAGGTCCGGCCGGTCCCGCCAGGGGCCGAAGTAGAGCCGGTTCAGGTCGTTGACCCAGACCTCCGGCCCGGCCCACTCGAAGTCGATGACGTGCACCCGCCCCTCGGCGCGCTGCCGGTCGGCGCCGGCGACCAGCCAGTTGCGCGGGCTGTAGTCGAGATGGCACGGCACCCGGGCCGGTGCCGCAACGCCGGAGAGGTTGCGCAGCTCGGCCCGGACAAAGTCGAGCTCCCGGGCTTCGAGCAGCCGGCTCGCCCGGACCGAGAGCCGGTCCAGTTCGTCGAGCTTCTCGGCGACCAGGTCGGTCCAGAGCGCCAGCGTCTCGGTGCCGTGCAACCGGCGCAGCAGTACCCCCGCCTCGCGCTGCACCTCCGGATCCGTCGCGTACGACAGGCCGGCCTTGCCCGGCACCGCCGACAGCACCAGCGCGAGCCGCTCGTCGTCGTACGCCCGCAGCCTCGGTGCCCGCCCGCCGAGCCCGGGCACCCAGCGCCGGTACGCCGCCAACTCCCGCCGGTAGCGCTCCGGGTCGCCGTGCCCCTTCACGAACCAGACGGCCCCGTCGCCGTCCCGCACCTCCAGCACGCCCGCGACACCGTGCCCCCAGGACCGGTCCGCGACCACCTGCCTCGCGCCGAGCACCTGCCGCGCGTACCCGGCCAGCTCGGCACGCATGGTCGGCTCCTCTCCGGGTCAGGTCCGGCCCGGCAGGCGGTGCAGTACGACGCCGTCGAGCCGGCCGTCCGAGATCTCGGCGGTCAGATAGGTGGCGTACGGCTGACGGCGCCGGTCGGTCGGCGAGCCGGGGTTGAGCAGCCGCAGCCCGCCCGGCGCCTCGCTGTCCCAGGGAATGTGGGAGTGGCCGAAGACCAGCAGGTCGCAGCCGTCGAACCGGTCGGCGCAGCGGCGCTCCCGCCCAGCGGCCGGGCCGGTCTCGTGCACCACCGCGACCCGCAGGCCGGCCAACTCGACGCGGGCGACCTCCGGCAGCCGGGCCCGCAGTTCCGGGCCGTCGTTGTTGCCGTACACCCCGACCAGTCGGGCGGCGCGGGACTCCAACGTGTCGAGCAGCGGCTCGTGCACCCAGTCCCCGGCGTGGATGACCACGTCCGCCTCGTCGACCGCCGCCCACAACTGCGGCGGCAGGTCCCGGGCGCGCTTGGGCACGTGGGTGTCCGCCATCAGCACCAGGCGCACGGCTCCACCCTATCCGGCGGTCGCGTGCGGGCGGGGAAGAAGCGCGGCGGCCCGGCCCACGCGAGGTGGGCCGGGCCGATGGTTGTCGGGTGCCGGCGCGGCCGTCACGCCTACGCGCCTGGCGCGGTGTCTGGGACCATCGCCGCGCCACCGGAGCTGCCGTCCGCCGGGACCCGCGGGAGAGGAAATCGACGAGAGATGCGGCCGAGTCATCACCTGCCTCTGCGTGCTGGTCGGCCCGTACGGTTGCCCGGAGGACCGCGTTGCCGACGCCATCGGTTTGCTGCGGGACCGGCCTCGACCGCGACGAACCGTACGCCGTCGGGCGGTCCGACGGGCCACAGTGGAGGGCGTGGCCCTGGTTGTGGTCGAGCCGGCGGAGGGGGTGTCGGCGGGTTCCAGCAAGCGTCGATGAGCGCCTCGAACTCTGCCCGCATCAGTTCGTCGTCCCGCTGAACCAGCTCGACGAATGCCTCGTGGACCGACCGGGGCGTCGAGACCTCGTGTCGTACGCCGCTGCGCATCTCCGTCACCCCCACCGCCGACGGCACCGGAAGCCGGCGAACCGCCGGACCGGTTCGGCTGTGCCTGTCAGGCGCTGATGACCTTCTGTCGTGATCCGCCGGAGGTGATCGCCACCCGGCGGGGCTTCGCCTGCTCCTTCACCGGGATCCGCACGGCCAGCACACCGTTCTCGTGGCTCGCCTCGATCCGGTCGGTGTCCAGACCGTCGCCCAGGAAGAGCTGCCGGGAGAAGACCCCGAGCGGACGCTCGGAGACCTGGACGCGGGCGCCTTCGCCGAGGCTCGGCGGCCGGCGCTCGGCGCGGACGGTCAGCAGGTTGCGCTCGACGTTGATCTCGATCGCGTCCGGGGCGACCCCGGGTAGGTCGAACGCGACGACGAACTCGTCGTCGTTGCGGTAGGAGTCCATCGGAATGGCCGTCGGCCGGGACCAGGTGCCCGAACTCAGTGTGCCGAGGGCCTGCTGCGCGAACCGGTCGAGCTCGCGGAAGGTGTCGGTGCGCATCAACATCAGATCCACCTCCTCGTGCTGGCAACAGTGTTGTCAATGCGCGACACATCCGTTGTAGCATGTCATCGAAACGATGACAAGAAGATTCGTCATCTAACCGATGACGGGATGTCGAGAACGGAAGACGGATGGACCAGCAGGGGCAGGCCGACCCAGGGCGGCCGACCGGGGCCAGCGCGGCGGTGACACCGACCGGCGCGGCGTTCGACCGCGTGCAGGCGGTCACCACCCAGGTCGGCGACCCCGCCGCCCCCTTCCCCAGGCGGGGTGCCGACCGGCCACCAGCTCCAGCCGCGAACACGGCGGCAGACGGCGCCGAGGTAACGGTCGACCAGGTGCTCACGGCTCTCGTGCTGCTCCGGCACCTGCGTGCGGAACTCGAGTCCTGGGAGCCGCGGCTCATCGCCGCCGCACGCCAACGCGGGGCGAGTTGGGCGGAGCTGGCGCCGGCGCTCGGGGTGGCGAGCCGGCAGGCCGCCGAACGCCGCTACCTGCGACTGCGTCCGGCCGAGGACGACGCGGCGCCGCAGACCCGAGACGACCGGGTACGCGCCGAGCGGGACCGCCGGGCCGGCGACCGCGCGGCGGCCCGCTGGGCCCGGGACAACGGTGCCGACCTGCGCCAGCTCGCCGGGCAGATCACCGCACTGACCGATCTCGGTTCGGCGGCCCGCCCCAGCCTGGACCAACTGCACGACGCCCTCGGCGGCACCGACCCGAACGCGCTGGTCCGGCCGCTCTCCGACGCGCAGCGACACCTCCGGGCCGACCATCCGGGCCTCGCGGCCCAGGTCGACGCGATCAACGAACACCTCGACGAGGTACGCCAGCGCACCGCGCAGCGACGCGGCCAGCCCCGCATCTGAGCACGGGCGGGATGACGGGTCAGGAAGCCAGCCCGGCCACCGCCAGCTATCGGTGTGTTTCCCCCTCCTCTACCTCGATCTCCCCCGCCAGCCCCTTGACGTGGTAGACGTACTCGTCGGTGTCGAGGTAATAGGCGCTGCCGGTCTCGACACCCCTCTTTGTTGGTATCCCAAACTATTGACAAGCACCATTCGGCGATGTGAATCTCTGTGCAGGGACACCGCCGCCGGAGCCGGGTGGTTGGTGCGGGAGCGCCGGGCAGCCTCCCGCGTACTCGCTCGTGCAACCGACGTCTGGGGATCCCATGTCTTCACTCGCCCAACCTGTGAATCCGGCCCGGCGCCGCGCCCCGATGGTCCTGCGGATCCTCGCTCTCGCGGCGACCACGGTCGTCCTCCTCGCCACCGCCCTCGCCGTCTCGCGGGACACCGCGGACGCGCACGGCTCGACGATCAACCCGGCCTCGCGCAACTACGGCTGCTGGAAGCGCTGGGGCAACGACTTCCAGAACCCGGCGATGGCCACCCAGGACCCGATGTGCTGGCAAGCCTGGCAGGCCGACCCGAACGCCATGTGGAACTGGAACGGCCTCTACCGGGAGGGCGTGAACGGCAACCACCAGGCCGCCGTGCCCAGCGGCCAACTCTGCAGTGCCGGCGAGACCGGCGGCGTCCGGTACGCCGCGCTGGACAACCCGGGCAACTGGCAGGCGGCCAACGTGGGCACCAACTTCAACGTCACCGTCCACGACCAGGCGCTGCACGGGGCGGACTACTTCCTGATCTACGTCACCCGGCAGGGGTTCAACCCGCTCACCCAGCGGTTGGGCTGGAACAACCTCGAACTGGTCCGGGAAACCGGCCGGTACGCGCCGGGCGAGGGCACCCGGGAGACCGGCGACCCGGTGCTGAACGGCGTCTCCATCACGATCCCGGTCAGCGCGCCGGGACGGTCCGGCCGGCACATCGTCTACGTGATCTGGAAGGCCAGCCACGCCGACCAGAACTACTACTGGTGCAGCGACGTCAACTTCGGCGGCAGCGGCAACCCCCAGCCGACCGCCACCCCGACGCCGACCCGCACCACCCCGCCGCCGACGAGTACCCCGCCGGCCGGCGGCTCGGGTGGCTGCTCGGCGGCGTACACCGTCACCGGCACCTGGTCGGGTGGCTTCCAGGCGGACGTACGGGTCACCGCCGGCAGCGCCGCGATCAGCGGCTGGACGGTGACCTGGACGTTCGCCAACGGGCAACAGGTCGACAACTCCTGGGGCGCGACGATCACCACCAGCGGATCCAGCGTCACCGCCCGGAACACCGGCTACAACGGCAGTCTCGCCGCCGGGGCCAGCACCACCTTCGGGTTCCTCGGGTCGCAGACCGGCAGCAACGCCGTACCGACCCTGAGCTGCGCCGCCGCCTGACCCCCTCCGGCAGCGGCCAGACATCGGGCCGGGTCCGTATCGGCGCGGACCCGGCCCGATCCGTCCGGTGGAACCGGCGGCCATCATCGCCCCTGGCGCGGTCGTGTTTGTCGACTGAAAGCGCGGTGAACGGAGCCCCACCTACAGTGCGGCGCGTACGTCGACTCTTCTGCACTGGAGTATGTGGTGACGCTATATGTCGATCCGGCCGGACTGCACGAACTGGAGAAGGCTACCGGCCGGCACGTCGAGGATGCCCAGCTCGCCCGGGGGTACTTCGAGAAGCACGGCGACATGGTCTGGGGCGGGCAGGGCATCATCAACGCGTTCAACAACACCCACGAGAAGATCAACGGTGACGTCCGCGCCTTCCTCGGCAGGTTGGGCAACGAGACGCTGCCGGGCTTCTCGGCCGGCGTCGCCGCCGCCCGGAGGTACTACGCCAACAGCGACCAGGCGGCCGCGGACCGGATGGACGGCACCATGCCGGCCGTCGACCCCAGTCCGGCACGGCGTGCCGTGGACCCGATCCCGACCGGCTCGACCGCGACCAGGGTACGGGAGAGCTTCGCCGACGTGACCGAACCGTTCGTGCACCTCACCGAGCCGCCGGACTTCAACCAGCGGATGGCGTTCGAACCGAAGTGGCACGACATGGCGTCCCCGGCCGGGATGATCCGGAACGCCTACTGGGCGGTGACCTGGGCGGCCTGGCAGATCGGTCTCTCCGACCGCGCCTACGACCTGTACGAAGGCGTCCTCAAGCCGGTCTGCGGTGACTGGGCCGGCATGGCGAAGGTCGGCTACGCCCTCGAACGGACCGCCCACTGCCTGCTGGACCTGTCGTCGAACCTCACCTGGGCGGGGCAGTGCACGCCGAGCGCGTGGAGCGGCAACGCCGCCGACGCGGCGGTCACCACCATGTACACCATCAACAAGGCGCTGAAGGACGCACACCTGGCGATGCTCCAGATGGGCAAGGAGTATTCGAGCGCGGCCGAGGGAGCGTTCGACTTCAGCGACACCATCGGCAGCCTGATCTCCGAGGCGGCGGACGCCGCGATAACCGGCGCGATGGCGGCCGGCCTGGCCACCGGCTCCGCGTCCACCGGCGTCGGCGCTCCGGTGGCGGTGATCCTCGGCATCTGGTTCGCCAGCGAGGTGCACACGGTGGTACGCGCCTGCCGGGAGATCATCCAGATCGTCGGCAAGCTCGACGCGCTCACCTCCAGCCTCAAGTCCTCCGGTGACCAGTTCGGCCGCCTCGACGGCAACTTCCCGCTGCCCACGCTGCCGGCCGTGCCGGCGCTGCCGGCCTGACCCGCACAGGAGTGCCATGACGCAGGAGCGGAACCCCTCGACCACCCTCGACCAACTGCTGGACGCGGCTGCCAGGACGTCCTACGGCGAGTTGCTGCACGACGAGCAGCGACGCCGGCACGAGCTGTTCAGGATGATGGCCGACAGCCGGGACCCGATGCTGCGTGAGATGGGCGAGCAGCTCCGGGACGGGCTGGCCCGCCCCCGGGACCTGCTGTCGGTCCCCGGCTACGCGGAGGCGCTGCGCAGCGGGTGCCAGCGGCTCGGCGAGAACGGCCCCGACCTGGACGAGGTCGTCGCGGAGATCGATGAGATCGGCCGCCGCGAGCAGGAGGAGGAGCGGGAGCGGGCCCGCCGGGACGACGGTCCCGAGCGGACCGAGCCGTACCGGCCGGGTCCGGCGGAGCCGCGGCCCGGACCGGACCGATGGTGACCGCCTGGTCCGTCAGCCCTGCGTGCCGCCGGCTCAGGGGGTTGCCGCCGGACAGGTGCTGCCGGCGTAGCGGAAGAGGGAGTCGGTGACGTCGTTCCGGATCGACCGGCGCCGGGTCAGCGAGTACGTGCTGACCACCGGTTCCGCGGCCAGCGGGTCCGGTCGGACCGGGCAGGCATCGAGGCGTTCGAGCAGCCACACCCGTTCGCCGCTCGGGCCGGTGCCGGTACCGAACGACAGGGTCAGCGCCGTGGTGCCGACGTACCGGGGCGGTGGGGCCGACTCGAGGGTGGGCTGGGTCAGGCACGCCGGTGTCGTGTCGACCACCCGGGCCGTGACGACGACGTGCCCGTCCGGCTCCTCGGTCGTCCGTACCGACCGGGGTTGCGGGGCGACCTCGATCCGCTGCCAGTCGTCCCAGAAGTTCCCGGTCGGGCGGGGCGCCGCCGGCGGCGGAGTGCCGGTCGGCAGGAGCACCTCGCACCGCCGGGCGTTGCGGTGCAGTTCGTTGAGGGCGGCGCTGTAGGCGCCGTCACGGTGCAGCGCGTGGAGGTACGGCGTGACGTCACTCGGGATCCGCGCGTCCAGCAACGTGAAGAGCCGGTCCAGATAGGCGTCCAGGAGTTCCGGTCCCGGCTCGACCTCGTCCGCCGGTATCGACAGCAGGTGCCGCAGGCCCGTCGGACAGGTGCTGGCGAGCGACGGGGTGTGCATGACGAGCGCGGCGGCCCGGACGGGGTCGTTGCAGACCTCGGCGAACATGGCCCGGTCCCGCGCCTCCTGCTCGGCGTCCAACGACTCGGCCCGGTGGTCGATGTACGCGGTGGCGACCGAGGCGAGCGCGATGAACGCGGCGCCGAGCGCGGTGGCGACCGATCGGGTACGACGTCCACCGCCGCCGCGCCCCGGTTCCGGCTCCGCCGGCTCGGTGGGTTGGTCGGCGCCTGTCCGCTCCGCCACGACCGCCCCCTCTCTTGATCGTCCCGACTCCACGGTAGTCAATCGCGGCAAGATCCCCGTCCCGGCGCACCCGCTGTCGGGGCAGGGTGGGATTGGACGCCTAGTCGAACGAGACGTGCTCGAAGGCGTACGGGTTGAGCAGTTCCTCCCGGCGCCGGCGCAACCCGTCGAGTTCGCCGGCCAGCCGCTCCCGGCCGGTCAACGGCAACTCGACGGTCTCGCGCAACCGGAGCCGCTCCCCCACCGCCATCGTGGCCAGGTCCTCGGCGAGCCGGCCCGGCTCGATGCCGCAGGAGAAGCGGTACTGCCGGATCCGGACCCGTTCGAAGAGGTACGCCCCGGGCCGCACCTGGAGCCAGGCCCAGCCCTCGGCCGGGCCGTCCTTCCAGTCCAGGTGCAGGCTGCGCAGGATCGGGTCGACCAGTTCCCGGTTGACGTACGCGTCCACCGCGGCCGCCCGGGCGACCGCCCCGAGATCGTTGACGTGCCCGCTGTTGCCGTCCGGCAGCCGACCGACGATGTCGCGGTAGCTACCCGGGGCGTCCGGGGCCAGTTCGGCGTACTCGGCCGGGTCGCCGGTCGCCGACAGGAAGGCGCGGGCGTCGATGACGTACTCGACGATCCGCCGGCCGTGCGTGGCCGGCTGCAACGTCGCCGACTCGATCCGGAGCAGTTCCAGGCCGACCGCGTCGCAGACGGCGTGCTTCATCCGGTCGTCCCGCTGCGTCTGCGCGGTCTGCACGCTGGTGTCGACCAGCTCGACCGCGAACGGCGCCGCCTGGCCGCCCGGGTCGGAGACCACGAAGTCGAAGCGGCCCCGGCTGGCCGCGTTCCACTGGTTCCCGGTGATCCCCTCGGGACGGCGCGGCACGAGCTGGCCGAGCCGCTGGTCGGGCCGGGCGATCCGACCGGCCCGCTCGATGATCCCGCCGGACGCCCCCGGCCCGGCCGGAAGCCGGGTGGATCGTGCCGACGGGCGTCCGCCGCCACCGGTCGCTGCCATCTGTTCCTTGGTCCGTAACATCCGCTCGCCGCCTCCGACACCGCCCGTCCGGCGGCAGATCCCCACCATGCTAGGAAGTCGCCGCCGGCCCCGCGTCGCCGGTCCGGGTCACCCGGGCCGACGAAGGTGGCGTCCGGAAATGCGGGCGCGGCGGACCGGACGGGTCGGCAGAATGGATCAGCGTGCCACCCCCACGGAGCAGTTGCTCCGCGAACTGGATCCGTTTGCCGTACCCGTAACGTCCCGGTACCCCCGGATCAGCCGGCCAGCCCGAACCGCTCTGTGTGCACCTGGCGCTGCGGCACGCGCAGTTGCCGGAGGCTGCGCAGCACGGCGGCGGTCATTCCGGCCGGGCCGCAGACGAAGACGTCGCGCTCGTGGATGTCGGGTACCAGCTCTCGCAGGTGGTCCGGCCCGAAGATCGGGCCCGTCGGCGGTACCGGCCGGGACGGGCCGGTGACCAGCCGCAGCTCGGCGCCGCGGGCGTCCGCCAGCGCCCGCAGTTCGTCCACGAGCACGGCGTCAGCCATGGCGCGCACCCGGTACAGCACGACGATGTGACCGTCGAGGCTCTCCAGGAGCGACCGGATCGGGGTCACCCCGACCCCGCCCGCCACGAGCAGGGTTGCCGGCCGGGTCCGGTGCATGCCGGTGAACGCGCCGTACGGTCCCTCGGCGAACACCCGTGTGCCGACCCGGACCCGGCGCAGCGCGGTGGTGCCGGCACCGACCGCCTTGGCGGTAAGCCGCAGCGATCGACCGTCGGGCGCCGTGGAGAGCGAGAACGGATTGGCCTGCCACCAGCGGTCACGGGTGAGAAAGCGCCACAGGAAGAACTGGCCGGCCTGGGCCGGCAACCGGTCGAGGTGGCGCCCGGTGACGTAGATCGACAAGACGGTGTCGGACTCGGGTACGACCCGCTCGACGCGGAACCGGTGGCGGAGGTTGCGCCACAGCGGCAGGAGCACCCGGCCGACCAGCACGGCGCCGAGCGCGACGCCCCAGAGCGTCCACCAGTACGCCGTGGCGAACGCGGACGCCGTGAAGGTGGTGCCCACCGCGATCTGGTGGGTGAGGGCGAGGAGCACCGCGACGTACGTGCCGAGGTGCAGCAGGTGCCAGGTCTCGTAGGCCAGCCGGCGGCGGGCGAATCGGGCCGACACGAGTCCGATCGACAGCAGCAGGCCGGCCGCGATCATCGCGAACAACACCCCTTGCCAGGTCGACGCCAGGTCGACGACCTGCCCGCCGATCGACGTCCCGGACATCATGGCGAGACCGACCACCGTGAACGTGGCGTGGACGAGGATCGTCCAGAGCAGGGTGAAGCCGGTCCACCGGTGCCAGGCGGTGAGTCGGTCCATCCCGATCCGGCGGTCGAGCCACGGCAGCCGCGCGACCAGCAGCAGTTGCAACGCCATGATCATGGCGGCATGCAGGCCGAAGAACCGGCCGAGGACGAAGTAGACGTTCGACCCCGGGTACGGGGACAGCACCAATAGCGTGTTCACCACGGCCACGTTGGCGGCGACGACGAACCACAGTGTGAGGCGGCCGACCATCCCGGGGCGTACCCGGGGAATGGCGATGTGCTGGACGGCGGGGGTGGTGGTCACTCGGGCGATCCCTCCTCCGGTAAACCGGTGCCCGACGGACCGGGGACGGTTCGCCGGACCCGGCGGTGGCACCGTACGCGACGGCGTACAACCGCCGACACGGATCCGGTGGCCCGGGAGACTGGGACTGTCGGAAAGACGACGACGTGGAGAACGCGGACCGCGTCTGGTCTGTCCGGCCGAGCTGGCTGGCCGGTGCCGCTACGGGTGGTCGAACGCCGGGTCCGCGAGCCGTGGTTCCAGATCGGGAAACGAGCCGTCGCCGAACAGGATCCGCGCTGCCAGGACGCGACCGGGACGGCGGCGTAGCACGGCGACCGCCGCCTCTGCGGCTGCGGGGTACCGGATGCCGGCGAACGCGCGGCGGAGCAACAGCCGGCCGCGGAACCGGGTCCGCAGCGCGTTCCCGTCGTAGCGACGCAGGATACTCGGATCGCCGGTACGCAGATATCCGGCGGCGACCGCCGCGGCCAGTTCGGACATGCGTAGGCAGGGGTCCAGCCCGCCGGCGGTCAGCGGCGATACCGCACCCGCCGCATCTCCGACGAGCAGCCCGGCGGGACAGGCCAACCGCCGTAGCACACCGCCGACCGGGATCGGACCACCTCGACGCTCGACCGGACCGGTCGGCGCGGTGCGGCCGGGAGCGTCCGCGGCGAAGGTATTCAGCAGGTGGCGGATGCCGGTACGCATCGCGGCCGGATATCCCGCGACGCCGACGTGGGCATGCCGGCCGTCGTCGATGACCCAGCCCAGGTACCCGGGGGCAACTCGGGGGTCCAGCACGCAGTGGAACGCCGGGGTGGCGTTTCCCGGCGCGATCGGGTGGACGATCTCGGCGCCGACGATAAAGCGTCGGTTGACGTCGAGGCCGAGATCACGGGCCACCCGGGAGCGGGCGCCGTCCGCGCCGACGATGAACCGGGTCCGCACCGGGTCTGCGCCCGCGAACCGTACGAGTCCCATCGAGGCGTCGACATACCGCACGCCGAGCAGGACCCGCACCCCGGCCGACGCCGCCGCACGGTCTGCGTGCTCATACACGGCCGCCATGTCCGCCACCCGGTATTCGTCCCGGTCACTGGTGAGCCGGATCGGTGCCCGCCGCGACGGCGGATACAACAGCACATCCCGGATGCCGGGCCCGAGCAGATGATCCGGCAGATCGAAGTCGTCGAGGGTACGACGCACGAAGATCCCTGTCGTCCGGATGCCCGTCGAAAGCGACCGGCGGCGGTCGACCACCATCACGTCCAGTCCCCGTTGCGCGAGCAGCCGGGCTGTGTGCAGACCGGCCAGGCCCGCACCCACGACCAGTACATCCACTGTCTGCACACCCTGCGACGATAGGGGCGCTACCCGGCCGGTACGGCGGTGTGCACACAATCTGCCCGGCATCTCCACACCGTCGTCACACTCCCTCTGCCGAAGGAGTGCCGTCGCTGCTGCCGCGCCGGTGCCTTCCTAGGTTTCCCAGCGCTCCGCCCGTGGTTCGGGGAGGGCGCCGCGGCCGCCGTGCGGCGGGATCCGGGATGTGTCAGGCGGGCCGGGACAGGATGACGATGCCGAGGCACATCTCGTCGCTGGTCCCCTCGCCCCAGACGACGTACCGGGGCGGCAGGTTGCGCAGTTGGGGCAGGCGCTGCCGCAGCGTCACGTCGTGGGTGCAGGTGACCCGGTAGACGTCGCCGGGCTTGACCGCGACGGGTTGCGGCAGCGGTCGGTTGGCCTGCTCGTCGAAGTTGTACGTCGGAATGTCGAGCAGGGTCCGCGCCTTCGGGGTACCGGGGTTGAGCTCGACCTTGATCGCGCTGCCCAGCAGGTGCATGTGACCGGCGACCGCCTGCACCACGCCGGCCTGCCTGACCTGGTGGTCGCAGCGCTGCGTGTTGCCGGCTGCCGGGGCACGCCCCTGGTTGCAGTGCTGGTTGAGTTGTTCCACCTGCCCACCGGCCTCGGCGCCGAACCGGTGCCGCACGTCCCGTACCGCGGCGTCGCGCTGGCAGAGTTCGCCACGCTCGTCGGGTGCGCAGGGCAGCTCGACCGGGGCCGGCAGCAGCTCCGTGGAGAGCGGGTTCACCTCTTCGGAGCCGTCGACGAGCCGCAGCCGGATGCCGGACCGGTCGGTGTCGTTGCCGCCGGCCCGGACGTCCATCAGGTTGTAGTGCACCTGCATCACGAGTTGGCTGCCGGGCGGCATCGGGTAGCCGAGGCCGGGTGCCAGCAGTGTCTCGTTCGCGCCCGGCGCCCAGTGCGCCACCCAGGCCGCGTCGCCGACCCCGGCGTTGCCGAAGCAGGTCCAGCCGTCACCGGGGGTCTCCGCGTCGAGCTTGCGGGCCGGCGCCACCTCCGCCGGATCGAGCCGGAAGAAGATGGCATGGTGCACCATGTCGCCGTTCTGCGGCAGGAACTGGCTGCCGGTCAGGAACGCGGGCTCGGTCAGGCCGGGGTCGACCAGGAAGCACCGGTATTCGTCGGTGCCGCCGTTCGGCGCCGACGGGCGGTACGGCTGCGCCATGTTCAGGTTGACGAACCGCTCGCCGGAACGCAGCGGTGCGGCCGGTGGAATATCCACTGTGCCGTGCGGTCCGCCGTGGCCGCTGGCGGAGGTGGTCGCCGCCGCCGGCTCCGAGCCGGCGTCCGGGTCGGCCCCGCAGGAGGTGGTGAGGAGGGTGGCGGCCAACGAGGCGGCCACGATGACGAGAGGGCGTACGCGTCGGTGCATGTTCTTCATAACGCCGGGCCTCCGCACAGGATCCGGGCTGATCCGCAACTATCAGATGAAAATCGGAACTTTCCGAGGATAACTCTTAAGCGGTCGCGAAGTCACCCCGAGTGGACGGCGTAACATACCGGCCCGTTGATTGAACCATTTTCGCTCGACAGCCGAACTACAGGAGTATCGGCCGGACGAAGGGACTTCGCTGTGCGTCACAGGGCAATGTGCTGGGTCGTCGCCCTGCTCACCGCCACGGTCGTGGGTACGACCCTCGGTGCCGGGGTCGCGGCCGCCGACGTGACCCTGACGCCGGGACAGGCCGTACAGGGTGCGGCGGCGAAGCTGACCTTCCGGGTCACCGAGGACCGGGCACCGGCGTACACCACCAAGATCGAGTTGTTGATGCCGGAGTCGGCTCCGGTCGCGGAGACGTACCCGATGTCGGATCCGCAGTGGGCGCCCCGGATGACGATGCGGAAGGTCGACCAGACGCTCGGCGGGATCCACCACGGACAGGTCACCGAGGTGGTCGCCAGCATCGTCTGGACCCGAGCCGGCGCTCCCGCGCCGGGGGCCGGCCCGGCCGAGCTGGTCGTCTCGCTCGGCCCGCTGCCGCAGACCGACCGGATGACGTTCCAGCTGGTGCAGACGTACTCGGACGGTCATGTCACGAACTGGAACCAGCCACCCTCGTCCGAGGTCCCGCAGCCGGAGTTCCCGGCGCCGGTGCTGACCCTGGCCCCGCCGGCCGCCGCGGCCGACCCGACCGCGGCGGCGCCCGGGGCAGCCGGGGCGGAGGCGCCGGAGAGCGGCGCCGCGGCCGATGACCCGGACCAGGGCTTCGGCTCGCTGACCACCGGCCTGGTCGCCGGGCTGGTCCTCGGACTGGCCGTCGCCGCCTGGCTGTATCTGCGCCGCCCCCGGTCCGGCGGCACCGACCGGGCCGAGGCGCCGCCCGCCGGGTTGGACGGCGACGCCTCCCCGGCGGAGCCGGCGTCCGGCAGTCCCGCCGACCCGGCGGCGGCCTCGGACGCACCGCCCGGCGAGCGGGCGGCGAGCGGTGGACGGGCCTGGCGGCTGCGCGAGTGAAACTCCCGACGAGCGTTCAGGTTGAACGGTGTTCAGGTTGAACGGTGTTCAGGTTGAGAAGGGCTCAGTCGCCGGTGTCGCTCTCCTCGGTCCGCTCGTCGGGCTGTGCGGTCTCGCCGCGCCGGAGTACGGCTTCGGGGGCGCAGAGCACGGTCACCCGGTAGGAGACGCCGAGGTTGGAGAAGATCTGGCCGCGCAGGCCGAGGCAGAGCCCCACCCCGGGGAGCCCTTCGGGGTGCTCGAAGAACTCGACCACCGGCTCGGCGATTGCCCCCACCAGGCCCTGGGTCCGCAGCGCGGTGCTGGCCACCTGGAGCAGACCCGCGCCGACCTGCACCTCGACGTCGTCGAGCCGGTCCACGTCGTACCAGTGGGTGTCGGGCAGGAAGAGCTGCGAGTCCACGCCCCGCTGCCGGTAGTCGGGCCCCAACTGGCCGCTCTCCGGATCCGGCCGGTCGCCGATCCAGGCCATCCCGGCATAGTCGCTGCGCAGCCGCCGCGCGTCGGTGGCGAACTCCGTCACGACGGTGTCGAGGCGCGGCTGGGCGACGAGGTGCACATCTGCGTCGGTCACCCGGGGCACCCTAGCACCGCCCGACCTGGCGGGTAGCCCGGCCACCCCTGCCGTCACCAGGGGCGTTTCCGACCCGGATCGGCGGTTCGCCCCGCACGCTACCCTGGGGTCCCCGCTGGACGCACCCGGCGCCCTAGGACCAAAATGTGCATCGAGCGATGGCGGTCGACGGCATGTCGGGAGAAGGGACGTCAGCTCGGGGGGACGGGACGCCACCGGTCACCGATGGTGAACGGTGCTGGAAGCTGATCGGGGACGTACATGGGCATCATGGGGCAGATGCAGCGGGCGCACGCACAGCAGGTGCACGCGCAGCAACGAGCATCGACCACCCCGTACCAGCAGCACCAACAGATGCTCTGGGAGGCCGAGCGCGCCCGGCAGGCCGCCGAGCGGGCGGCGGAGGCGGACGAGCGGGAGCGCCGACGACTCTACGTGGAGGCCAGGACGGCCCGGGTCAAGGCCGCCAACGCCAACCTCCAGTCCCAGTTGGACGAGCTGGACACCCTGCTGCGGACCACCCTCGCCATCGACGACCACATCGACCTCGAACGGCTGAAGAAGCAGGCCAGCTATCCGGAATTCACGCCGGGCGAGCTGGGCATGCCGCTGCGGGCGCCGGACTGGCGACGTTTCGCGCCGCCCGAGCCGAACGCGCTCGGCAAGATGTTCGGCGGCGAGGCCCGCTACCAGCAGTTACTGACCGAGGCGGAGCAGGCGTTCGAGAAGGCCAAGGCCAAGCACGCGGCGGGCGAGGCGGCCCGGCAGCAGCGGCTCGCCCAGGCCCGGCGCAAGTACGACAAGCACTGCCAGCAGCTCGACGCCCAGGTCGCCAGCCACAACGCCGAGATCGACAAATTCGGTGCCGCGCTGGCCGCCGCCGAGCCGAACGCCGTGGTGAAGTACTTCGGGCTGGTGCTCGGCAACTCGGTCTATCCGGAGGACTTCCCGCAGCGCTACCGGCTCGCCTACGTCCCGGACTCCCGGCTGATCGTGGTGGAATACCTGCTGCCGACCGTCGCGGTGGTGCCGAGGGTCCGGGAATACCGGTACGTCAAGGCCGGCGACGAGGTGCAGACGGTGGCCCGCTCGGCGGACGAGATCCGGCAGCGGTACGCCGACGTGATCACCCAGGTGGCGCTGCGTACCGTGCACGAGCTCTTCGAGGCCGACCGTACCGGGCTGGTCGAGACGATCGTCTTCAACGGCATCGTCGAGACCACCCACCCCGGCACGGGGCAGGGGGTCCGGCCCTGCCTGGTGACCCTGCGGACCAGCCGGGACGCCTTCACCGCCATCAACCTGGCCAAGGTCGATCCGGCGGCCTGCCTGCGGCACCTGCGGGCCACCCTGTCGCCCCGGCCGGAGGATCTGGTCGAGGTACGCCCGGTGCTGGAGTTCGACGTGGTCGACAAGCGCTTCGTCGACGAGGTGGACGTGCTGGCCGACCTGGACCATCGTGCCAACCTGCACAAGTTGAGCCGGACCGAGTTCGAGGACGTGATCCGGAGCCTCTTCGGCAAGCTCGGCCTGGAGATCCGGACGACCCGGACGGCGCCGGACGGCGGCCTCGACTGCGTGGCGTTCGACCCGCGCCCGATCTTCGGCGGCAAGGTGGTGATCCAGGCCCGCCGGGACCGCGGCACCATGGACGTGTCCGCGGTGCGGGACCTTTTCGGCACGGTGCTGGGCGAGGGGGCGACCAAGGGCATCCTGGTCACGACCAGCGGCTACGGCCCGGAATCGTTCGAGTTCGCCTCCGGCAAGCCGCTGGAACTGATCGACGGCTCCAACCTGCTGCACCTGCTGGCCGAGCACGCCGAGATTCGCGCCCGGATCGACCCGAACGAGCGCTGACCCGCCCGTCGGCCCCGGATCCGCAGCAGTAGGAGCGTCGGCCGGGAGTCAGTCCGTGCCGGCGTTGCGGCGGTCGTACGCCTCCCGGGCGGCGGCGATCGCCTGCCGGTGCCGTTCCGCCCAGCCGGTCAGCACGAGCAGGGAATCGTAGAGTTCCCGGGCCATCTCGGTGGCGACGTACTCGACCCGGGGCGGGACGGTGGGATAGGTGGTCCGGACCAGCAGTCCGTCACGTTCGAGGTTGCGCAGGGTGAGGGTGAGCATCCGCCGGCTGATCCCCTCGACCGAGCGTTCCAGCTCGGTGAAGCGGATCGGTCCCCGGCTCGCCTCGATGATGATGCCGATGCTCCACTTACCGCCCACCCGGTCCAGAACCTCGCGAACCGTGCAGGCCCGGGCGTGGTCGCCGGGACAGGTCGACCCGCCCCCGTCGACGGCCGGCTCCGCGTTCGGCTCGGTCATGGTGCGCCCTCCTTGGTCCGGCGGCAATGGTCACATGGGCCGGATCGGCCGACAATCCGCACCCCGGCTTACCCGCCCTGGTGCCGGCCGTGCGGGTCGGCGGCCGGCACCAGGGTCGGGGCGGTATCGGACTGCGGCGGTCAGCCGGTGATCGCCAGGTCGGCGTCGCTGAAGATCGGATGTGCCGGGTTGACGTCCGCCTCGCCGCCCCGGCCGTCGCAGCCGCGCTCCGGGGCGAACATCAGGTAGGTGCCGGCGCCGCACGGCACCGAGGGTTCCGCGTCCCCACCGATCATCGATGTGGTCATCGGAGGCTCCCCAGGAGGAATCGTCGGGACGGTGTGTGGTGGTGGTGACTGCCCCGGGCCGTCCGGACGCCCCTCGTGGGGTGTCCGGACGGCCCTGTGCGGGGTCGGTCCGGAGGCGGCCGGGCTCAGGGGCTGTACGCCTTCACCTCCAACAGCCCCACCGAGCCCTGGCCGCTGGTCAGCGCCACCCGCAACCGGGTGGTGCCGACATTGGGGAAGGTCACCCGGTTGTACTGGTTGACCGCGACCGGATAGCCGCTGGCTCCGGGCACGTCGGCGTACGCGCTGCCGGTCCAGTACTGGAGCTTCCAGGAGGCCGGTACCCGCACCCCGCCGTTGTCGTCGAAGAAGTAGACCTCGGCGGCATTCAGGGTGCGGCTGGTCGGCCAGGTCAGTTCGGCCCACTGCGCACCGGTGTTCGGCCAGGTGCCCCAGCGCGGGTTGACGGTGTCGTTGGAACTCGGCGGGTCGATCCCGTCGTTGATCGCCGCCACCGACTCCCAGCCCGAGGCGTACGACGCGGACGCGGACGCCGCCCCCGCCACGTTGGCCCCCGGCTCGGGCTCCGGATCAGGATCAGGATCAGGATCCGGGTTGGTGCCGCCCCGGTTGTAGACCTTGATCTCGGTCAGCCCCGTCTTGGCCGAGCCGGAGGCGTGGGTGAACTGCACCCGCAACCGCTGGGTGCTGACGGCGGTGAAGTTGACCCGGTTGTAGTTGGACTGCGGGGTACCCGGGGTCTTGGCCTGGGCCGCCGCGTTCACCCAGGCGCTGCCGTTCCAGTACTGCACGTTGTACGAGGCCGGTGGCCGGTACCGGTTCGTCGCCCGGTCGTTGCGGAACCAGAGCCGTACCTCGTCGACCGCCCGGGCCTGGCCGAAGTTCAGCTCGTACGAGTCGGTGGCGTTCGGCGTCCCGTAGCTACCCCAGATCGGTTCGTTGATCGGGAAGCCGTCGATCGCCGCCCCGGTGGAGGTGCCGGAGGCGGTGTACGACGCCGTCGCCGTCGAACCCTGGGCCAGGTTCGGCGTGGTGGAGGTGAGGTCGGCGCCCGCCTTGGCGAAGATGTCCACCATCCGGGCGCTGTTCTGCACCACCTGCTGCGGCAGTTGCAGCCCGGAGACCGCGGTGCTGAAGCTGGTCGTCCCGCCGGCCGGCAGGGTGACCGCGCCGGTCGCCGGGTTGTAGAGCACCCGGGTCAGCCGGTCCACCGTGAACGCCCGGGTGCCGTTGAGATAGACCGAGTAGCCCTGCGGCACCCCGGAATACCGGGTGACCCCGTCGGCCGGGTCGTCCCAGACCACGCTGAGGTCCATGTTGCGGTACCGCAGGTTGTTCACGGCGAAGTGCGACCAGTTGATGTTGATCGGGGACAGCTCGACGGTGTTGTCGGAACGCGGCCGCAGCCCGGCGACGTCCTCGACCACCGTCCAGTTGCTGCTGCCCAGGATGTTGTGGTGGATCCAGGACCGGTAGGCGATGGTCCGGGACGAGGGGTTCCAGTCCGCCCAGAACTCGTTGGCGTCCGGCCACTGGGTGTTGCCGCCGATGTACTGCGCCCAGGCGTTCCAGTAGAGGAGCTGCTTGTAGTTCTCCGCGGTCATCCACTGGTTGGGGTAGTTGCGCAGCACCGAGGAGTAGAGCCGGAACTGCACGGTCGAGTTGATGGTGGAGAAGTTGTTGCTGCCCGGCTGGCCGGCGGCGGCCGCCGCGGCCTTGTCGCGCTGGTTGGCGGTGAAGAACGGGAAGATCGGGTACTCCGCCGGGTCGTCGTAGAGGCGCAGCGCCTGCCGGTACTGGTCAGTGTTCGGCATCAGCCCGACCGAGTACGGGTAGTAGTTGTTGATCTCCTTCCACGGTACGTGCGTGTTGGTGGAGACGTGCTTGTGCTCCAGCAGTTGCCGGGACGGGTTCCACAGCACGTTGACGATGCCGTTGCGGATCCGGTCGGCGATCGTCTGCATCTCGTTCGCCTTGGCGGTGTTGCCCAGCAGCGTGTACGCCTGCACCGCCGCCATCGCGTTGCTCCAGACGTACGCCCCCTCGGCCCGGTCCAGGTTGCCGGCCCGCCAGTGGAACGACACCGCGTCGGCGTCGTTGCCGGTCATCGCGCCCCAGTCGTACTCGATGATCCCGTTGTTGTTGGTGTCGTAGCTGGCGAGCTGCCCCTTGACGTCCTGCTCGGCGTAGCGGGCCAGGTTCGCCACGATCGCCGGCTGGCCGCCGTGGATCTGATAGCTGCGCCAGGCCGCCTCGGAGACGTACTGGGTGTAGGAGTTCGACCAGTTCTCCGGGTCACCGGGGTTGTCGGAGAACCGGCCGTTGCGGGAGACCTGCCCGACCGACGTCCACGGCCCGTACGAGTAGATCGGGTTGCGCAGGTACTTCAGGTCGTCAATGTGCATCGGCTGGGTCAGCACGATCGCGTTGTTGTAGCCGAGCGCCCCCTCCACAGAGGTGGGGAACTGGAAGTCCTGGCCGGGGATGTCCACGTCGAGGTAGTTGAAGCGCATCAGCCACCAGCGGTAGTAGATGTTCTTCTTGATCGCCGCGTCCGGCACGTCGATGTACGGGATGTTCTCCGCCCACCACCGGTTGTACGCCCGCACGTGCGTGGCGAACGCCGTCGCCGGGGTGTAGCCCCGGTAGGCGTTGTACTCGGTCAGCGACTCCGGTATCTCGTTCGCCACCAGCCCGAGCTGCACCTTCGTGCTGACCGACTGCCCGGCGGCAAGCGTCACCGACCGGTTCAGCCCGCCCGAGCTGACCGTGAACCCGTCCCCGGAGAGCCGGGGATAGAGCGTGGTCAGGTTGTTCTTCACCGCCCGGGTGCCGGTCAGCTCGCTGCCGCTGCCCGAGGTGGCGTACGGCGAGGTGGCCCGCAGTTGCAGGGTCACCGAGCCGGAGCCGTTGTTCACCACGTTCAGGTTGGTCACCGCGACGTTCTGCTGGGTGATGAACTTCGACACCTCGACCCGGACCGAGCCGCTGGTGTAGACGCCCCGCCAGTGGCTCGGTGACTGCCACCGGCTGGAGACCTGCTCGGTGAAGGTGCCCGGGGTGACCGCGACGGTGTACGCGGCCTGGCTGCTGATGTTGTCCCAGTACGCGGCGTTGCCGCCGAAGCCGATCACCGACGGGTTGTGGGTGTACATGAACATGCCCCGACCCCGGGTCATCAGCCAGGTGCCGGCCGGGTCGTTGCCGGGCCGGGCCAGCAGCCGGTCCAGCCAGAAGTCGGTGCCGCCGCTCTCGGCGTCGTAGATCGCCTGCATGGTGTTGCCGGTGCTGTAGCCGACCGGCGGGGCCGGGACGGCCGGCCCGGAGAACGTGGGATAGCCGATGGTCTGCGCGGCCGTGGCCGCCGTCTGGGGTACGACGAGGGCGCCGGCGGCCAGCACGACCGCGAGTACGGCCGCCCGTGAGCTCCGCTTCAGGCCCGTGGCGAACCGCATCGGGGCACCTCCAGGGGGTCGACGGTGGGGAACGGGACCGCTACGACGGACCAGGCTCATCCCCGCCTCCACTGCTGGGCGGGCTGTCCGGTGCAGTCGGCGAGGACGATGGTCATGCCGCCGGGCTGGGGCGTGGTGGCGAGGCAGCGGCCGCCGGACACTCCGGCCACCGAGCCGTCGGGCCGCAGGCTCCATCGCTGGCCCGCGCCGCCGTCGCAGCCGGCGAGCAGCACGGCGGTCCCCACCGCGGTGCCCGGACCTGAGGCGTCGAGGCACCTGCCGCGCACCCGCAGGGTCTCCCCCACCTGCCGCACCGACTGGTCCGCACCGCCGGCACAGGTCCCGAGGACGGGTTGGACGGCGCCGTCGGGTACGTCGAGGCAGCCCCCCGAGGCACCGTTGACCATCCGGAACGTCGTCGGCGCGGGAGCCGGGGCCGCGGTGTTGCGGATCAGGAACAGGTTGTCGGCGACGTTGTAGTAGGTGGCCAGGTAGCTGCCGGCGGCCGGGGCGGTGTGGTAGTAGTCGTCGTGGTTGCAGTCCAGCCGCTGGTCGTGCGCCCGGTCGGTGCACCTGGTCTGGATCACCGTGCTGGCGTTGTCCTTGTAGCACATGACGTCCCACTCGTCGACGCAGTGCGCGTAGCCGGAGGCGTTCGGGGCGTTGTTGTTGACCGCGCCGAGGGTGTGCCCGAGTTCGTGCGCCGCGACCCCGGCGTTCCAGCACCCGCTGTCCGCGCGGGCGTACTCCGGGCCGGAGTTGGAGCGGTTCTGGTCGGTCTTGCGGGTGTCGCCGGCGAAGCCACCGATGCCGCAGTAGACCCGGGCGTCCACGAACTGGAGGTACTTGCGGTCGGTACGGGTGTAACCGGCCGCCCGCACCGCGTTCAGTAGCGGTGCCCAGTCGTTGGCGTTCAGCGCCGCGTCGGGGATCTGCACGTCCCGGACGACCGGACGGCAGGCGCCGTTCACCGTCTCGGTGACGTACCGGACCCGCCGCGACCCGCCGGTCTCCCGGGCGCTCTCGTAGAAGATCGCGTCGACGCTCTCGGCCAGGGTGCGGAAGGTCTCCAGGTACTGGGCGTACCGGTTCACGCTGCCGTGCACGTAGAGCACCTCGACCCGCCGGCCGGAGACGCCGTCACCCTCGCAGACCGGCAGCGCCCGGGGGGCGAGTCGGGCCGCACGCGGCGAGATCGGCTGGATCTCCCGGCTCACCGACAGGCCGGCGGGCGGGCTGTCCGGGCCGTGCGTGCACATTGTCGGGACGACCCCGGCCACCTGGTAGGCGCCGACGCAGGGGCCGCTCTGGGCGGCGACGAGCCCGCCGTACACCAGACCCCGGGCCGGATCGTCGGCCGGGACTCCGGAGAGCGGACGCGCGGCGGGACCGACCGGTCCGTGCCCGTGCGCGGCGGTGCCGGGCGGATGGTGGTGGTCGGCGGTGCCGGGCGGGTGCTGGTGGTCGGCGGTGCCGGGCGGGTGCTGGTGGTCGGCGGGCGGCGGGCCGGCCGCCGGAGCGGACCGGGGGTCGGCGCCGGCCGGGCCGACCAGGGCGAACAGGACGAGGAGCAGGCCGGAGGCGCCGGCCAGCAGCCGGCTCCGACCACGGGGGTGATGGGCGGGGATTGCCATGAGGACTTCCTCCTCGGCGAGGTGGACGGCCGCCGTTGGCGGCGGGACGGGGGTCCGGGGCCCGGCCGGACGGGGGTAACCGGCCGGGCCCCGCACGGCTACGGCTGGTAGGCGAGCCACTCCAGCAGGCCGGTGGAGAAGCCGGACCGCGACGTGATGTTCAGCCGCAGCCGGGTGGTGCTGACGGAGTTGAAGGTGGTGACGTTGTAGGCGTTGCCGGCCACCCCGCAGCTCGACTGGCCCGGCACGTTCGCGTACGCGCTGCCGGTCCAGTACTGCACCTGGCAGGAGGCGGGCAGGTCGATGCCCTGGTCGTCGTCGAACCAGTAGGTGGCGATCCGGTTCACGGTGCGGGCCGACGGCCAGGTGTACTCGACCCACTGGGTGCCCTGCTCGGGCCAGTTGCCGTACGCCAGGTTGCTCTTGTCGGCCGAGTTGGCCGGTACGCCGCCGTTGTTCAGCGCCGCCAGGCTCTCCCAGGACGAGACGTACGAGGTGGTGGCGGTCGCCGAGGTGGCCAGGTTGGTGCCGGCCGGCGGGCCGCCCGGACCGGGGCCGGGACCAGGACCGGGGCCGGTGCTGGTCTGCACCACCCGCTGCATGGTGCCGTCGGCGTTGAAGTAGAGCCGGTCGACCGCGACCGAGCGGCGGAAGTTACCGCCACCGGGGGCGTTGGCGGTGTGGTAGACCATGTACCAGTTGCCGTTGAACTCCACCACCCCGGCGTGGTTGGTGGTCGAGGAGACCTGGCCGAGCACGATGCCCCGGTGCGTCCACGGCCCCATCGGGTTGGTGGCGGTGGCGTACCGCTGGCAGGCGTAGCTGGACGAGGTGACGCAGCCGTTCGTGTCGTTGGCGGCGTACATCATGTAGTAGAGGCCGTTGCGCTTGAACATCCACGGGGCCTCCCAGAAGTTGGTCAGTCCCTGCGGGGTGACCACCGGCCCATCCAGTTCGATCATGTTCGACTTCAGCCGGGCCGCCCGGGCGCCCCAGTAGCCGCCCCAGTAGATGTACGCCTGCCCGTCGTCGTCGACGAAGACGGTCGGGTCGATGTTCAGCCCGGAGGAGTTCGGGGTGCTGTCGCTGATCAGCGGTCCGCCCTTGGCGTCGGTGAACGGGCCGAGCGGGCTGTCCGCGACCGCGACCCCGATGTCCATCCAGCCGGCGCCCCGGCCGTTGACCGAGGTGTACCAGTAGTACTTGCCGTTGCGCGGCTCGACCTCGCTGGCCCAGGCGTCCGCACCGGCCCATCCGAAGGTGGCGATCGAGGCTCGGGCGCCGTGGTGGGTCCAGGTGTTGGCGTCGGTCGAGGAGAGGACGTGCCACTCCCGCATCCGGAAGTTGTTGTCCCCGACCGGCGCCTCGTCCCGGCCGGCGTAGATGTACATGGTATTGCCGACCACCAGTGGCGCCGGGTCGGCGGTGTAGATGCTGGTGATGATCGGGTTCGCCGCCGAGGCGGGACCGGCCGGTATCGCCAGCCCGACCCCGGCCAGCAGTCCGGCGACCCCGCCGGCCGCGACCCGGAACCATCGTCTGCTGCGCACTGTCTGTTCTCCTGTTCGCTGTGGGGGTGGTGGTCAGGCGGAACGAAGTGGCATCACAGGCCGGTCGAGTTCAGCTCGGCGATCTCGGCCGCACTCAGCGCCCGGGCGTAGACCCGGAAGCCGTCCACGGCCCCGGTCAGGTAGGGGTCGCCGGAGTACTGCGACCGGCCGAGCCAGTTGTTGGTGGTCGAGCCGAGCGCGGCGGGGCGGGTGGTCAGGGCGGTGTTCCGGGCCACCTCGACGCCGTTGACGTAGAGCACCCCGGTGTTGCCGGTCTGGGTGACCGCGACGTGCGTCCAGGTGTTGACCGGCAGCGCGGCCGGCCCGTTGATCTGCTGTTCCGCTCCGGCGCCCCCGCTGGTGATGGCGAACCGGACGGTGCCGGCGCCGCTCTGCGGGGTGAGGAAGAGGTACGCCCCGGTCCCGGTGCCGAAGTCGAAGACCCGGGCCCAGGCCGCGGCGGCGGTCCGACGTACCCAGGTCGCCACGGTGAACGCGGTGGCTCCGGCGAGCAGCCCGGCCGGCAGCGCGACGTGCGCGCTCGTACCGTTCAGGGTGACCGCGTTGCCGGTCCGCCCGGTGGTCCAGCCGGCGCCACCGGTCAGGGTGCCGGTCTTGCCGTTGCCGGTGGCGTCGGCCGCGGAGGTGCCGGCGGTCTCGTCGAACCGGTAGTGCGCGACGAACGGTGCCGGCGGGGCGCCGGTCACCGTCCAGTAGACCGTGTAGCGCTGGCCGTGCATCTTGTAGAACGGCAACAGCGTGACCGTGCCGGTGCTGGCGGTCGCGGTGTACTGCAGCGGGGTCGAGGTCGGCGTGATGGTGGCCGGGTTCAGCGTCGGCAGCGCGGAGAGGTTGGTGTTGCCGTACGCGCCGGCGAGCACGATCGGTCCGTGCTTGACCGCCTGCACCGTGGAGTTGTCCGGGGTGGACTCCCGGGTCAGCGCCATCGGCAGGCTGATCTCGACCACGTCACCGGAGGACCAGGTCCGGTTGATCCGGGCGAAGCTGCCGGCGGTGACCCCGGACTGCACCGCGCCGTTGAGTCGTACCTCGGCGCCGGTGGCCCAGCCGGGGATCCGGATCCGCAGGTCGATCGCGCCGGAGCCGGTGACGGTGAGCCGGCTCGTCGACGACTCCGGGAAGGTGGTGTCCTGCTGCACCGTGATCCCCCGGCCCGGCCAGACCAGCCGGGACGCGGCGAAGAGGTTGACGTAGAGGATCTCGCCGTTGTGGAAGTAGATGCTGTCGGCGAGCTTGGTGTGTGTCTCCATCCCGGTGCCGTGGCAGCAGGTGAAGTTGCTGTAGTCGTTGCTGTATGTCTTGATCCCGCCGGCCCGCAGCGGCACGTAGTAGCAGTGGAAGCCGTGCGAGGAGCCGGGGTTCTGCGCGCCGATCAGGTGGTTCCAGAGCGCCTTCTCGTAGTAGTCGAGGTAGTCCAGCCGGCTCGGGTTGGTGAAGAAGAGCTGCCGGGTCAGCTTCAACATGTTGTACGTGTTGCAGCACTCGCAGGTGCTGTCGGACAGCTCGCTGGCGATCCGGTTCGGCGCCTTGAAGTACTCCCCGTTGGAGTTGCCGCCGATCACGTAACTGTGCCGGCCGACCACGATGTCCCAGAAGTTGACTGCGATGTCCCGGTACCGGGTGGTGCCGGTGGCGTGGTATTCGCGGATCGCCCCGAGGATCTTCGGGATCTGGGTGTTGGCGTGGTAGTTGTTCAGCGCGTCGGTGTTCGCGGCCAGCGGGTCGAAGATCTCCGCGTGGTCGAAGTAGCGGGCCGTGGTCAGGTGGTCCGGGTTCTCGGTGAGCTGGTAGAGGTTGGTCAGCACCTCGTTCATCCCGCCGAACTCGGTGTCCAGCATGTTCTGCCGCTGGGTCTGGGTCAGCCGGTCGTTGCGGAACTTGACCCAGGCCGCCATCCGGGTGAGTACGTCGAGCGCCTGGGCGTTGCCGGCCAGCAGGTGCATGTCGAGCAGCCCGGCCATAATCTTGTGCAGCGTGTAGTACGGCGCCCAGACCTGCTGCCGGGCCTCCACCCGGTCGATGAAGCTCTCCGGGTACGCCGACAGGTATCCGGTGTTGTAGCCGGCGGTGGTGGCCCGGTTCTGGCAGATCGCGAGCTGGGCCACCAGGTAGTCGCCCTTGGTCTTGAAGGCCGCATGTCCGGTGTTCGCGTACGCCTGGGCCAGTGCGGTCAGCACGTGCCCGGTGGAGTGACCGCGCAGTTCGGTGCTGGGCGACTCCCAGCCGCCGCAGGCGGTCGCCGAGGAGGAGAGCCCGTAGTTGAGCCGGAACGTGTGCAGCAGCCGGTCCGGGTCGAGGAAGTTCAGGTACGCCTGGGTACGGCCGGCGTTCGCCTGGAACGGGCCGGCCAGCAGGGTGACGGCGGAGAGCGGGAAGGCGTACGCCGAGACGCCGATGTCGGTCCGGGCCGCGGCGGCCGGTGCGGCCGGCAGGGTGCCGGCGACCGCGGTGCCGACCGCGACGGCGGCTCCGGTCTGCAACAGGGACCGGCGGGACAGGGTGGGTTTGGGCATGGTTGGTCACCTCCGGGGGCGGGGGGTCGCCCGGCCAGACCGGCCGGGCGACCCCGGATGGGGGTTCGAGCGACCAGATCAGTAGCCGTAGCGGTTCTTCAGGTGCCGCCACCAGTCCCGGAGCATCCAGCGGTCGAACTCGGTGATCGAGCTCGCGCTGCCGGCCTTCATGATGAAGCAGCACTGACCGGTGGGGGTCCAGTCGTAGAAGTCGTCCAACCCGTAGGTATGGCCGATCTCGTGCAGCAGGATCGTCATGTTCTCGGTGTTCAGGTTGTTCATGTAGTACTCGCGGCCCATCCGCTGGCCCCAGTCGCCACCGGCACCACCGCCGAAGCCGTCGGTGAGCCAGAGCGAGTGGTCGTAGTGCCGGGCCGCGCCGCCGGGACAGTTCGGGTACTGGCCGTTCTGGTTGAAGAACCGGCCGCACGGTGCCGCGCACTGCGGGGCGTTCTCCCGGATGTCGTTCACGTAGATGTCGACCGAGGTGTCCGACCACTGGAGCTGTGACCGGTCACGGACCGCCCAGCCGACCACCCGGACCGGGACGTCGGTGTACGGGAACGCGTTGTGCCCGACCATCACGTCCATCCACTTCTTGTACTGCCGGGCCAGGGTGGCGTGGATCTGGTCGCGCTGGGCTGCGGTGACGGTGGCCGAGGAGTCCCAGCGGACGCAGTAGTTGATGTAGCCCCGGTTGGCGAAGAGCTGGTCCCAGCCGTAGTTGCGGAAGCCGTACAGGTTGCCGTTGTTGTAGGTCTGCTCCTGGTGCCGCCAGACCTCGTCCAGCGGGGTGACCAGGTTGGACGGCGGGTTCCAGCCGGATGACGGCGGCGGGGTGGTCGGGCCGGTGCCGGGCGGCTGGGCGTGCGCCTTGACCTCCAGCAGGCCGACCGAGCCGGCGCCGCTGGCCATCAGCACCCGCAACTGGGTGGTGCTGACCGCGTTGAAGGTGACCAGGTTGTAGCGGTTGGCCGCGATCGGGTAGCCGCTGGCTCCGGCGACGTCGACGTAGCCGCTGCCGTTCCAGCTCTGCACCCGCCAGGAGGCCGGCAGGCGTACTCCGCCGTTGTCGTCGAAGAAGTAGACCTCGGCGGCCCGGATGGTCTGCGGCTGGGGCCAGGTGAGCAGCACCCACTGCTCGCCCGTGTTCGGCCAGGTGCCCCAGCGCGGGTTCTGGGTGTCGTTCGAGGTCGTCGGGTCGATGCCGTCGCGGATCGCCTCGACGCTCTCCCAGGGTGAGGTGTAGGACGCGCTCGCGGTCGCGGTCCAGGCCAGGTTGTCCCCGGGCGCGGCCTTGGCCACTCCCATCCCGGTGAACACCAGGCCCAGCGCCAGCAACGGCGCCAGGGCCGGCCACCATCGCCTCATCGGACTCCTCCTTCGCTCACGTGATTAATTGATGATGATCAATTTCTCGGCGCCGGGTCCGCCGGAGGGTCGGCGGGGTGGTGGGGGTTTCGGCGTTCAGCACACGATGGCGTACGAAAAGGTTTTCGGCAAGGTGTTGCGCATATTACGAGGACGTAACAGCACAGCGGAAGCATCGGGGCGAACAGCGGTTGATCTTCTGAGATGTTCCGAAAAGGTTCTCGAAATGCTTTCGGAAAGGCCGTACCGCCAGGTTGTCGGGCGTGGACCGCGGCGGGCTGGGTAACGCGATTGCCAGCGGCGACGGGAACAGGATCGCCAGCGGCGACGGGGCGGGGCGGAGGAGGCACCGATGCCGACCGGGACGAGCGGGCCGCCACCCGGCCCGCCGGTCGTACTGACCGTCAACGCGGGCTCGGCCAGCCTCCGGCTCGACTACGTCCGGGCCGGCGAGGTCACCGACGGCCTGGCCCGGACCGAGCCGCCCGGGTCGGCCGAGGCGGACCGGGCGGTACGCGACTTCCTCGCCGGCCACGACCCGCCCGACGCGGTCGGTCACCGGCTGGTGCACGGCGGCGACCTGGTCCGCACCCCGACCCGGGTGGACGACGCCCTCCGGTCCGGACTCGACCGGCTGGGCACGCTGGCCCCGCTGCACCTGCCACCCGCGCTGCGCCTGCTGGACCGGATCCGGGAGCAGTTGCCCGACGTGCCGCAGGTGCTCTGCCCGGACACCGCCTTCCACGCCCACCTGCCGGCGGCGGCCGCCACCTACCCGCTGCCCGCGCGGTGGCGCCGGCGGTGGGGCCTGCGCCGGTACGGCTTCCACGGCCTGTCGTACGCCTACGCCCTGCGCCGCACCGCCGAACTGCTCGGCCGGCCGGCCGACGGCCTCCAGCTCCTGCTGGCCCACCTCGGCGGCGGCGCCTCGGTCTGCGCGGTCCGGGACGGCCGCAGCGTCGACACCTCGATGGGTTTCACCCCGCTGGACGGCATCCCGATGTCGAAACGCTCCGGTGCGGTCGACCCGGGCATGCTGCTCTGGCTGCTCGACGACGACCGGCTCAGCCTGGCCGAGCTGTCCGAGGGGCTCAACTCACGGTCCGGGCTGCTCGGCCTCTCCGGCGGACGCTCCTCCGACACCCGTGACCTGGTCGCCGCCGCCGGAGGCGACCCGGTCGCGGCGCTCGCGCTGGAGGTCTACGCCCACCGGGTACGCCGGGAACTGGCCGCCGCCGCCACCAGCCTGGACCGGCTGGACGCGCTGGTCTTCACCGGCGAGATCGGCTGGGACCAACCCGAGGTACGGCACGACGTCTGCGCCGGGCTCGGCCTGCTCGGCGTCACGCCGCCGCAGGGCGGCAACCGGGAGACCGACACGGTCGTCTCGGCCCCCGACGCCCGGGTCCCGGTGCTGGTCGTCGAACCCCGGGAGGACCTCCAGGTCGCCGACGAGACCCTCGCGGCACTGCGCTGAACCTCTTCAGCCGTTCCCGGTACCGTCGCGCCGGGGAAGGTTGGTCCCCCGCCGAACAGTCGGTTGGTCGATGGTCACGCCCGTTCTCCCGGCTCGGATCTGGGGTGCCTTGAGGGTGACCGGACGGCAACCGTTCCCGGCGACACGCCCGGGCGGGCGGAGGCGCGGTTCACCCGACCTGCCGGACCGGGCGGAGCGCGGTAGGGGACCCGGCGCGGGGCGCGGACAGCCCGGCCGCCGTGCTCGGCTCCGCCACGGGAAGTCCTCCAGGGTCCGCTTGCTGCCGCACGCGCCGATGCCTCGGTGGGCATCGGCATGCGCCGGAGGAC
Organism: Plantactinospora sp. ZYX-F-223; assembly: GCF_039649625.1. NCBI lineage: Bacteria > Bacillati > Actinomycetota > Actinomycetes > Micromonosporales > Micromonosporaceae > Plantactinospora > Plantactinospora sp. ZYX-F-223. Next base: position 270,972 of record NZ_JBDJAV010000002.1, on the reverse strand, counting down.
ATATCTTAAATCAAACTGATGTACTTATCATCCTCCGGCGCCCCGTCGCCTCCGGCGCACGACGGGCGGCACAGGACGGGCTGGTCAGGCCACACGACGGGCCGGTCAGGCCATCAGTCGGGTCAGGAAGTCACCGATCCCCTGGGCGATGGCCATCAGCACCGCCCCGATCGTCTCGACCAGGTCGGCGGCACCGTCCGGCCGGAACGCGACGAAGAAAATCAGGAAACCCACGAATAGCCAGGTGAGAACCTTCTTGGCAAGTACGGGCATGTCTCCTCCGCTGGGGCATCCCCCGTCTCGTACGACCTCGGAAAGTCTCGGTGTCACGAGCTGGCGCACTCCGGCGATCGAGTGCTTCGCATCCCCGTCCGGACCGGCCCGCAAACGACCCCGCCGGTCCGACCCGGTGCCGCCGGTCGGCTCGACCTGAGCCCGCGCCACCCATCCCGATCACGCCGCTCGCCGGATACCGCAGTATTGCAGCAGGAAGGCGGATAAGATGCGGATTGTCCCTCGTTATCCGCTTGATGCCCTCTAACGATCGGCCGGAGGATCCCCGGGTGGAGGCAGGTTGACCAGCCCTGGCGGCCGACCGGACGTCCTGCGCGGGCCGGAGGACGCCCGGGTCACCACCATCGAGCTCTTCTTCGACGTGGTCTACGTGCTGGCCGTGACCCAGCTAACCGAGTTGCTGCTGCACCGGTTGCACCCGGCAGGCGTCGCCGGTGCCGCGGTGCTGCTGCTCGCCGTCTGGTGGGCCTGGGTGGACACCGCCTGGATCACCAACTGGTTCGACCCGGACCAGCCCAGGGTACGGGTGCTGCTGATCGGGCTGATGGGGATCAGTCTGGTGATGTCCTCGGCGCTGCCCGAGGCGTACGGGGACCGGGGGCTCTGGTTCGCCGTGGCGTACGTGGCGCTGTCGGTGGGTCGTTCGCTCTTCGTCGCCTCGGCCCTGGCCCGCCGCTCCCACCTGCACCGCAACTTCCAGCGCCTACTGGTCTGGCGGACGGTCTCCGCGCCGCTCTGGCTGGCCGGTGGGTTCGCCTCCGGCCCGCTCCGGCTCGGCCTCTGGGTGGCGGCGGTGGCCATCGACAGCGCCGCGGCGGTCTGCGGCTTCTACGTGCCGGGATGGGGCCCGTCGAGGCCGGCGGAGTGGTCGATCAACGGGGCACACCTGGCCGAGCGGGCCCGACTCTTCGTGATCATCGCGCTCGGCGAGTCCATCCTGGTCACCGGCACCGTCTTCGGTGCCCTGCCACATGACTGGGCCACCCTCGCCGCACTGGCCAGCGCCTTCCTCGGCAGCGTGGCACTGTGGTGGATCTACTTCGACCACAGCGCCGAGGCGGCCCGGCAGGCGATCGTCGAGGCCGAGGAGCCAGGTCGGCTCGGCCGGTCGGGGTACACCTATCTGCACATCCCGATGGTGGCCGGCGTCATCGTCACCGCGGTCGGGGACGACCTCGCGCTGCACCACCCGACCGGGGAGAGCGACCCGGCGGTGATCGGCAGCATATTCGGTGGACCGGCGCTCTTCCTGGCCGGATTCCTGCTGTTCAAGAGCGCGGTCCTCGGCGTACGCTCCCGGACCCATCTCACCGCCGTGACCGTGCTGGTCGCGCTCGGCCCGCTCGGGCTGGTGCTGAACCCACTGGCACTCTCCGCCCTGTCGACGGTGGTGGTGGCGACGGCCGCGGCCCGCAGCACACTGCTCGTGACCCGTACCGCGAGGCACCCCGGTTGAGCCACTCCCCCACGCCAGCCAACGAGCCAGCTCCGCAACTTTCGGGGCTCCACGCGTCGCACTGACCTGCGGTCATCTCGACCTGCCGTTGTCCACAACGTGGATCCTCGGCAAATTGGCTGGTCAGCCTCAGACTCCTGTCGACAGTAGGGCGACGACGGCACATCGGAAGTGTTCCGGAAACTGTTGACCCCCGGGATCGCCGATGCCACACTATGCATCCATTAGGGTCGATTGACACCACACCGTCCACCAGGGATCGAAAGCGGCGGATCAGGTGCCCTCGACCCTCCCGCACCGTGACGCCCGGACGGCCCACCACCATGCGCCCGTCCGGCCATCCGCCAGAAGGGGCAGAGATGATCAGGAGTTCCACCGACGGCGCCCGCGGCCCGAGACCGCGCTACCGGACCCGACTCGCGCTCGTCATCGGCGCGGTGGGCATGCTCGCCACCGCCGGTGCCATCGCGCTGCCCAACACCGCCAGTGCCGCGAGCACGCTGGGTGCCTCCGCCGCCGAGCAGGGCGGCCGCTACTTCGGCACCGCCGTGGCGGCGAACAAGCTCAGCGACAGCGCGTACACGACCATCCTGAACCGCGAGTTCAACCAGGTCACGCCCGAGAACGAAATGAAGATCGACGCGACCGAGCCGCAGCAGGGCCAGTTCTCGTACGGCAACGCGGACCGGATCGTGCAGCACGCCCGCAGCCGGGGCATGCAGGTACGCGGCCACACCCTGGCCTGGCACCAGCAGCAGCCCGGCTGGATGCAGAACATGTCCGGCAGTGCACTGCGGCAGGCGATGCTCAACCACGTCACCCAGGTCGCCACCCACTTCCGGGGCCAGGTCACCTGGTGGGACGTGGTGAACGAGGCATATGCGGACGGCAGCAGCGGCGCCCGCCGCGACTCCAACCTCCAGCGCACCGGCAACGACTGGATCGAGGCCGCGTTCCGCGCCGCGGACGCCGCCGACCCGAACGCGCAGCTCTGCTACAACGACTACAACATCGACAACTGGAACGACGCCAAGACCCAGGCCGTCTACCGGATGGTCCAGGACTTCAAGTCCCGCGGCGTACCGATCGACTGCGTCGGCCTCCAGTCACACTTCACCGGCGGCTCCAACTACCCGAGCAACTACCGCACCACGCTGTCCAGCTTCGCCGCCCTCGGCGTCGACGTGCACATCACCGAGCTGGACATCCGCAACGCGCCGGCCGACGCGTACCGCAACGTGACCAACGACTGCCTCGCGGTGGCCCGCTGCAAGGGCATCACGGTGTGGGGCATCCGCGACTCGGACTCGTGGCGGTCCGGCGAGAGCCCGCTGCTGTTCAACGGCAGCGGCCAGAAGAAGCCGGCGTACGACGCTGTGCTCGCCGCGCTGAACAACGGCAACCCCGGCGGCAACCCGACGACGCCGCCCGGCGGCACCCCGACCACCCCGCCCCCGGGCAGCGGCGGCTGCACCACGACGACGACGGCCGGAACGGTCTGGGGCGACCGGTACAACACATCGGTGACGGTCAACGGCGCCAGCAGTTGGACCGTGGTGGTGGCCGTCACCGCACCGCAGTCGATCAGCACCACCTGGAGCGGCAGCGCCAGCCTGAGCAGTAACAACACCGTGCTGACGATGCGCTCCAACGGCAGCGGCAACACGTTCGGCTTCACCACGATGATGAACGGCAACTCCGGTGCCCGACCGCAGATCAGATCCTGCACCGCCGGGTAACCGACCGTCCCCGCCGGCCGTACGCCCACCGTACGGCCGGCGGCATCGGTCCATACCGGGTCGCCGGGCGGGGCCGGCCGGTCAGCCGGTCAGCCGCGCCCGCCACGGGTGGGTCGGGTGCACCAGGGCCAGCGCGTCGTCGAGCCAGCGTCGTGCCGGGTCGTCCAGCAGCGGCAGGGCGGTGGCGAAGTCCGCCTCGTCCTTCGCCCGGACGGCCTTCGCCTTGAACAGCAACACCACCTCCGGCACCAGGTACGGAACCCCGTCCGGGTCGTAGCGGACGATGTCGGCGTACGGGCGGCGGATCCGGTCGTCGCGCCGGCAGATCCAGACGTCCCCATCGTGCGGCTCCCGGAACACGTCCAACCGCCACCGTCCGGTGGCCCGCTCGTACGCCCAGGTCTGGTGGCTGGTCCGCATCGACTCCGGAGTCACCGGCAACAGCCGGCCGTCGTGCGGTACGGCGAAGCCACAGTCGCCGAAGCGCTGCCGTACCTCGGCGAACCGGTCCGCCGGTACCGCTATCTCCAGGTCGTCGTGCGGCCGGGAGGGTACGCCCCGGCACAGGTCGATCGCCCAGCCGGCCGCCACGCACCAGGGCAGGTCGAGGCCGGCCAGCCGGTCGGCGACCACCGACGGCGGCCAGGGGTCCCAGGCGTCGAGCTCCGGTGTCACCAGGCGACGATAACCAACCCGGTCCGGTGCCCGGCTCCGCCCCGGGCGCTGGGGCCGACTCGGCGGAGGGTGTTGGGCGCATCCTCGGCGAGGCGTGGGTGGGCGTCCCGCAGCGGGCGCGCCCGGGTCAGGCCGACTGCCGGCGGACCAGGTGGGTGTCCAGGAAGATGGCCGGCGAGGGGATCTCCTCACCTCGGATCTGCGCGACCAGCAGCCGGGCCATCTCCGTGCCCATCGTGATCACCGGTTGGTGCACCGAGGTCAGCGGCGGGTTGGCGTGCAGCGCCAGCGACGAGTCCTCGTAGCCGACCACCGCCACGTCCGCCGGGATGCGCCGGCCGGCCTCGTGCAGCGCATGCATGGCCCCCAACGCCATCAGGTCCGAGGCGGCGAAGACCCCGTCCAGGTCGCCGCGCCGGTCCAGCAGCCGGCGCATCGCCTCAAGGCCGCTGTTGGCGCTGAAGTCGCCGTACTCGATCAGGTCCTCGGAGACCGGTCGACCGTGTGCGGCGAGCGCCTCCCGGTAGCCGGTCAGCCGGGTCACCCCGGCGCCCATGTCCTGCGGCCCGGCGACCGTGGCGACCGCCCGCCGGCCGATCCCGATGAGGTACTCGACCGCCTGCCGGGCGCCGCCCGCGTTGTCCACGTCCACGAAGTACGCCGGTTGCGCGTCGGGGCCGAGCATCCGGGCTGGCCGTCCACCGAGGACGGTCGGCAGCCCGCGCTCCATCAGCAGGCCGGGCAGGGGATCCGCGTCGTGCAGCGAGATCAGCATCACCCCGTCGACGTGCTGGTCGGTGAGCTGGTGCTCCATCTTCTCCCGCCCGCCGGGCGACTGGATCCAGGAGAGCCAGAGTTGCAGCGGGGTGTCGGCCAGGCCGGCGCTGACCCCTCGGGCGATGCCGGCGAAGAACGGCTCGCCGAACGCCCGCTCGCCGGACTCGGAGATGACCAGCGCGACCGAGTCGGTCCGCTGGGTGACCAGGGCCCGGGCGGCACGGTTCGGCACGTACCCGAGTTCCCGGACCGCCGCCCACACCGCGGCCCGGACCGTCGGGCTGACCTGGGAGGAGTTGTTGACCACCCGCGAGGCGGTGCCGCGTCCGACGCCCGCTCGGGCCGCGACCTCGCTCAGCGTGGGCCTTCCGGGGTCGCGGCGCTGGGATCTCATGATCTGCTCCCGGGACTTGCGTTGATCAATGGTGGCTCCAGGGTAGGCGGCTGCCGAACGACCCCGTGCCCGGCCGGTGCACCGTGCCGACGCGCCGCTCACCGAGGTTGTTACATCGATGATGATATGGTTACCGCCCGGCTTTCGGCCCCGGCCATCCGGTCGGTCCCACCACCGGTTCGACGATCGGCGGGCAGGGCCGGCCGTCGCCGCTCCGGCCTCGACGGGCGCCCCGGTCCGACGCCGCCCGACCCGTCGGATCCCGCCCGTTGCGTCGGATCCCGCTCGTTGCGTCGGACTCCTCAGATCCGGCACCTTCGGACTGATCGGGTCCGGCACCGTCCGACCGCCGGACGGCACCACGGAGACCGAAGGAGCCCGGTGACCCGGTTCGGTTGGTTCCTCGGTCACGAGGAGTGGCAGCCCGAGCAACTGGTGGCCCAGGCCCGCCGGGCCGAGCAGGCCGGTTTCGACGCGGTACTCGTCTCCGACCACCTGCAACCCTGGGTGGACGACGCCGGCTCGGCCGGCCACGGCTGGGCCACGCTGGGCGCGATCGCCACGGCGACCCGGAGCGCCACGCTGGTCTCCGCGGTGGCCTGCCCGCTGTTCCGCCAGCATCCGGTGCTGGTCGCTCAGGCGGCCGGCACGCTCGACCGGCTCTCCGGCGGTCGGTTCCACCTCGGGGTCGGCACCGGGGAAGGCATCAACGAGGCACCGCTGGGCCGGTTTCCGCCGTACCCGGAGCGGCTGGCCCGGATGACCGAGGCGCTCGGGCTGCTCCGGCCGCTGCTGGCCGGCGAGACCGTCCAGCAGCCGGACGGGGCGTACTATCCGGTCTCGTCGATCCGGCTGCACAGTCCACCGCTGACCGGCGTGCCGGTGCACCTGGCGGCGGCCGGTCCCCGCTCGGCGGCCACCGCCGGCCGGCTCGCCGACGGGGTGATCAGCTCGGTCAAGGATCCCGAACGGACCGGCCGGGAGGTGGTGGACGTGGCTCGGGCGGCCGCTGCGGCGGCCGGGCGTACGCCACCGCGGGTGGTGCTGAGCAGCTTCGTCGTGCTCGCCGACAGCGACGACGACGCGATCCGCGCGCTGCGGCCCTGGCGCGGGCTGCGTACGCCGGGCCGGCTGGTGGCGTCGAGTCCGACCCGGCTGCGCCAGCGGGCCGACCGGCTCGGCCGGGATGCGATCCTCGCCCGGTATCGGCGGGTCGGCGAGCCCCGGCACCTCCTCGGCTTCTGCGAACGGCTGCTCGACCGGCTCCGCCCGGACGTCCTGGCCCTCCAGGTGGCCGCGACGGACGGCGTCGCCGCGCTCGAACGCTTCGCCGGACTGGTCGACCGGCTGCGCCAGCGGGGTTGACCTGCGGATCGGTGCTGCCGGAACACCATGGACGATGACCCGTGTCGCCCCCTCCCGGGCACCCGATTAGAACACATGTACGATAGAATATCGAGGTGTACGACAGCCGAGACCAGGCCGGCGGCCACGCCCGCCTCGCCGCCCACCAGCCCACCGACCGCCGACTCGTCCTCGCCCGGGTGCACCGGATCGCCACGGACTACGCCGGTGGCTATCGCGAGGGTCTGACCCGGGCCACCGCCCTTGCCGAGCTCGCCGATTTCGCCGCCGACCCCGGCCTGCTCGCCCAGGCCGCCGCCATGCACGCCGTCGCCGACAACTGGTATGCGATCAACGCCGTCGACCTGCTGCTCGAGGCCGGCGCCCCGACGGAGCTAGTCGACTCCCATCTGGACGGTGCCGTCTCCCCCGACCCGGAGAGGGACGGGATCGACTGGCTGTGACGGGGAAGGGATCGACCGACGATGACAGGGACGGCATCGACCGACAGTGACGGGGAGGGTGGCGGTGGGCCGGCGGGCGGCGCCGGCCCACCGCCGCGGAGAGCCCGCAGCCGGTAAATCGATCTTGAATTCGGTCACCGGCCGGGGCTACATTCACTGCACCGTAACCCCGAATTCCTGCACCGTGACCACGTTCTTTCGACGGTGACCACCCCGCGGTCCGCGCCGGTGATGTCGGCCGGACCGGCGCAACCAGGAGGGACCACATTGGAGAGTCGCCCCGACTTCCCCACTGCCGACACCAAGGGCCCCGAGAAGTCCGCGGTGAGCCGACGCCGGGCGATCGCGCTCGGCCTGGGCGGTGCGGCCGCCCTCGCCACCGCCGGCCCCGCCTGGGCGGTGACCGACCAGCGGCCCGGTGCCGTCCGTCCGCCGAGCCTGGGCGCGCACGACCGGCTGGTCGCCGGCCGGGTCTCCGCCCGGCGGGCGCTGCACCACCTGCGGCATCTCTCCGAGAAGATCGGCCCGCGCATCGGCGGCACCTCCTCGGAGCGGGCGGCCGCGAAATACCTCGCCGACGAACTCGACGACCTCGGCTACCGGACGACCCTTCAGCCGTTCACCGTCGCCGACAAGTTCCTCGGCCAGCTCAGCTCCCGTCCCGGCCTGCCCGACGACCTGAACTGGCAGGTCGGTGCGTCGCCACACGCCGCCCTCGATACCAGGGTCACCGGCCGGGTGGTGGACGTCGGCGCCGGAGCACCGGAGGACTACCCGGCGGACGTCGCCGGCAAGGTCGTACTCGTCGACTACGTCGCGGCGCAGCGCGAGACGCTGGTCGCCACCGCCGTGGCCAAGCAGGTGGCGGCGGTGGTCTTCCTGCCGGCCGACCTGGTGGCGCCGCGCCGGGCACAAGCCTTCGCCCCCACCCTGCCCGGCTCGGCCACCTCCCCGGTGCCGATCCCGGTCGTCGGCGTCGCCCAGGCGCAGAAGCACCGGCTGCGGGAGCGGCTCGCCGCCCGCCCGCTGACCCTGACCGTCACCACCTCGGCGCACCGGGGCCTCACCTCGCACAACGTACTGGCCGAGCGGGCACCACGGTGGGGCGGGCGGAACAGCCCGGTGGTCATGGTGAGCGCGCACTACGACACCGTGATCGGCGCACCGGGCGCCAACGACGACGGCTCGGGTACGGTGCTCTGCCTCGAACTGGCCCGGGTACTACGCAGCCTGCCGGTCGACGCGACGGTCCGATTCGGACTGTGGGGCTCGGAGGAGCAGGGGCTGATCGGCTCCCGCTACTACGTCGCTCAACTGCCGCAGGCCGAGCGGGACCGGATCGTCGCCGTCTACCAGAACGACATGGTGGCGACGAGCTGGGATCCGGCAACCCGCTACTGGCTGCTCTCCTTCACCGGGCTCGCGAACCGGGCCACCGACGAGGTGGCCGCCGCCGCGACCCGGCTCGGCTACCAGCCCCAGATCTCGCCGGTGACGCAGCGCGGTTCCAGCGACCACCAGTCGTTCCAGGAGGTCGGCATCGCCAGCGCCAACTTCTCCTGGCGGGGCGAGGAGTCTCCGGCGCTGCTGGAGCCGCCGTACCACAGCCCGGAGGACACCATCGAGAAGAACATCAGCCTGCCCCGGCTCCAGGTGTCGCTGGAGCTGATCGGCACCGCCGCCTACGCCACGGCCCGGCGCCCCTGACCGCGACGCCGGCCCGGGTGACGACCGGGCCGGCGTACCGGGCTGTCGGCCGCGCCGCACGGTCCAGCCATGCGATCCGCATGGTCGAATCGTGCGGCGCGCGCCTGCCGGTTGACCGGCGGCCCCGACAGCCTGGAGCCATGACATCGACGACACCGGACGCCACGGTCCGGAACACCGAATCCGCCGGTACGCCGCACACCCTGCCCCCCGCCGCCGGGACGCCCCGGCGGCACGCCGCCCGGCACTTCCTCCGGCACTTCGCCGAGATGACGATCGCGATGGTCGTCGGGATGCTGCTGCTCGGCCCGGTGTGGGAGGTGCTGGCCACCACCCTCGGGGCCGCGACCGGGCTGGCCCTGCCCGAGGTGCTCGACCGCCCCGACGTGGGTGCGCTGGTGATGGCCGGCAACATGACGCTTGGCATGGCCGTCTGGATGCGCCACCGCGCACACCGGTGGGCACCGGTCGCCGAGATGGGCGCGGCGATGTACCTGCCGTTCCTGCTCTTCCTTCCGCCGTACTGGCTGGGGGCGGTGAGCGGGGAGTTCCTGATGACGGCCGGTCACGTGCTGATGCTGCCCGCCATGCTGCTCGCGATGTTCCGCCGGCTGGACGAGTACAGCGGTGGGCACCGGGGCGCTGCCCCGGCCGCCGCCCACGCCGCCGTCCCGGGCGGCGGTACGCCCCGGCGGGTGGTCGGGTTGCTGAAGCGTCGCTGGCCGACCTGGCTGGCCCTGATGGTCACCATCGACAACTGGGCCGACCCGCTGGTGCTGGACGCCTGGGTGATGCTGATCCTCCCGGTCGGCTACCTGGTGATCGGCACCGTACGCCGGCAGTTCGGCGACCGGCGGATCCTCGCGGTGCAACTCGGCGGGCTGGCCGGCTACCTGCTCCTGGTGGGTGCCGCGCTGGTGGTGCCGGACGACCTGGGACGCTATCTGGTCGGCTTCGGCTGGCTCGCCCACTCGGTCTGGGACTTCGCCCATCACCGGGCCAACCGGGTGGTCCCGCGCGGCTTCTCCGAATGGTGCGCCGTCGTCGATGCGGTGATCGGGATTACGATCCTCTTCCTGGCGTAGCGGTCATCCGCCCGTGCGTGGCGGAGCGGGCCGTCCCGGGGACGCGCTCATCGCGAGGTCGGTCGTCCCGGGGACGGCACATCGCGCGGCGGGGCGTCGCGGAGAGGGCACCAGCAACGGGCCGGTACGGCGAACCTGCCGGGGGTCGCGGCCCGGCGATGGTTTAGGTTAGCCTAACCTTCAACTCGTCAAGCGGAGGAGTTCCGAGCGTGCGGACCGGCAGTCCCACCGCACGTACCGTGCTGACCGGCGCCATCACCGGCCAGCTCCGGCACGTGCTGGCCAGCGCGGGACTCAGCGCGAGTCACCAGGCCGGCGAGGCACTGGTACCGGTGCTGATCGGAGTGGTCATCGACCGGGCCGTCGGCCGGGGCGGGGTCGTGGACCTGATCGGCTGGATCGGCGTACTGGCCGTGGTGTTCGCGGTGCTGTCGACGAGCTTCCGGTTCAGCGCCCGTACCGGCGAACGCGCGGTCGAGCAGGCCGCGCACCAGCTCCGGATCTCGCTCACCCGGCGGATCCTGGATCACCGGGGCGGGGCGGAGACCGGTCGGCTGCCCGGTGCGCTGGTCGCCACCGCCACCGGGGACGCCGATCGGGTCGGCGCGGTGAACCGGGCGTTCGCCACCGCGATCGGGGCGTCCACCGGCCTGCTGGTCGGCGGTGTCGCCCTGCTGGTGGTCTCGGTCCCGCTCGGCCTGCTGGTGCTGGTCGGCGCACCACTGCTGCTCTGGCTGGCCCACCGGCTCGGCCGCCCGCTGGAGCGGCGCAGCCACGCCGAGCAGGAGCGGGCGGCGTACGCCTCCGGGGTGGCCGCCGACCTGGTCGCCGGACTGCGCGTACTCAAGGGTCTCGGCGCGGCGCCGGCCGCGGCCCAGCGCTACCGGCGGACCAGCCGGGAGTCGCTGGCCGCCACGGTCCGGGCGGCCCAGGCCCAGGGCTGGTACGACGGCACCCTGCTCATCATCACCGGACTCTTCGTCGCCGCCGTCGGCCTGCTCGGCGGCCGGCTGGCGGCGCAGGGCGACCTCACCGTCGGCCAACTCGTCGCGGCGGTCGGCCTGGCGCTCTTCCTGCTCGGACCGCTCTCCATCTTCGGCTGGGTGAACGCCGAGTTCGCCCAGGGCCGCGCCTCCGCCGACCGGATCGCCTCGGTACTCGGCGCGCCTCCGGCGACGCCCTCCGGAAGCGGCTCCCCCGGTACTCCGGTACTCGGCCGGCTGGACCTGCGGGACGTCCGGCACGGCACGCTGCGCGGCGTCAGCCTGCACGCCGCCGCCGGCGAACTGGTCGGCATCGTGGCGACCGACCCGGCCGTCGCCGACGACCTGCTGCGCTGCCTCGGTCGCGACGTCGACCCGGACGGCGGCACCGTCGAACTCGACGGCGTCGGGCTGCACACCCTGGACCCCGAGCGGCTGCGGGCCACCGTCCTGGTCGCACCGCACGACGCCGACCTGTTCGAGGGCACCCTGCGGGACAACGTGAGCGCACCGGCGACCAGCGAGGCCGACGTACGCCGGGCGCTGGCCGCCGCCGACGTGGACGAGGTGGCCCGCACCCTGCCGCAGGGGATCGAGACGCTGCTCACCGAACGCGGCCGGTCGCTCTCCGGCGGGCAGCGCCAGCGGGTGGCCCTGGCCCGGGCGCTGGCCGCCGAGCCGCCGGTACTGGTCCTGCACGATCCGACCACCGCGGTCGACGCGGCCACCGAGGCCCGAATCGCGGCCGGGCTCCGGGAACTCCGGCAGGGCCGGACCACCCTGCTGGTGACCACCAGCCCGGCGCTGCTCGCGGTCACCGACCGGGTGGTGCTGCTCGACGACGGTGTCGTGCGGGCCGAGGGCAGTCATCCAGACCTGATCCGGCGGGACGCCAGCTATCAGTCGTCGGTGCTGCGGTGAACGCCGGCCGAGGCGCCCGGGACGCTTTCCCGGGCGTCGATGCTGAGGTGAACGCCGGCCGAGGAACCAGGACGGGAGGAGTGCCCCGATGAGCGAGCCCGCCGGAGCCGACCAGCCGGGCCGTGAGCTGCTGCCGACCGCGACCGGGCGGCAGGTCCGGGACACGCTGGCCGAGTTGCTGCGGTCGCGCCGGTTCCTGGCCGTCCGCGCCCTCGGCCTGCTCGTCGGCTCCACCGCGGTCGGGCTGCTCACCGCCCCGCTGCTCGGGCACATCGTGGACCTGGTCGTCGACGGACGGCCACCGGGTGCGATCACCGCCCCGACGGTGCTGCTCGGGCTGGTCGCGGTCGTCCAGGGGATCTCGCTGGCGCTGGGGCTGTCCCAGGTCGCCCGGCTGGGCGAGGGCATGCTCGCGGACCTGCGGGAACGGTTCATCGACCGGGTACTGGACCTGCCGCTGGAGCAGGTCGAGCGGGCCGGGTCCGGCGACCTGACCGCGCGGGTCACCGGCGACGTGACGGTGATCGCCGAGGCGGTGCGGATGGCGCTGCCGCAGCTCGCCCGCTCCGGCCTGACCATCGGCCTGACACTGGTCGGGCTCGCCGTACTCGACTGGCGGTTCCTGCTCGCCGCGCTGCTCGCGGTGCCGATCCAACTGCACACCGCCCGGTGGTACGCCCGCCGGGCCCAGCCGCTCTACGCCAGCCAGCGGGTGGCGCACGGCGCCCAGCAGCAGCAACTGCTCGACACCGTCGGCGGTGCCCGGACCGTCCGCGCGTTCCGGCTCACCGAACCGCACCTGCACCGGGTGTCCGGTAGTTCCGCCGCGGCGGTCGAGCTGACGCTGCGCGGAATCCGGCTGATGACCCGGTTCTTCGGCCGGCTCAACCTCGCCGAGTTCGTCGGGTTGACCGCCGTACTGGTGACCGGCTTCCTGCTGGTGCGCGCGGACGCGGTCACGGTCGGTACGGCATCCGCCGCCGCCCTCTACTTCCACAACCTCTTCGGCCCGCTCAACGCCGCGTTGAGCCTGGTCGACGACGCGCAGTCGGCCATCGCCAGCCTGGTCCGGCTGGTCGGCGTCACCCGGCTGCCGGCGCACCGGCGGCCGGACCACCGGCCCGTGCCGGTGGACGGCGGCGTCGAGGCGAAGGAACTGCGGCACGCGTACGTGCCGGGGCACGACGTGCTGCACGACGTCACGTTCAGCGTGGCGCCGAACGAGCGGGTCGCCCTGGTCGGGGCGAGCGGCGCGGGTAAGACCACCCTGGCCAAGCTGATCGCCGGGATCCACCGGCCCAGCGGCGGCAGCATCCGGCTCGGCGGCGTACCGATCGAGGACCTCGGCGCCGCCGTGGCCGGCCGAACCGTGGCCCTGGTCAGCCAGGAGGTGCACGTCTTCGCCGGACCGCTCGCCGAGGACCTGCGGCTGGCCGGGCCGGACGCCACCGACGACGAACTGCTCGCCGCGCTGGACCGGGTCGGTGCGCTGGGCTGGGTACGCGCGCTGCCGGACGGACTGGCCACGGTGGTCGGCGACGGCGGGCACCGGCTGACGGCGGCACAGGCCCAGCAGTTGGCCCTGGCCCGGCTGGTACTGACGGCGCCGCCGGTGGCGATCCTGGACGAGGCGACCGCCGAGGCCGGCAGTGCCGGCGCCCGGCAGTTGGAGACGGCGGCGGCGCGGGCGCTGGACGGGCGTACCGGACTGGTGGTGGCGCACCGGCTGACCCAGGCGGCCGCCGCGGACCGGGTCATCCTGCTGGACGCCGGCCGGGTGGCGGAGACCGGCACGCACGACGAACTCGTCGCCGCCGGCGGCCGGTACGCGGCGCTCTGGGCGGCCTGGGCCGGCACCCGGGACACGCCTGCGCAGGACCCGGCGCCGGGGCAGCGGCGGCCGGAGCCGACGACCGGCACCGAACGCTGAGGCCCCTGGCCCCCGAGCACCCAGCACCGAGCACCGAGCACCGAGCACCGAGCACCGAGCACCGTTGAAACGATAAGAATCCGGTCGGAGCTGCCCGCTCGGTCCTGGGCTGTCGCGCGGCCGACCGCGTCCCGAACCCCCACGCCGCATTCTGGGTAAACGGTGGCTACCGATTGACGACCTTCCCTCAAGCGGCAACAATCTGGACAAGTGTGATCGCTCACATCGGACTGCTCCGGTAGCGACCATCGGGGCAGTACCGCGTCGCCCCGCCGCCGGAGCCCCCGGGATTGGTGCCTGAAACGGTTCATCGACTACTCCGGTCAGGAGGGGAACCATGCACGGTCCGCCACCCGCCCCCCGGCCTCCCGGGCCCGCACTGAGCCGCCGCGGCGTACTGCTCGGCGCGCTCGCCGGCGCCGGCGCCGCGACCCTCACCGGCTGCGCCACCCCGGTCGGCGCCGGACTGCTGAAGACGGAGGCGGCGCCGGGCGCCGTCGAGTACTGGAACCTCTTCGGTGGCGGGGACGGCGTCCGGATGCAGCAGATCCAGGACTCCTTCCGCCGGGCGAACCCCGACACCCCGCTCAAGGCCATCACGCTGGCCTGGGGCGACCCGTACTACACCAAGCTCTCCCTGGCCAGCGTCGGCGAGGAACCGCCGGACGTGGCGATCTCGCACCTCACCCGGATGAAGACCCTGGTCGACGCGGGACTGCTCCAGGAACTGCGCCCCGAGGACCTGGCCCGGCACGGCATGGCCGCGGAGAACTTCAACCAGCGGGCCTGGCAGGCCGGGCTGGTCGACGGCCGGGCGTACGCGATCCCGCTGGACACCCACCCGTTCGTCCTCTTCTACAACACCGACATCTGCCAGCAGGCCGGACTGCTCGACTCCGCCGGTCAGCTCAAGCCGATCGTCGGTGAGGCGGCGTTCGTCGACGCGCTCACCCGGGTCAAGCAGGTGACCGGGCAGTACGGCGCCACGCACGGCATCAACTCCGACCCGGCCTCGCCGTGGCGGTTCTTCCAGACCCTCTACTCCCAGCTCGAAGGCGAGATCCTGGCCGACAACGGCACCCGGGTGGTGCTGGACGACGCCAAGGCCGCCCGGGTGCTCGACTACCTGCGCGCCCTCACCGTCGAGCAGGGGCTGATCCCGAGCGGCGCCGACTACCCGGGCGCGATCGCGATGTTCGCCACCGGCCAGGCCGGGTTCCACCTGAACGGCGAATGGGAGATCAGCACCTTCCAGACCGCCGAGATGCCGTTCGGGATGACGCTGGTGCCCAACATCTTCGGCGGGCCGCACGCCGTGCAGGCCGACTCGCACACCCTCGTCCTGCCGGTCCGCCCCGACCTGGACCAGGCCCGGCTGGACCGGGCGCTGCACTTCGTGCGGTTCGTTCTCGACCAGAGCCTCACCTGGGCGGAGGGCGGGCACGTCCCGACCTGGCTGCCGTTCGCCGAGAGCGAGGCGTACCGCCGGCTCAGTCCACAGTCGAGCTACGCCGCCGCGGCGGACACCGCCGTCTACGACCCGCCCGGCTGGTACTCCGGCTCCGGCTCGAACTTCGAGAACGTGATCGGCTCGGCGGTCGGCGGGGTGGAGGGCGGGCAGCTCACCTCCCAGGCCGCGATCGCGCAGATCCGGTCGCAGCTCTCCATCCTCGCCCAGACCCCGTCGCCGGTGTGACCTGACCTTGCGGAGGTTTGCCGTGGCCACCACCACACACTCCCCGGGCCGGACCGGTACCGGATCCGCCTCATCGCCGCCCGCCGCCGAGCGGCGGCCCCGCAACGGCCGGCCCGCGCTGCTCCTCCTGGCTCCGTTCCTCGCGTTCTACCTGCTCTTCATCATCGGACCCGCGCTGTACGGGCTGGTGATGAGCTTCTTCCACACCAGCCTGGTCCGGCCCGGACTCGGCGAGTTCGCCGGGCTGGACAACTACGCCGAGGCGCTGGGCAGTTCCGACTTCTGGTGGGCGCTCTGGCACACCGTCTGGTTCACCATCCTGACCACCCCGCCGCTGGTGGTGCTGGCGCTGGTCTTCGCGCTGCTGGCCGAGCGCGCCCGCCGGGGGCGCTGGTTCTTCCGGCTGGCCTTCTTCCTGCCGTACGTGCTGCCCTCCGCCGTGGTGGCGCTGATCTGGCTGTGGATCTACACGCCGGAACTCGGCCTGCTCAGCCGGACCGTCGACGCGATCGGGCTCACCGCGCCGAACTGGCTCGGCGACCCGGGCTGGGCGATGGTCTCGCTGGCGATCACCACCGTCTGGTGGACGCTCGGTTTCAACTTCGTGCTCTACCTCGCCGGCCTCCAGGACGTCCCCCGGGACCTCTACGAGGCGTCCGCGATCGACGGCGCCGGGCCATGGCAGCAGATCCGCCGGATCACCCTGCCGCTGCTGGGCCGCACCACCACGCTGGTGGTGGTGCTCCAGGTGATCGCCTCGCTGAAGGTCTTCGACCAGATGTACCTGATGACCAGCGGCGGCCCGAACTTCAGCACCCGCTCGGCACTCCAGTACGTCTACGAGGTCGGCTTCACCGACTACCGCACCGGCTACGCCGCCGCCGCGTCCACGCTGTTCTTCCTGCTGGTGCTGGCGGTCTCCACGGTCTGGCTGGTCATGACCCGCCGCCAGGAATCGGAGGTGTGAGGATGGCACTGCTCGAATCGACCCGCGACACCGACCGGGACCGCCGTACCGAGGCCGGTGGCGCGGCGCTGGCGAACTCGGTGGACCGGCGGCTGCGCCTGTTCAACCGCTGCTGTATCGGGGTCCTGGTCGCGTTCGCGCTGCTCTGGCTGGTGCCGCTGGCCTGGGCGCTGGACACCTCGTTGAAGCCGAACGCGGAGACCACCGACCCGACCTGGCTGATCGAGAACCCGACGCTGCTCTCCTACCGCACCGTGCTGACGGAGAGCGACATCCTCAACTGGTACCTCTCCAGCTTCGTCACCTCGACCCTCTGCGCGGCCGGTACGGTGCTCACCGCCAGCATGGCCGCGTACGCGCTGTCCCGGCTGCGGTTCCGGTACCGCCGGCTGGTCTACTGGTTCGTGCTCTGCGGCCTCATGATCCCCAACCAGGTGCTGGTCGTGCCGCAGTTCCGGGAACTCGGCAGCGTGCACCTGCTGAACAGTTGGTGGGCGGTGTTCCTGCCGCAGGTCCCCACCGCCATCGCGGTCTTCATCTTCAAGCAGTTCTTCGACGGGATCCCCCGGGACCTCGACGAGGCCGCCCGGATGGACGGCGCCGGCTTCTTCCGGACGTACCGTCGGGTCGTCATGCCGCTGTCCCGGCCCGCGGTCTCCGCCGTGACGATCTTCACCTTCGTCTGGAGCTGGAACAACCTGCTCTGGCCGCTGCTCGCCGTCACCGACCCGGAGCTGATGACCATCCCGGTCGGCCTCGCCGCCATCCAGGGCACCTACGGCATCCGCTACGCCGACACCATGGCGTCGGCGGTCCTCGGCGCGCTGCCGCTGGTCCTGGTCTTCCTGCTCTTCCAGCGCCGGATCGTCGAGGGCATCGCCGGCACCGGGCTGAAAGGCTGACCACCGCACCGAAGATCGACCGTTGGAGGTTTTGTGCACCAGGCCGCGTTGACCATCGATCCCGCGTTCCGGATCGCCGAGGTCGACCCGAGGATCTACGGCTCGTTCGTGGAGCACCTCGGGCGCTGCGTCTACACCGGGATCTACGAGCCGGGACATCCGACCGCCGACGAACACGGGTTCCGCCGGGACGTGGCGGAGCTGGTCCGGGCGCTCGGCGTACCCGTGCTGCGCTACCCGGGCGGCAACTTCGTCTCGGGCTACAACTGGGAGGACGGCATCGGCCCGCGCGAGTCCCGGCCCCGCCGGCTCGACCTGGCCTGGCGTTCCATCGAGACCAACGAGGTCGGCGTCGACGAGTTCGTCGGCTGGACCCGCCGGGTCGGCAGCGAGCCGATGATGGCGGTCAACCTCGGTACCCGGGGTGTGGACGCCGCCCGGAGCCTGCTGGAGTACACCAACCACCCGTCCGGGACGTACTGGTCCGACCTGCGGCGGCAGCACGGCAGCGCCGACCCGTACGACATCAAGCTGTGGTGCCTCGGCAACGAGATGGACGGCCCCTGGCAGACCGGGTTCACGACGGCTCGGGAGTACGGGCGACTGGCGGCGCAGACCGCGCAGGCGATGCGCCGGGTCGATCCCTCCATCGAACTCGTCGCCTGCGGCAGTTCCGGCAGCGGAATGCCGACCTTCGGCAGCTGGGAGGCGACCGTACTGGAGGAGACCTACGACCTGGTCGACTACGTCTCGGTGCACAGCTACTACCAGGAGCACGACGGCGACCGGGACAGCTTCCTGGCCAGCGCGGTCGACCTGGACCGGTTCATGGAGGCGGTGGTGGCCACCTGCGACCACGTCCGGGCGGTCGGCAAGCACCGGAAGCGGATCAACCTCTCGGTCGACGAGTGGAACGTCTGGTACCAGAGCCGGTTCGTCGGTGAGGAGAAGCTCGACTGGGCGGAGGCGCCCCGGCTGATCGAGGACACCTATTCGGTGGTCGACGCGGTGGTCGTCGGCGACCTGCTGATCTCACTGCTCCGGCACGCCGACCGGGTCAAGATCGCCTGTCTGGCGCAGCTCGTCAACGTCATCGCGCCGATCCGCAGCGAGCCGGGCGGGCCGGTGTGGGTGCAGCCGACGTACCACCCGTTCGCGCTGACCTCCCGGCACGGTCGCGGCACCGTGCTGCGGGTCGAACCGACCGGGCCGTCACACGACACCGGCCGGCACGGCGAGGTGCCGACGGTCACCGCGACCGCCGTCCGGGACGAGGAGTCCGGCGCGGTCACCCTCTTCGCGGTCAACCGGGACCAGCGGGAACCGCTCGCCCTCGACGTCGACCTGCGGGCCTGTTCCGGGCTCGTCGCCGGGGAGCATGTCGTGCTGACCGACGCGGACCCGGAGGCGACGAACAGCGCGGCGGCGCCCGAGCGGGTGACGCCGAAGCGGCTCGCCGACCTCAAGGTCGAGGACGGGCGGGTCGGCGCGGTCCTGCCGCCGCTCTCCTGGAACATGATCCGGCTGACTGCCGGCAGCTGAACGAGGTGGTGGCGGTGGCGGTTCGGACGCGCCGTGGTGTTGGCGTAACACGGCGGGGGGCGCGCACGTCATCGGGTGGGGGCATGTCCGGCTGGTCGGGATTGGTGACCAGGATGCGGACCACTCCAGATTTCGCATGCGGTCGAGGTCTGCGGCGATCTCGCTGATGCGAAGTGTGGCGTCGTCGGTGCCGTCGAGGTAGTCCTGAGCGGCGATGCGAATGGTGTCACCGGCGCGGGCAAGAGGGGTAGGGCGCTCACCACGGTGCGTATGGCCTTCCCGGCGGGGATGAGGGTGGTTCACCTGCCGCCGCCGGCCTCGGGTAAACCGACGGCGGCAGGTGGATCAGACGCGGCAGCACTGCGCGCTGTGGGTGCTCAGGTGCCGGGGATTGGGACGGCCAGGGCGAAGTCCACGACGCCGCACTTGATCGATCTCGTAGCGGCGAGCGGCCTAGACCGGCGCGAGCGCCGTGTCGAGGGCTTCCACGGCGACAGCTGCCGTTGTGGTCATCTCGCACACGACCGCTGCGGGTAGCTCCCCGACCCCGAGTCCCGCCTCCGCTGCGATACGGCGTAGGTCAACATACTGATCTCGGGTGATGCCGGCCGAAGGCTCGCGGAAACCGAGGACGTCGCGGGCGGCGTAGCCGTCGGCGGTCTCGATGGCCTGTTGCGCGGTCTCGTGCAGGACTTGCGTCGCCACTTCCGGCTCGACCGCGCCGGCGAGGATGGCAACGGTGAGCCCGAGACGTGTTCGGTAGGACGCGTAATTGGTTGCGGTCATGGGGAGGGCGAGTCGCTCCACGGCGGTGGCTAGGTGACGTACGGCGCGGGGGCTGCCTGGCCCTGCGCATATCAAGTCGAGACAGGCAGCGACCTGTTGCTCCCACGGTTCGGTGAGTGCGCTGGCTGCCAGTACCCGGCGGCCTTGATCGGGGTCGCCCTGAACGCACGAGGCAACGATGACTGCCTGCCGTCCTTCCAATAGGTGATCGCCAATGCCATTGTGGATACGGGCATGATCGGCAGCGTCGCCCCACCGGTTGCCGAGCGCCAGGATGCGGATGCCCTCACCGACGAGTTGAAGCCAGACCCACTCGCGCAGCTTGCGGCGGTCGTCGCGGTCGCCGGTGAGGTTGGCGGTGGGCAAGGTGTGCTCGCCGATGGTGAGGTCGGTGTGGCGGGTGACCGCCTCATACATGGCTTCGATGAGTCGTAGTGCTGATGTCCCCTGGTCAGCGCGGATCTGCAGACGGGCCAGGTTGAGAACGGGTTCGAGCATGTAGTGGGCTTCGAGAGTGGTGAGCGGTCTGGTCAGGCGGCGGTAGGCGTTGATGTGTTGCCAGCAGAGTTGACGGGCGAACTCTGGCATTCCCGCGTCGCTGGCGATGAGGGCGGCCTTGTTGAGGACGTGCGCCGCATCGGCCACTCCGTGTTCGCCCTTTTGCGCGGCGGCGTTGGCCGCATCGGTGATCTCTTGGATGCGTAGGGGTAGGGCCGGGCAGTCGGGACGTGGGCGGCCGAGGAGCGGGAAGCGGCGTACGGCGGCGGCGATGGTGGCGTGGTACATGGCTCAGCTCCCGGGCAGGATGGCGGTGGTCGCGGCGCGGGCGAGGATTGCTTGGGTGTGGGCGGGCAGGTCGAGCCGGTTCCAGTGGAAGATCACTATCTGGGCCAGGACGGCCCGGACGCCACGGCGGAGGTGGCCCGCGCGGGCTGCTTCGGCGCACTGCTCGCCGGCTCGCATGAAGGCCAGGTGCCAGTCGTTGGCCGAAGTAAGAGGACCGTCGGGAGCGAACAACGCCGTACGGGCGTCGGCCGGAAGTGCGAGCAGGGGCCGCATCTGGTCGGCGAGGCGTTGCACCCGGGTCGCATCGGCGGCCGGAGGGGCGGGTCGCATCTGGGCTACTTGATCGAACACGTCCGCCGCCTCGAACCAGTCGAGTCCCGCGCCGTGCTGGAGTGCTCGGATGAGCAGTAATGACACTTCTCGGCGGCCGGTCGAACGGGGGCCGGTCCCGGTGTAGTGGAGGACGCCTCGGCTGTCGGCGCAGAAGAGTTCGTGCACGATGGCCATGGGCGTATCTCCACCGAACGCGGCTGTCTCGGGCTCGTAGATGCCCGCTCGCCATTCGGCGATCACGCCGGCGGCGGCGAGTTCGTCAAGGAGTGCGCTGGCGGCGTCGTGGTCGGTGGTGCGGACCCTGATCCGCCAGAACGGGTGTTTGCGTAGGAACCACCAGACGGTCCCGTCGCCGTCGAGCCGGTCGAGCCGTGGTGCGACCTTCGCCCGGAACGATGCATCGGCAGTGGTCCAATCGACCGGCCTGACGAGTGCGTGGTACCAGATGCCGGCGTACTCGCGTTGCAGGGCGGCGAGCCCGGCGGCCTTATAGGTCTGCACCGCGTCGGCGAGGTCGTGCATGTCGATGCCTGCCTCGGCAGCGGCTGCCTCCGCTGAAGTTCCCCAGATGACGGCCTCGACGAGGGCGGCCATGCGGTATGGGCTGATAGTCAGGTGATCAGTAGGCATGCGTCCCACCTGGTTCGGGGTGGCGTGCTCAGGCGCACGGTCTGCATTGCGAGGGACCAACCGGTGCGACCGGTTAGGAATCCGGCGTGGCTGCGGCCGGGGTCGCTTTGGGTGAGGCGTTCGGCAAGGGCAGGAAGTCGCATGGTGATGCCCGGGGTTCGAGCATCCGTGGCTGCCCGGTGCGCGGTGGCGTGGAGTCCCGCGAGCCCGTGACAGATTCCGGGCTCGGTGAGGCGGTCGAGCTGGGGGCTGCTCAGGCAGCTTGCTAGGGCAGCTTCGGCCGCCACCTGACGGACGGTGTGATTGGTGGCGATGGCGGCGAGTTGGAGGGCGCGGGCGATGCCGGGTATTCCGTAGCACCATGACGGCCTCCCAGGATGTTCCTGGATCGGGCGGCCGGTGCGTAGCTCGTCGCGGGTGAGCCATTGGGGCCACCACGGTCCGTGTGGTGTCTCTTGTCGCCACTGGTCGAACCATGCGCACAGACGCTCGATCGCTTCCGTCTGGCCGTCTACGTGACGACCTGCTCGGGTAGCGAGAGCGAGCAGGGCGAGCAGGCCGGCGGCGCCGTGGGCCATGCCGAGGTTGGCGTGACCGCCGGGGGTGGGCAGGAGTGGGTCGGGGTCGTGGTCGACCCACCAGCCGGGGAGTTGTTGTCCGTCGTCGCTGCGGGGCTCGGTGAGCCGTACGACGTACGTCAGCAGGTCGCCAAGCTCGTCGCTTTCGGGCAGGTCCCGCAGTAGCAGGGCGCCGAAGCCGACGAGTCCGTAGAAGAGATCGTATTCGGCGAACGTCGCGGGCAGGCCGTGCTGGAACCGTTCGACTGCGGCGGTCAGACGCTCGCGTACGAGCCGCCGTACGTGATGGGTGAGATTCTGCCGGGCGGCGGCGTACCGGTCCCGGCCATCGGAGGTCGCCCCATTGAGCATGAACAGCACGGCAGGTGCTCCGTAGTACAAGCCCGCGTGCCTGCCCGCGTCGACGGGGCTGCTTGTGGCTCGCTTGATGAACTGCTGCACGGCGGTCCAGTCGCCGGTGCCGTTGGACGCTCGCTCGATTGCGAGGACGGCGACGCCGACGATGCTTGTGGCGAGCGACTGCCAGTCCGCTTCGATGGTGGCCGTCATCGGGTACCTGCGTGGGCCAGGCAGCGCATTGCCGCCGCTCTCGCGGCGTGATTGGTTTTGCGCTCGAAGTCCGGGTCGACCCCGACCGCACGCATGTGGTGCTCGTGCAGGAGGGTCCGCAGCACGCTCGTGGGGTCGCGCTGTGCCAGCAGGCAATCGTGGTAGGCACGCAAAGAGATGTCGCGGGCCTGCCAGGCGTCCGCGACAGCACCTCCGCTGGGCAAAGCCCGTAGGTTTCGGTAGTCGTTGTTGGGCTCGGCCAGTTGACGGGCCAGGTCGGTGAGCGCGCGCTCCGCTGGTGTGGTGGCGCCATTAAGGCAGGCCAACAACGCCCGATACCCGGTTTCGTGGTCGGAGGCGAAAGCTGCGGCGAGCCGCGCCATGGACGCAGCCGCGAGAGCTTGCGCGGGTATGCCCACCTGCTCGGCGGTCCGAAGCTGCGCGATGGCGGCGGTGGTGTCGGTGGCGAAGACTTCCTCGGCGGCCTGGAGCGCGAGGCCGTGACCGTAGCGGGCAAGGTGCTGGCGGTACGGGGCGAGGATGAGTTCGGCGGGTAGTCCGCGAGCCTCCAGGCCGGCGGCGAAACCGGCCAGGATCGCGCAGGTGGGTACGTAGGCGGCGGGTTCTTTGAGTCGCAGGAATAGGGATATGTGCTGGTCGGCTTCAAGCCTGATCGTGTCGCGGTGCCGCCTGATCCACCAGCGTTCTAAGCCGAGGCCGGCGAGGTTGTCGGCCAGTCTCGGCAGGTGGGCGGTGAGCAACTGGTCGGCGCGGGCCGGGTTGCCGATCCACTGGGCGTGGACGACGGTGGACGCTCCAGGCCAAAGCGTCTCGCCGGGCGGCCAGGTGACCGGCGTGCGTCGGATCGGCGGAGTGGTCAAGGCAAGTGGAACGAGGAACTCGGCCGGGCGGCCTCCGGTCCATCCGTAGCCGCGGGCAGGGGCGTCTTCGCGGAGTTCGAGCCGATCAGCGCGGGCCAGACGGGTACGCAGAAGGGCACGGTCGAATGGCCGATCGAGGTCAAGGGGAAGGCGTAGCTCACCGTGGCAGACCACCACCCGGGCGGGTACGCGCCACTGCCGCCGCCACGCGGCGAGGGACGCCTCCCACCGGACCTCGGTCGAGTCGGCCTGGTCAGCGCTGTCAGTGGCGAGGTCGGCGGGGTTCAGTAGCCAGCGTGCCGGGGCCAGGATGATGCGGCCGTACCGGATGCGGGGGATGTAGGGCAGGTTGCGTGCGGCTGCGCCGTGGTCGAACGGGCCGAAGACGGCGCTGCGGGCGTCGGCGACCTCGGCGAGAAACCGTGCCAGGGGCGGGGTCTGCACGACGGTGTCGAGGGCATGCGGTATTTGCGGGACGACCCGGCGCCCGGTGGGCTGGTGGACGAGGTACATCTGCTCGCTGTCGACGGTGACCGCGAGGTCCTCCACGGCGATCCCAGGGCCGTCCGAGTGCTCGGACAGGGACAGCACGTCGGGCAGGAACGTACCGACGCGGATGACGTTCTGGTTGTGCGTCCGGCGGGGCGGAAACGAGATCTGGATCGACATCACCTCGCCAGGGCCGCGCCCATCAACGGTGAACGACTTGACGAGCTGCGCTCGCTCAGGCGGGTCGAGCAGGTAGGCGAAGCGCCCGGCCATGCTGGTCGGCGTCCGGGGCGCTGCCGCCACCCGCAACTCGAAGTCCCCATCGTCAAGCGCCTCGGTCGTGGCGGCGTGCACGGCGAATCCCAGCTCGGCTCGGGAAGGCGGAAGGGCCAAGGTGTGGTCGCCGACGGTCAGTGCGGCAATGTCGCTGTCGGTCAGGCGGATCTCGTCGGCACCGTTGAGCACCGCCTTCTGGATCATCGCCCCGAGGCGCACATCGCGTTCGGTCAGCGTCCGCCAGGCCGGACGTGCGCGCGGTGCGCCGAGGAATCCGGTCGGGTACCCGAGGCCGGAGTCCGCGAGCAGGTCACGGACCGGCACCAGCGCACCGGGACCGTAGCGGTCACGGAACCGGGCGTGGTAATCCAACCAGGCGACCGAACCGAACGGCTGTGTGGTCACCCGCAGCAACACCTCGGCGGCGAGCACCGCCTCGTCTAGTACCTGGGGCGGAACGCTGATCTGGGCGTCGAGCCGCAGGTCCACGGCAAGCTGATGCTCAGCGGCGGGCGCCAGTGCGGCCATAGATTCGGTCACCGCAGCACGGATTCGCGTCGCCTCCGAGGGATCTGCCAGCGTGTTGTGCCGCATCAACTGCTCATGGACCGATTTGAGCTGGTTCAGGGCAGGGGCTACCACGCTCAGCTCGGCCGCCCCTTCGGCCTCCAGCGCGTTGATGATATGGGCCAGGCCGTCTACGGCCGTCATCGGCGGCCGAAGGCCCGTGATGAGGAAGCCACCATCAACCAGGCCGTGCACCATCGCCTCGATCGTGCCGATAGCAACGCTGGACAGCTCGTCCGCGATCCGCGCAACGAGTTGGTCAAATCGGATCGGCCGGGCCGCGTGAGCGAGGGCCAGTCGCACGGGTCGGGTATCTCTGGTGGAAGTCTCACGGGGCAGCCCAGGCGAACGCTGGCCAGGCTGAGGCCGCGGGGCGACGATGACTCGACCGTCGCGCACGAGCCTAGCGTTGTCGGCCACCACTGACAGTCGGGGCCGCAGCTCGCGGCACGCTTCGAGGTTGTCTACGAGCAGCGTGAGCCATTCACCGTCGACCCGGGCGACAGCCCGGTGTCGATCTCCGATCTTCGCGGCCGCTGGGCCGACGGTTGCCGTCGTGATGGCGGCGAACAAGCCGAATGGCGTCGTCCGTCGCTGCCACCGCAGGAGGTAGGAGGCTGTAGCAAGGACCGCCCGGCGAACAGCGGTGGCCGTGGCGTCAGGTGCACCAGAGGCAAGCAGTTGGTCGACGCGGGAGGCAAGGGCGGGACTGGCGATCGAGATTGCTTCCCGAACGTCAGGCCGCGTCCACTGCTCGGCCAGCCAGGCGAGAGCTTCCCGCTTGACCGCCCGAGGGCCAATGAGGTTCGCCCCAGGCTCGGGGCCGAGGTCGCCAGGATCAGTGCTGGCCCGGACCAACACCGGACCGACTGCCTGGTATCCGGCGCGTTCGGGCAGCATATGACGCCTCCTACGGGGGTGAGGTAGGACCGGGCCGCCGGAGCCCGCGAAGCGGCGCGGGCTCCAGCGGCAGGAGGGTTAGCTACGGGAAGGGCGCGATCAGGCCGGGTCGTAGGACGAGGTACTGCACGCGCTGGTGCTGCACGTCTGCCCGCAGCCGTCGTTCGTGCTGCACGCCATGACGACCAGCGGCGTGGCGGACTCGATCACCCGCATGTCGAGCACGAAGTCGTCGTCGGTGACGGCCTCGGTGTCGACGGTGGGGGCGTCGAGGACCGCAGTCGGCGGAGCCATCGACATCACTCTCCTTACTGGAAGGGGCTGTGTGGTGCCACCTGGTCTACGACCAGGAGATCGAGATGACGCCGTGCGTCTTGGGCATAACGGTGGTGCCGGCCGGGATACGGGAGCGGTCGCTGTCGGCGGGCCAGTAAGCGAATCTCGGCTCGGTGTCGCGCCCACCGCGATCCCACGCCTGGATTTGCTCGATCATCGCCGCAGCGGCCTGCTCGCCGTCCGGGCCGTAGGCGCGAGCACCAAACTCCACTCCTTCGCCCTCCAACGCGGGCTGAACTGCCAGGTAGGCGAAGCCAGCCCCGCGTACGACCCCGAAGGGGAACCACCCGCGCTCGGCGGACAAGTCGGTTCCCTCCTCGGCGGCGACACGACAGAAGCCACGGAGGAACCAGGCGAACCATAGATGCAGGTCGGCGAACGAGACGCCGTGCTTGATCGTCACACCGGACCACCGCTCGGTGCGGTCCGTCGCGAGGATGGCGTCGAGCTGGCTCATCTCTTCTGGGACGCCCGAGTCGAACGACAGGCGGACGTTACGGCCCTCGGAGTCAGGCAAGAGGAACACCCGGTCGGGGTGCCTGCCATCGCCCTGCATCGGCACGAACCCCGCGACTTCCAGCGAGGTGCTGGCCAGGTGGTCGACCTCGCGGCGGAACCCGATAGTCCTCGTGACGGCATTCATGATCAACGGCAGAACAAGGATGCCGTTGTCCCGAAGTTGGTCCAGTAGGGCCGGGGCGATATCCCAGGCGCCGACAGTGACGATGATCGCGTCGAACGGCCCCTCGTCCGGCACCCCGTGCTCGGCATCAGCGACGAGGACCCGAACCCTGTTGCCGTAGCCGTTTCCTTCCAGCAGTGCCGCCGCCCGGTCGGTGACGTCCGGGTCGATGTCAACGCTGACCACTTGACCTTCCGGGCCGACGATCTCGGCGATGTATGCGGCGTTCAGCCCACCCGAGCCGACCTCCAGCACGGTCATGCCCGGCCGAAGCTCGGCCTGCTCCAACATCCGAGCCTGGATGTAGGCCGCAGACACAGACGAGATCGCAACGCCGTGCTGGTCGCGCTTGGTGATCACCGAGTTGTCGAACCCGTAGGCAACCGCTAGATCGGTGTCGTCGGGCATGAACCGCTCGCGCGGCACCCGCCGGATCGCATCCTCCACGGCCCGGGTGATGATCTTTCCCTGCGCCCGCAGTTCGCCCGCCAGCTCAGCGCGCAACTCAGCGGCACGATCAGCGTCGAAACGTGTGTCTGTCATTTGGACCACTCGGTACTTCCTCCTAGTCGGATCGGTCAACGCACCTCACCGGGCCACCGCGGGCAGCGCCGCACGGAGCCAGCGAGACGTCTGAGACGGACGGCACCGGGTGCCGGCCTACTCGAAGAGGCCAGTCTGCTCGCGAAACCGCCCCTGAGCCGCGAAGCCCCCACGGCGAGGCGCAAGCCTCGGACGTCCTTCATCGGCCAACCACACGGTGCGGGCCGCGACGACCCTCCGGCGCTCATCCTGGACTTCCAAAGGCTGAGAAAGGCGTACCGTCAGGAACCAGATTGCCGTTGCTTCCGATGAGGGCGAGGGGGCGGCGGCGTGGAAGCTGACGACCGTTACCAAATAGGACCGAGTGCGCGAGGTCGCGCGTGGGGCAGGGCTCAACCTCGCCACACGCAAGGCAGTGTCCGCCCGCATCGGAGCGCAAATGCTCAGTGATCACTCTTTCCGCGTCGTCGGCTATAAGAGCAGTCATGGATACCGCCGCTCGGACCGTTGTGGCCGTCATGACGACTTCTCGGTGCTTGCAGCGTTCGGCGGTGCGCCCCAGGAGGAAAGGATCTGACGCAGTGCGTCAGCTCCATCATCGGTGACCTGCACCGTCAAGCTTCGCATGCGTGGAACCAGAGCCACGAACTGCTCACCCATCAATAAATGGATGGTTGTGCGGATCGCCTCGACAGACACAGACGGGAGTGAGCTGGCGAGCTGCGATACCGTCCACGTGCGACCCAAGGCATTTACGAGTTGTGAGTATATTGCGCGCCTAGGAGGGCTGTCGACTTGCAGAATCGGGGTGTGGAGTGGCTTCATAGCGGGTCAACCTCCACTTCCGCCAAAACGTTCAGCACCCAACGAGCCTTCTCGCATGGGAACCAAGAGAAACCACAGGTAAGCTCGTAACAACCATCGCAAAGGTTCAGCTCACCCTGATGATGGATAGCGAGTGTGATCCGGGCGTCTCGAACTACGTCCGCAGCGGGTTTGTCCCTGACGATCACGAGCATGGCCTCGTCCACGGAGCAATCTCGGTTATCTGCCTCGCCGCAGACGCAAGGAAGCGACGCGGGAGGCTGGTGTCCACGCCCGGTTGCTTGATCACTGGTGCTCCCTTCCTGTTGGTACGCTCGGCCGGACGGACTTGTAGTCTGCGTCCGGCCGAGGCAATACCTGACCGGCCGCCCGCACGCTTGGGCGGCGCTAGCGCGCGACGTCGGGCGGTACTAGCCCCACCTCACGCGGTCGCCCTTGTCAGACGGCCCTGCGTCGGTCTACCGGTGCGAACCGGATCGACACGTCGCTTGTTGTGTGTCCACCATCACGGACAGTCCACCTGACCGGGAATCCCGGCTTACCGCCGAATCTGATACCCAACCTGATACACAGATGGCTCTGACCAGGCACGCAGTCCAGTCACGGGGTCTTCCCAGGCAACTCGAAGCATGGAGAAGGGTTACGCTTCGGCTGCCTCGCCGGTGGTTCGTCCGGCGGCTGTACCGGAGGTCGCCATGATCAGTCCATTCGTGCGACGTCGGAGACTCGCGACCGAGCTGATTGCGCTTCGCGAGGCTCACGGCGTTTCGGCCGCAAGGCTCGCCACGGACATCGGCGTTGCGCGTCAGCGCATCTCCCGTCTTGAGAATGGTCATGTCGCGCCGGACCTAGATGAAATTATGCGCATCCTCGAACTGTTCCAGGTAAACGAGCAGCGCTGGCAGCAGATAATGACTATTGCCCGGGAAGCCCAGGAACGCGGCTGGTGGGCGAAGTTTGCGGATGAAATGGGCGCGAGGCAGGCGCTTTACGCCAACTTGGAGGCCGGCGCCAGTCAGATCCGCGAGTACCAGATGGTCTATCTTCCTGGCCTCTTGCAAACTCCGTCCTACACGGAGTGTCGAATCAATATGGACCGAACCGAGGACGCTACCTACAACCTTTCGCGCGCCAGTGAAGCCCGCGCCGGTCGTCAACGAATGGTCGAGCGGCCTGGTGGTCCGATATACGAGGTCATTATCGATGAGTTGGCCGTTCGGCGTTTTGCGGCACCTCCACCAGTCGTTGCAGACCAGCTCGATCACATAGTGCACGCGGGCCACGAGAGAGAGACGTTGGTAGTGCGAGTCTTGCCCCTCGGTGCACAGATTCGCAACCATTCAGTGCCGCGTTCAGCCTTCTTTATGTACCGCTACCCGGACCCCGAAGATCCAATCGTGGTGGCGGTCGACACCGTCACGGACGACTTGGTGCTAACGCAACCCCCAAGCGTCGACCGCTACGTTCAGCTCTACGACCTGCTGGTAGAGGCGGCCTTGCGGCCAGATGACAGCCTTGACTTTCTCGCCACAGTGGCCGAGGAGACTAGGAGGAATGGGAACAATGGATAAGTTGGCTTTCGGCGAGTGGCGCAAGTCGACACGCAGCGGTGGCGCCGACAACTGCGTAGAGGCCGCTATCTCCGACAATCGATACGTCGGATTGCGCGATTCCAAGGACCCGAACGGCCCTAACCTCGTCTTCAGTCAGGACGTCTGGGCGGAGTTTGTCGAGGGCATTAGGCGCGGAGAGTTCGACCGGTAAGCCCCGCCGCAGCGCTGGTCGCCACAGTCGGACTCGTGGCGGCCAGCCGCTACAGGACAGCTTGGGTCCGGGTGGCGGCTTGAACGTTCGGAACGTCCGCTGCGATCCTGTAGGGCAGGACACACACGCGTCAGGGGTCTGGCAGGCATGATCATCAGGGGTGCAAGATGCCGAGGCTGAGGCCGAAGAAGGAGAACACCCAGTTCAAGACGGCCCGGAAAGCACTCCTCTCGCCGTCAGGATCAGGTCGGCCCATGTCGCGCCAGGAGCTAGCTGACGCGTGTAACGCCTTCCTCGCCAAGTGGTACAAGAGCCAGGACCGAGGGCCGCGGTGGGCCGGCCTCACCGAGCGCTCGATCGGAGCGATCGAGCGAGGCGATAACCGATGGCCAAACGAGGACTATCGGATGGCCTTATGCGCTGTTTTGAAGGCTGACGAAAAGAGCCTCGGTCTCTATATCGATCGCACCACGGCGGATGAGCGCGCATCGACAGATGGCCCGGTTTCCCTGGCGGACCCGGAAACCTCCGCCTCGCCGCTACCACAGGATGCGCGCATCGACCGCCGCAGCCTCTTGACTGCATTGCCGGTTGCTGGCGCCGCCGGGTTATCCAGTACCTTTCTTTGGAGTCTGGCATCCGAGTCCATCGAGTTGGTCAACGACAGCCCTATGGGTTATGCACGCGACACGCTTTCCGCAGCCCGTGGGCACCTTCAAGGGGCTACCACGGACTACGTACTGACCTCCGATCTTCCCGCAGCGGTCGCGGGAGCCCTAAGCACCGGGGCGCTCCTATCGCCCCTGCTGCGAAGAGGGGGCCTTTCCGTTAGTGACACACAAGAGCTATACGTGCTCCAGGGGGCATCGTGCCTCTTGTTAGCCTCGGCCTCCCACGACTTCGGTGAGTCCGCCGCCGGCATGATGCACGCCGAGGCTGCCGGCTATTTCGCGGAGCGCGCGGGCCACCCAGAGCTAGCGGGATGGGTAAATTGCACCAAGGCGATGATCGACCTCTGGCGTGGTCGGCCAGGCTCAGCCTTGAAGCATGCGGCTAAGTTTACCGGAAGACGAAGTGACTCTTATCGGCTCCGAGGGCTCCAGGTGCGCGCCCTCACCCAACTCGGCAGACGTTCCGACGCTATGGAGCATCTCGCCCTGCTAGAAGGCGAAAAAAACAACTTCAACGAGGCCGGCGAATTGGGCGACCTGGGAGCGATGTTCACCTTTCCGGAGGGGCGACAACAATACTATTCGGCGGTCACATATGCACTTCTCGGGAATTGTGAGCTTGCCGAGGAGTACGTCCTTGCTCTCGGCTACGGCGGTGCCCCGCCGATAGGAATGAAGACCTGGCCGATCAGTTGGGCATTGAGCAGAGGCCACCTAGCACTTGCCCGTCTAAGCTCCGCAGGCGCAGAAGGTGGCCCGGAGGCCGCAGCGGAGGCGCTCGCACCTGTACTCGCGCTTTCGGAAGGCCAGCGAATAAATCAGCTCGCCCAGGTCTTTCAAGCCCTTGCGGACCAGCTCGACATGCCGCAGTTTCAGACGAATGTCACGGCGACCATGCTACGGGAGCAAGTGCGCGACTTCCTTGGTGGAGCGGTTCGACGAGAGGGAGCATTGACTTGACGATGCGGCCGGGCAACTTAAGGAAGGCTCATCGCCTTCTCGCTCCGCGAGTCGCTTACCTGATAGGAACGCGAAGCATTCGGGGCGAGTCGAATTTGATCCCTGTTTCTAACGTGACCTCGATCTCGACTGATCCACAGCTTATTGCTCTCGCGGTCTTTAGGAAATGGGCGACGTTCGAGAACCTTGTTAACACGAGTGCGTTCACTCTATCCGTGCCCAAGGTGGAGCAGCTTCCTGGTGTATGGCAGCTCGGTGCCCGCTATTCGCGGTTCCGTTTCGAGAGCGCCGCAGAGAAGCTGATGGCCAGCGGCTTATCCATCCTCGATTCTGACGACCTTCCCGCGCCGGTCCTGGAGGATGGCCTTGGCTGGCTCGCCTGTCGGATGCTTCAACAAGTGGATGTCGATGGCGACCATGGCGTGTTTATCGGCGAGGTGATCCGCGTTGCCTTCGACGGTAGATCATTCGACAGTGAAGGAATGCCGACCACGCCACTTCATCCGTTAATGCAAGTTACTGGCAATAGCTTCACTACGTCTGGCGAGACTACTTCCATTGAGTATGGGGAATGAGCGCGTGACCCGACAGGGGATTTCCGTTGATCGAGTCAAGGCCGTCGTGTTTGACTGCGATGGCGTGCTAGTTGATTCCGAGACGATCAATAATGAGGTTATTGCGCAACTAGCCACGCTCGCCGGCTTGGAGACCTCATTCGAGGACAGTGTCCGGCTTTACATGGGGCGGGCGACTGACGAGTGTGCGGCGGAGATCGAACAACAGGTCGGTGGCCCCCTAGCCTTCGACTTCGCCGGGCTTTACGAGGAGCGGGTGTTGGCCCGCCAAAAGGACTTGGAACCCATCGAGGGCGTGAAAGACCTGTTGGAATGGCTTACCGGTCGCGGCCTCCCCGTGTGTGTCGCCTCCAGTGGCACGCCGGCTGAGATTCGCCATCGGCTGACTACGACCGGTCTGCATGCTTTCTTTGGCGAGCATTTGTATAGCGCGTCGATGGTTTCGCGCGGCAAGCCGGCACCCGACCTATTCATGCTCGCTTCTGAGCGTATCGGCGTACGGCCGGAGTCTTGCCTACTGATCGAGGACAGCCCGTTTGGAGTGCAAGGCGGTAAGGCGGCCGGAATGCAGGTGGTCGGATTCGCATCGCTAGCAGCGCCATCCTCCTTAGTGGAGGCTGGCGCCGATCTGATTGTGAGAACAATGGAAGACCTCTACGACCACGTGGCCCATGTTCCCCGAATGGACCTTGAGGGTTGATAGAAACTACGCGGCGAACATGACGGTCAGCAGCCACCCGTCGATGAGTGCCGGCCCCATCGGCGACGCCTTGGCGCGGTCGGTCTGTCTGCGGCTGCCGGCGATGCCCACGGAGCCCTGGAGGACCAACCCGGCCAGGAGGCCGGTAACCGCTGCCTGCCAGCTCAGCCAGCCAAGGTTGAACGTGATCGCGCCTGCGAGTACAACGTCGCCGAGGCCGAGTTGGCTCGCATGGGGAGGGCCACGAGCAACAGGATGCCGCAACGACGTTCCCGGTCAGCGCTACCGCCGCCGCCCGACGCACGATCACCCGGTGGCGGCAGGTACCGTCGAAGCCATTCTTGCCGGCTGCCGGTCAGCGAATCGGGTCGGCGGTGGCGCCGGCCATCCGCTCCCGCAGGCTGCGGGGACGCAGGTCGGTCCAGTTCTCCTCCACGTACGCCAGGCAGGCGTCCCGGGACTGCGGACCGTCCGCGCCGAACGCCACCGCCCAGCCGGCCGGTACGTCCACGAAGGACGGCCAGAGCGAGTGCTGCCCCTCGTCGTTGACGAGCACGAGGTACTGCCCGTCCGGGTCCTCGAACGGATTGGTGGTCATGCGTCGGTCCTTTCCGGGTGGTCGGCGGAAGCGCCGTCCGACTGGGTGGGCAGGGGTGGCGCCTGGCCGGCGGTGTCGGGCGCAAGCGCCGAGAGCCGCAGACCCGGCCGGGCGAGCGCCGAGGCGAGCAGCCCGAGCAGCTCGTCGGTGAGCCGGCGCGCGGTCGGCGGGTCGAACAGCTCGACCGCGTACTCTAGTTCGCCGTGCACCGGGCCGTCGCCGACCGGCTCGTAGAAGCTGACCGTCAGCTCCGTCCGGGTCGTCCCGGTCGGCACCGACACGAACCGCAGCGCCGCCGCGCCGTCCGGGCCGTCCAGCCCGGCCTCCTCGTGGTGCACCAGCATCACCGGCGGTAGCGTCGCGCCGGCCGGCAGGAGGCGGCGTACCGCGTCGAACGGGACGTCCTGGCGGTCGAAGGCGCTCAGATCCGCCTCGCGGATCCGGCCGAGCAGCTCGGTGAAGGTGGGGTCGCCACCGGTGTCGGTGCGCAGCACCAGCGGGTTGACGAAGCAGCCGACCAGGTCGGCGAGGGCCGCCTCGGTCCGGCCGGCCACCAGGGTGCCGATCGGCACGTCCGGCCCCGCGCCAATCCGGTGCAGCAGCGCCGCGAGGGCGGCCTGGAACACCATGAACATGCTGGTCCCGGTCTGCCGGGCCAGCTCGTCGACGGCCCGGTGCGACGCCGGGTCCAGCACGAACTCGACCCGGCCACCGCGCCCGGACAGCGCCGCCGGTCGCGGCCGGTCGGTCGGCAGGGCCAGCCGATCGGGTACGCCGGACAGCGCCTCCCGCCACCAGGTGAGCTGCCGCGTGTGCCGGCTGCCGGGGTCGGCCGGATCACCGAGCAGGGTACGAGCCCAGCGGGCATAGTCCGGATAACCGACCGGCAGCGGCGACCACTCCGGTGCCCGCCCGGCGACCCGGGCCGCGTACGCGGTGCCGAGATCCCGGGCCAGTGGCACTACCGACCACTCGTCCACGCCGAGGTAGTGCATGGTCAGCAGCAGTACCCGAGCACCGCCCGGCCCGGTCAGCAGCCGGGCCCGCAGCGGCGGCTCCCGGGTCGGGTCCACGCCAGCCTCGACCAGCTCGGTGATCCGCTCGTCCAGCGGCACCCCGCTCTCCGGCAGCACCTCCAGCAGTACCCGGTCCCCCACCGGCACCGGTACGGGCTCGCCGGCCGCATCGGCCGCCAGCGCGGTACGCAGCGGCTCGTGCCGCTCCACCAGGTCGGCCAGCGCCGCCGCCAGCACCGGCACGTCCAGCGTGGGCGCCCCGCCCGGCCCGTCACCGGGTCCGCCGCCGGTCCCGTCATCCAGCCCGGTCCCGTCGCCCGGTCCACCGTCCGGGGCGTCGCCCGGTCCGCCCGCGCGGACCACCAGGGCGAGATCCCAACCGGTCCGGCCGGACGGGTTCCGCTCGGCCGTGGCACGGTGCAGGTCCCACCAGATCTGTTGCACCGGAGCCGCGACCGGCTCGGCGGCCTCCTGTGCCGGGCGCAGTGCCGGACGCCCCGCCACCGCCCCGGCGAGCCGGTCCGCCAGCCCGGCCACCGTCGGCGCCTCGAAGATGTCCCGCACCGCCAGGTCGACGCCGAGCGCCGCCCGGATCC
The DNA here is from genome assembly GCF_039649625.1 of Plantactinospora sp. ZYX-F-223. Lineage (NCBI taxonomy): Bacteria > Bacillati > Actinomycetota > Actinomycetes > Micromonosporales > Micromonosporaceae > Plantactinospora > Plantactinospora sp. ZYX-F-223. The sequence continues at coordinate 236,055 of NZ_JBDJAV010000002.1, read as the reverse complement.
GGCCGAGCAGTCGCATCGCCGCCATCGAATGCCCGCCGAGGGCGAAGAAGTTGTCCGAGATCCCCACCTTCGGCAGCCGGAGCACCTCCGCGACCAGTCCGGCGAGGGCCTGCTGTGCCGGGGTGACCGGTGCCTCGTCGCCGGTCAGCGCCGCCCAGTCCGGCACCGGCAGGGCACGCCGGTCCAGTTTGCCGTTGGCGGTCAGCGGCAGCGGTCCGTCGAGTACCAGCACGGCGGACGGGACCATGTAGTCGGGGAGCAGGTCGGCCGCGTGCGCGCGTACCTCGGCGGGGTCCAGCGGTCCGCCGGCCGGTACGACGTACCCGGCCAGTCGGGTCAGGTCGGCGTTACGGTGCACCACCACCGCCGCCTGGCGTACCCCCGGGTGCCGGGCCAGCACCGCCTCGACCTCGCCCAGCTCGATCCGGAAGCCCCTGATCTTCACCTGGTCGTCGACCCGGCCGAGGAAGTCCAGGATGCCGTCGGCCCGCCACCGCGCCCGGTCACCGGTCCGGTACATCCGGGCGCCGGCCGGGCCGTACGGGTCGGCGACGAAGCGCTCCGCGGTCAGCCCGGGACGGCCGAGATAGCCCCGGGCCAGACCGCGCCCGCCGACGTACAGTTCGCCGGCCACCCCGGGCGGTACCGGGCGGAGCCGCTCGTCCAGCACGTACGCCCGGGTGTTCGGGTCGGGCAGTCCGATCGGCACCGCGCCCGACCAGTCCGGTTCGGCCCGCCAGAGCGTGGAGTTCACCGTCGCCTCGGTCAGCCCGTACGCGGCGAACAGCCGCAGCCGCCGTGCCCACCGGCCGATCAGGTCCGGCGGCACCGTCTCGGTACCGACCAGCACCACCAGCCCGGCCGGCAGTTGGCAGTCCGGCGGCAACGCCGACACCAGGGACGGCGGCAGGATGGCATGGCTGACCCGTTCCCGCTCCAGCAGGTCCACCAGGGGCCGGCCGGGCGCGCGGGCCTCGTCCGGGGCGATCACCAGCCGGCCACCGGCACACAGCGCCATGGCCAGCTCGAAGACGAAGACGTCGAAGCCGGTCGAGGCGAACTGGAGTACCCGGGAGGAGCCGTCCACTCCCATCCGGTCGGCGGCGGTCGCGACCAGGCTGCCGATCCCCTCGTGCGGCACCACCACGCCCTTCGGCCGACCGGTGCTGCCCGAGGTGTAGATGACGTACGCCGCGTGGTCCAGCCCGGCCGGGACCGCCGGCCCGGTCCCGGCCGGGTCGGCCGGCGTCGCCGGCACCGGCTCCGGGTGGACCGGCGCGACGAGCAGCCGGTCCACTCCGGGCAGCTCCGGCAGCCGCTCGGCGGCCTCCGGTGTCGTCACCACGGTCCGGGCGCCGGAGTCCTCGACCATGTACGCCAGCCGGTCGGCCGGATGGCCGAGGTCCAGCGGCAGGAACGCGGCACCGAGCCGCAGCGCCCCGAGCACCACCGCCACGGTCTCCAGCGAGCGGGGCACCGCCACCCCGACCACCGTCTCCGGGCCGACGCCGTACCCGGCGAGCAGCCGCGCCATCCGGGCCGCCTCGGCGTCCAGTTGGGCGTACGACACCGTCCGCTCCCGGTCGACCACGGCGACCGCCTCCGGGGTCTGTGCCACCCGCCGGGCGAACATGGCCGGCAGGGTCTCCTCCGGCACCGCCCGGCCGGTGGCGTTGAACTCGCGCAGCACCCGGTCCCGCTCGTCGCCGACGAAGACGTCGATCCGGCCCAGCGGCGTCGCGGGGTCGGCGACGACCGCCCGGGCCAGCCGGAGCAGCCGCTCGCCGAGCAGCGCGACGGTCTCCCGGTCGAACAGGTCGGTCCGGTACGTCAGCAGGCAGCTCAACGCGTCGTCGCCGCTTCCGCCCGACTGGTCCACGGATCCGGCGCCCGCCGGCTGCTCGACGGACTCGGCGAAGTCGAAGACCAGGTCGAACTTTGCGGTCGGGGTGTCGACCGGCTCGTCGGTGACGGTCAGCCCGGCGAGGCCGCTCCACGCGGCGGTCCGGTTGCGGTGCACCACCATCACCTGGAAGAGCGGGTTCCGGGAGACCGAACGGGCCGGGTTGAGCGCCTCGACCACGGCCTCGAACGGCACCTCCTGGGCGGAGAAGGCGGCCAGGTCGGTCTGGCGGATCCGGGACAGCAGCTCGGTGAAGGTCGGGTCGCCGGACAGGTCGGTCCGGAGTACCAGGGTGTTGACGAAGAACCCGACCAGGTCGTCGAGGGCCGCGTCACCCCGCCCCGCGATCGGCGCGCCGAGCGGGATGTCGGTGCCGGCGCCGAGCCGGTGCAGCAGGGCTGCGACCAGCGCGTGCGCCACCATGAACAGGCTGGTACCGGTCCGGGAGGCGAGCCGGCGCAGCCCCGCGCCGACCTCGGCGGGCAGCACCACGGAAAGTTCCGCCCCGGCCGGGTCCGGCCGGGGCGAGCGGGCCCGGTCGGTGGGCAGCACCAGTTCCTCCGGCGCCCCGCTCAACGTGGTACGCCAGTAGTCGAGCTGCCGGGCGGCCAGGCTGGCCGGATCCGCCGGGTCGCCGAGCAGCCGGCGCTGCCACAGGGTGTAGTCGGCGTACTGGACCGGCAGCGGTGCCCAGTCCGGCGCCCGTCCCGCCCGACGGGCCGCGTACGCCGTGCCGAGGTCGCGCAGGAACGGCCGGTCCGACCACTCGTCGGTGGCGACGTGGTGCAGCACCAGCACCAGCACGTGCTCCTCGGTGCCCTCCGGTGTCGGGTCGACCGCGACGAGAGTGGCCCGCAGCGGCAGTTCGGTGGTCAGGTCGAACGGGCGGCGCACCGCGTCCCGGACGATCCCGGCGACCTCGTCCGGAGCGGCGGCGGCGCTCTCCAGCACCGGCCGGGCGTCGGCCGCCGGCAGCACCCGCTGGTACGGCCGACCGTCCCGCTCGCCGAACAGGGTCCGCAGCGTCTCGTGCCGGCCGGCCAGGTCGGCCAGTGCGGTACCCAGCGCCACCACGTCCAGCCGCCCACGCAGCCGTACCGCGATCGGGAAGTGGTACGCCGCCGACTCCGGCGTGAGCTGTTGGATCATCCAGAGCCGCTGCTGCGCGAAGGAGAGCGGCAGAACGGCGGGGCGCTCGGCCCGGACCAGTGCGATCGGGGCAGCGCCGTCACCGGCCGCGCCCTCGGGCCCGGTGGCCCCGATCCGGGCAGCCAGCTCGGCGACGGTCGGCGCCTCGAACAGGTCGCGGATCGCCAGCTCGGCGCCGAGCACCACCCGGGCCCGGCTGACCAGCCGGATCGCCAGCAGGGAGTGGCCGCCGAGGTCGAAGAAGTTGTCCTCGACGCCGATCTCCGGCACGCCGAGCAGCTCGGCGAAGAGGGCACAGAGCGCCTCCTCGGCAGCCGTGGCCGGCGGGCGGGAGGCCGTACCGGCCCGGACCGTCGGGGCCGGCAGCGCCGCCACGTCGAGCTTGCCGTTCACGGTCAGCGGCAGCCGGTCCAGCGGCACCAGCGCGGCCGGCACCATGTAGTCCGGCAGCCGCCGCTTCAGGTCCGCCCGGAGGGCGGCCAGCACGGCGTCGTCGTCCGGCTCCGTCCACTGCGCGGCGCGGACGAGATAGCCGGCCAGCCGGCGTACCGCCGGGTCCGTGGTGGTGTCGACGACCACGGCGGCGTGCGCCACCAGCGGGTGTTCGGCCAGCGCGCTCTCGACCTCGCCCAGCTCGATCCGGTACCCCCGGATCTTCACCTGGTCGTCGGTGCGACCGAGGAAGTCCAGGTTCCCGTCCGGCCGGCGCCGGACCAGGTCACCGGTGCGGTACATCCGCTCCCCGGGCGCACCGTACGGGTCGGCGACGAAGCGCTCGGCGGTCAGCCCGAGCCGCCGGTGGTAGCCCCGGGCCAGCCCGATCCCGCCGATGTACAGCTCACCGGGGGCGCCGGGTGGGACGAGCCGCAGGTACGCGTCGAGCACGTAGGCCCGGGTGTTCCAGATCGCCCGGCCGACGGTCGGGGTGGCGCTGTCTCCGGTGCCGCCACCGAGGGTGTTGATGGTGTACTCGGTCGGCCCGTACAGGTTGTAGCCGGCCGTACCCTCGGTGTCCCGCAGCCGGTTCCAGACCGCCTCGGAGACCGCCTCGCCGCCGAGCAGCACCAGCACCGGCCGGTGCCGACCGCTCCCGACCTCGGTCGACTCGGACCGGTCGAGCAGGCCCTCCTCGATCAGGTGGTGCGCGTAGCTCGGGGTGACGTTGACGACGTCGATCCGGTGCCGGTCACAGTAGGCGACCAGCGCCTGTGCGTCCCGGCGCAACTCCTCGTCGCAGACGTGCACCTCGTGCCCCTCGACCAGCCAGAGCAGTTCCTCCCAGGACATGTCGAAGGCGAACGAGACGGTGTGCGCGATCCGCAGCCGCCGGCCGCCGGCCGCCGCCACGGTCGGGTCGAAGATCGCCTCCCGGTGGTTGAGCTGCATGTTCGTCAACCCCCGGTACGGCGTCACCACCCCCTTCGGCCGTCCGGTGGAGCCGGAGGTGTAGATCAGGTACGCCGGGTGCTCCAGCCGGTGCGGATCGGTCCGGGCGAACCCGGCCGGCAGTTCGGCGTCGGTGAGCGCCGCACCGGAGAGCCCGGCCAGCTCGGCCAGTACCGCCGGGTCGTCGAGCGGCACGGTCGGGGTGTCGGTTCCCGGCAGCCCCGCCCGGACCGGAGTCACCGTCAGCAGGCACATCGGGGCGGTGTCGGCGAGGACGAAGGCCAGCCGTTCGGCCGGATGATCCAGCTCCAGCGGCAGGTACGCGGCTCCGGTGCGCAGCACCGCGAAGAGCGCGACCACCATCTCGATCGACCGGGGCAGCGCCAGCGCGACCACCCGCTCGGGTCCGGCGCCCCGGGCGACCAGCAGCCGGGCCAGCCGATTGATCCGGGCGTCGAACTCGGCGTACGTCAGGGTGCGGCCGGCAAAGACCAGTGCGACCTCGTCCGGGGTCCGGGCGGCCTGCTCGGCGAGCAGGTCGGCGACGGATTCGGTGCCGATCGGGTGCCGGGTGGCGGTCCACTCGGCGGCCAGCTCGGCCCGTTCCGCCCCGGTGAGCAGGTCGAGCCGGCCGACCGGGATCTCCGGCTCGGCGACCAGCCGGGCGAGCAGCGCGACGAACCGGTCCAGCAGGGTCCGGGCCACCTGACCGGGTACGACGTCCGGGCGGTGGTCAAGGGCGACCCGGAGCCGCTGTGCCGGGGTGACCACCAGGGTCAGCGGATAGTGGGTAGCGTCCACCCCGTCCAGGGCGGCGATCCCGTGCCGGTCCCGCAGCCGGGCCGACTCCCCCTCGTCGACGAAGTTCTGCAACACGTAGAGGGTGTCGAAGAGCCGGGCGTGCCCGCTGGCCCGCTGCACCGCGCCGAGCCCGAGGTGGTCGTGCGGCATCAGTTCGATCCGCTGCTCGCCCAGCCGGCGCAGCAGGCCGAGCACCGGTTCGCCGGGCTCGGCGGTGACGCGTACCGGCACGGTGTTGAGGAAGAGCCCGATGATGTTCTCCACGTCCGGCACGTCCGCGTGCCGGCCGGCGACGGTCATCCCGAAGACCACGTCGGTGCGACCGAGGTGACCGCCGAGGACCAGCCCCCAGGCCGCGGTGAGCACGGTGTTGAGGGTCAGCCCGTGCCGGCGGGCCAGCCCGCGCAGCCGGTCGCCCAGCGCGGCCGGCAGTTCGGCCCGGACCCGGTGCGGGACGACCGGTGCCAGGCTCGCCTCCGGGGCGACCAGGGTCGGCTCGGCGAGGCCCGCGAGGGTGTCCCGCCAGGCCCGACCGGCCAGCTCGGTGTCCTGGGTGGCCAGCCATTCCAGGTGATCCCGATAGGAGCCGGCCGGCGGCAGGTCCCGGTCGTCGCCGTCCCGCTCGTAGAGCGTGAAGAGCTGCTCGACGAAGAGTTCCTCGGACCAGCCGTCCCAGAGCACCAGGTGGTGGCTGACGACCAGCCGGTCCCGGTCGTCGCCGAGCCGGAGCAGCAGCAGCCGGCACAGCGGCGGCCGGGTCAGGTCGAACCGGGTACGCCGGTCCTCGGCCATCAGCTCGGCCATCCGGGCCCGCTGGGCCTCCGGGTCGAGGCCGGTCAGGTCCAGCTCGGTCACCGGCAGCTCGGGGGCCACCCCGACGAACTGCACCGGTTGGGGCAGCCCCTCGCTGGCGAACCCGGCCCGCATGCTGGGGTTGCGGGCCAGCAGGGCGGCTCCGGCCCGGCGCAGCCGGTCCAGGTCCAGCCGGTACCCGAGGTCGAAGGCGTCCTGCGCGGTGTAGACGTCCAGCGCCGAGGTGTCGTAGCTGGCGTGGAAGTACAGCCCCTCCTGCAACGGCGAGAGCGGCCAGATCTCCGCTACGGGTACCGGGCTGGTCCGCTCGATCCGGTCGATGTCGTCCCGGCTCAGCGACAGCCCGGCCGCGATCGCCGGAGTGGGCCGGGCCTCGGCACCGTCCGGATCAGCGGTGCCCGCCGGCTGGATGGCGGCGGTGCTGAGCTGGCGTAGCGCGTCGAGCCACTCGGCGGCCAACCCGGTCACGTCCGGCTCGTCGAGCACGCCGTCCGGCCACGTCCAGGTCGCGGTCAGCACCGGCCCGGCCGGCGTCTCGGTGGCGACCGCGTCGACCTGGACCAGGTGGGTCAGGCCCAGCCCGCCGTTGACGGTGGTGATCGCGTCGGACTCGGCCGCTGGCGTCCAGTCCAGCTCGGTGCCGCCGGGGAACCGGCCGTAGTAGTGGAACAGCACCTGGGCCGAGGAGAGTCCGGCCAGGATCGGCGCCGCCTGTGCGTTCAGGTGCCGCAGCAGCCCGTAGCCGAGGCCGCCGTCCGGAACCGCCCGGATCCGCTCGCCGACCGTACCGAGCAGTTCGATCGGGTCGGTGCCGGCCGGCAGGCGTACCGGCTGGACGCTGGTGAACCAGCCAACCGTGCGGGAGAGGTCGAGATCGGGTTCGACCTCCTCCCGGCCGTGCCGTTCAAGGTCGACCAGCAGATCGGCGCCGCCGTCGTGGCCGTGCCGCTGCTGCCACCGGGTCACCGCGAGCCGGAGCGCCGCGAGCAGTACCCCGGTGACCTCGGCACCGACCGCCGCCGGTACGGCGGTGAGCAGCGGCAGCGTCTCGGCCGGGTCGAGGCGTACCACGTGCTGGCGGGCCGGTCCCGCCACCGGCCGGGTCTGCGCGGGCAGCAGCTCCGCTCCCGGGGCGAGCGTCTCCACCCAGTGCGCCAGTTCCGCCAGCCGCTCGGGGCGGTGCGCGTGCTCGCCGAGCACCCGGGCGTACCGCCGCAGCGAGGTGCCGACCGGGGCGAGAATCGGTGGCTGCCCGACCCGTACCGAGGCCCAGGCAGCGGCCAGGTCCGCCAGGAGGATCCGCCAGGAGACGCCGTCGACCACCAGGTGGTGGGCGGCGAGCAGCAGCCGACCGGGCCGGTCGCCGGAGTCGAACCAGACCGCCTGGAGCATGCGCCCCTCGTCCGGATCCAGCCGGTCGGTGGCGGCGGCGGACTCGGCGGTCAGCACGTCGCGCAGCCCGGCGTCGTCGAGCCCGGTCACGTCGACCCGGCGTACCAGGTCGGCCGCCCGTACGGTGCCGGCCGGGGTCGTCTGGAGCGACCAGAGCACGGAGGCGATCCGGCGCAGCCGGAGCCGCAGGCCGGCGTGCCGGTCCAGCACCGCCTGGAGGACGGCGACCAGCGACCCGAGGTCCAGTTCGGCCGGTACCACCAGCAGGGTGCTCAGGGTGAACCGGTCGATCGGCAGTCCGGTCTCCCGGAGCCAGTGCACGATCGGCAGCAGCGGCACCTCACCCAGCTCGTCCGGATCCGCGCCCGCTACCCCGTCGGCGCGGTCTCCGACCGGGCTCGCGGTGCTGGCCGGCGGAGAACCGGCCGCCGGTGCGGCTGCCGTCGAGGCGGCTGCCGTCGAGGCGGCGCCGGCCGCGATCGGCGGGTCGCTCGGGGACAGGGCGGCGTCGCCGCCGCCGGCCCGGGCCAGCGCTCGTGGGGTCCGGTGCCGGAAGACGTCGCGCGGGGCGAGCGCCAGTCCGTGCCGGCGGGCCCGGCTGGAGACCGCGATGGAGAGGATGCTGTCGCCGCCCAGGGCGAAGAAGTCCGCGTCGGCACCGACTTCGGGCAGCCCGAGGACCTCGGCGAAGACCTCCCGGAGCAGCCGCTCGGCCGCGCCGCCACCGGAGTGCACCGGGGTGTCCACATCGGACGGGGTCGCCGGGGTGGACGTGCCGGCCGGTGCGGACGGGCCGTGCGGACCGGTGTGCCGGCCGGCCGATTCCGCTCCGGCGGTCGGCTCGGTCCCGACACCCGGCCTGGCTCCCGCGCCCGGCTCGGCTCCGGCGGCCGGTTCCGCCACGGCGGGCGTCGTGCCGGTGCCCGGTGGGGCGGGCAGGGCGGCCCGGTCGAGTTTGCCGCTGGCGGTCAGGGGCAGCGCGTCGAGCACCACGAACCGGCCCGGCACCATCGACTCGGGCAGCCGGGCCCGGGCCGCCGCGCGGACCGCCTCGACATCGAGCCGGAGCCCCGCCACCGGCACCAGGTAGCCGACCAGGCCGGTCCGGCCCCGGCCGTCGACCCGAGCGGCGGCGACCGCCTGGGCCACACCCGGCCCGGTCCGGAGCACCGCCTCCACCTCGCCGAGGTCGATCCGGTGCCCCCGGATCTTGACCTGGTCGTCGCCGCGGCCGACGTATTCGAGTACGCCGTCAGTACGCCACCGCACCAGGTCACCGGTGCGGTACATGCGCTGCCCCGCCGGCCCGTACGGGTCGGCGACGAAACGCTGCGCGGTCAGCCCGAACCGGGCGTGGTAGCCGTACCCGAGCTGGGTTCCGGCGACGTACAGCTCACCGGGTACGCCGGGCGGGACCGGGCGGAGGCAGTCGTCCAGCACGTACAGCCGGGTGTTGGCCACCGGGCGACCGATCGGCACGCTGCGTTCCGCGCCGCCGTCATTCGCCCACCAGGTGACCTGCACCGCCGTCTCGGTCGGCCCGTAGAAGTTGTCCAGCGCCGTGCCGGTCTGCGCGTGCCAGCGCCGGGCCAGCTCCGGCGAGAGTGCCTCGCCGCCACAGGAGACCCAGCGCAGGCTGGCCGCCCAGCCGGGATCGGCGGTCAGCTCGTCGGCGAGCAGGAACGCCTCGACCAGCGAGGGTACGAAGGTGACCGCGGTGACCCGGTGCCGGCGGACCAGCCCGGCGAGCCGGCTCGGGTCACCAGCCTCGTCCTCGCCGGGCAGCACCACGGCGGCACCGGCCGACAGCGGCCAGAATATCTCCCAGACCGAGGTGTCGAAGCTGGCCGGGGCGAGTTGCAGCATCCGGTCGTCGGCGCCGAGCCCGAACCGCCGCTGCGACCAGGCGAGCTGGCTGACGATCGCCCGGTGGCCGACGAGTACCCCCTTGGGACGGCCCGTCGACCCCGAGGTGTAGATCAGGTACGCCGGTGAGTCCGGGTCGCCGGCCGGGGCTCCGGTGCCCTCGCCAGCCGCGCCCGCCGGTTCCTCCGGTTCGGCTGTCGGCGAGACCAGCAGGTGCGCCACGCCGGCCGGCCGGGGCAGCCGGCCCATCACATCCACGGTGGATACGACAGCGCGGGCGCCGGAATCGGTGAGTACCACGGAGAGCCGTTCCCGGGGATGCGTCACGTCCAGCGGCAGGTACGCGGCTCCCGCCTTCAGGACGCCGAGCAGCGCCACCACCAGTTCGGCCGACCGGGGCACCGCCACCGCGACGACGTCACCCGGCCGGACCCCACGGGCGGCCAGCCGCCGGGCCAGCGCGGCGGCCCGGCGGTCCAGCTCGGCGTACCCGAGCTGCCGTTCGCCGTCGATCAGCGCGACCGCGTCCGGCGTCCGGGCCGCCTGCGCGGCGACCAGGCCGGGCAGGGTCTCCGGCGGCACCGGGGCGGCCGGGCCGGTGAGCCGGGCCAGTACGGTGCCGCGCTCGGCCGCCGGCAGCAGGTCGATCCGCCCGACCGGCCGGTCCGGCTCGGCGACGAAGGCGCCGAGCACCTCGGCCAGGCCGCTACGGAGCTGGCGTACGGTCGCGGCGTCGATCCGGTCCGGGTCGTACTCGACGGTGAGGTCCAGCGACTCGCCGGCGGGCGACACCAGCAGGGTGACCGGATAGTGGGTCGCCTCCCGGAACTCGACCCCGGCCAGGGCGAGACCGCCGGCTCGCCCGGTCGGGATCGGGTCGACGGGATAGTTCTCCAGCACCACCAGGCTGTCGAACAGCTCGCCGACACCGGCCAGCCGCTGGATCGCCGGCAGCCCGAGGTGCTGCGCGTCGAGGAGTTCGGCCTGCTCCCGCTGGAGCCGGCCGGCCAGCTCGACCAGCGGTTCGGCCGGAGTCCAGCGCAGCCGGACCGGCAGGGTGTTGATGAACAGCCCGACCATCGCCTCGACACCGTCCAGTTCGGCCGGCCGACCGGAGACCGTACTGCCGAAGACGACGTCACGCCGGCCGAGGCGCCGGCCCAGCACCACCGCCCAGGCAGTGTGCAGCACGCTGCCCACGGTCAGCCCGGCCGCCCGGACCCGTCCGGCCAGTCCGGCGGCCACCTCGGCCGGCAGCACCACCCGGGCCCGCTCGGCGTGGAACATCCCGTCGAAGCCCTCCTCGGCCTCGGCGGCGAGCCGGGTCGGACCGTCGAGTCCGGCCAGCGCGGCCCGCCAGGCGCCCTCGGCAGCCGCCCGGTTCCGGCCGGCCAGCCACTCCAGGTACCGCCGGTACGGGGTGACCGGCGGCAACCGGTCCGGCTCGCCGTCCGGGGCGTACCGGGCGAGCAGGTCCCGCAGGGTCACCCCGGCCGACCAGCCGTCGGTGACGATGTGGTGGTGGGTGAGCAGCAGGCTGTGTCGCTGTTCCGCCCACCGGACCAGTACGCAGCGCAGCAGCGGCGGCCGGGTCAGGTCGAACGGGGCTGCCCGTTCCGCCTCGGCCAGCGCCTCGAACTCGGCCGCCCGCTCCGGTTCGGGGTACCCGGTCAGGTCGACCTCGCGCCACGGCAGCGCGATCCCGTCCGCGACGAGCTGCACCGGCCGCCAATCGGCGAGCTGCGGGAACGCGGCTCGCAGCGGGGCGTGCCGGTCGAGCACGTCCTGCCCGGCCCGGCGCAGCGCGGCGGCGTCCAACGGCCCGCGCAGCTCGATCACCTGCTGCACCCGGTACGGGTCCCGGTCGGCTCCGGCGGCGACCGCGTGGAAGTAGAACCCCTCCTGCAACGGGGTCAGCGGCAGCACGTCGGCGACCGCCGGTACGGTGCCGGCCAGCGCGTCCACGTCCTCCTGGCGCAGCGGCAGCAGCGGGAAGTCGGACGGGCTCGGCCCGCCGGCCCCCGGCCGGGCGGCGTGCCGGACCAGCGCGTCCAGCGCGGCGAACCAGCCCTGCGCCAACTCCGCCACGTCCGCCTCGCCGAGCAGCGTCGCCGGCCAGGCCCAGGTCACGCCGAGCCCGGGCCCGTCCGGCCGGTCCTCGGTGAACGCGTTCACCTCCAGGGTGTACGGCGCCACCGGCATACCGGCGTCGAAGCCACCGGCGAGCAGGCCGAGCCCGGGCAGCGCGGTCCAGCAGCCGTCGGCGGACGACTCCACCCCGAACCGGCCGAGGTAGTTGAAGCTGATCTGCGGCTGGGGCAGCCCGGCCAGTACGGCGGCGGTCTCCGGGTTGAGGTGCCGGAGCAGCCCGTACCCGAGCCCGTGGTCGGGGATGGCCCGCAGCCCTTCCTTGATCCGCTTCAGCGCCCGGCCGGCGTCCTCGCCGCCGGCCAGCGCCTCGTCGAGGTCGATCGGTCCGGGGTCGAGCCGGACCGGGAAGATGCTGGTGAACCAGCCGAGGGTGCGGGACAGGTCGACGCCGTCGGCGAGCTGCTCCTCCCGGCCGTGCCCCTCCAGCGCCACCAGCGCCGGTCCGGGCACGCCGGTCCCCCGGCGCCGGCGCCAGTCGGCGAGGGCCAGCGCGAGCGCGGTGAGCAGCACGTCGTTGACCCCGGCGGAGAACGCCGCTGGGATGCTGGTGAGCAGCGGTGCGGTCTGCTCCGCCGGCAGCCGCAGGGTGAGCCGGCGGACGGTGTCGAGGTCGCCGACCGGGTCCAGCGGGCGGTCCGCCAGCGCCGGGTCGTCGCCGCGCAGCAGCTCCGTCCAGAGTGGCAGCTCGGCGGTCCGTTCCGCCGACTCGGCGTCGGCGTGCGCCAGCTCGGCCCAGCGGCGCAGCGGGGTGCCGACCGGCTCCAGCCGGGGCGTCCGCCCGGCCAGCACGTCGGTCCAGGCGGCGGCCAGGTCGGGCAGCAGGATCCGCCAGGAGACCCCGTCCACCACCGCGTGGTGCACCACCACGACCAGCCGGCCGGCCCGGTCCGGGCCGGCGTCCAGCCAGACCGCCTGGAGCATCACACCGGCCTCCGGGGCCAGCCGGGCGCCCGCGGAGTCGGCGGCACGGACGATCCGGTCCCGCAGCGCCTCGTCGGTCAGCCCCGCGACGTCGACCCGGTACAGCCGGTCTGCCGCCGGCACCGTGCCGGGCGCCGGCACCACCAGCCGGCCCGGCTGTCCCGGGGTGGCCCGGACCAGCCGGGACCGGAGTACGTCGTGCCGGTCCAGCGCCGCCTGGAGCGCGGCGGCCAGCCGCTCGACGGTCGCCTCGGCCGGTACCCGAACCGCCAGCCACTGCGCGAACGCGTCGATCGGCCCGCCGCACTCGTCCAGCCAGCGCATGATCGGAGTGAGCGGGAACTCGCCGACTCCGGCCAGGGGATCGTCGGAGACAGCCCGCGAGAGCGACTCGGCCACCGGCGCCAGCTCGGCGACGGTACGGCGCTGGAAGACCTGGCGCGGCGTGACCACCAACCCGGCCTGCCGGGCCCGGATCACCAGCTGGATCGAGACGATGCTGTCCCCGCCGAGGGCGAAGAAGTCGTCCTCCACGCCGACCTCGGGCAGCCCCAGCACCTCGGCGTAGAGGGCGCAGAGCACCTCCTCGCGGGCGTCCCGGGGCCGGGCTCCGGTGCTGCGCGCCGCGAAGTCCGGCGCCGGCAGGGCGGCCCGGTCCAGCTTGCCGCTGGGCAGCACCGGCAACCTGTGCAGCGGTACGAAGGCGGCCGGCACCATGTGGTCGGGCAGCCAGCTCCGGGCGTACCCGCGCAGCTCGGCCAGGAGCGCGGTGACGTCCCGGAACGGCGCGGGCCGGTTGGCGTACCGGTGCGGCGGGGCCGGCTCCGGCAGGGCGGGCCGGTACGCCGGTTCGGCGGGTACCGCGTCCTGGCGGGAGAAGAGCAGGTCGAGGCGGCCGTCGCCGGCGGTACCGGACCAGGTGACCTCGACCCGGTAGCCGTGCCGTTCGGCCAGCTCGTACACCGCCTCGGGATCGACGGCCGGGCCGGTGTCGACGGCCGGGCCGGTGTCGACGGCCGGGCCGGTGTCGCCGGAGAGGTCCCGGTAGGCGGCCAGGTCGGCGGCCAGCCGGGCGTTCGGCACCCCGGTCACCCGCAGTACGGCCGGCCGCGCCGAGTCGAGCCGGCCGGCCAGCCCGGCGAGCCCGGCCGGCTCGGCGACCCAGGAGAGCTCGATCGTCTCGTCCGAAGTGGACGGAGTGGGGCTGGTGGCGGTGCGCAGCACCACGTCGTACCGGTAGCGGGTGAGTTCGTTGTGCGCGTGGCCGCGCTTGACCCAGAGGTCGACCGCGGTGATCGCCGGCACCTCCCGGGCCAGTGCCGGGAAGAGGTCGGGGTCGAGCAGCAGTTCGCCCTCCCAGCGCAGGCCCTGCTCGACGGCGGCCAGCGCGGCCTGCCGGCCGTCGGGGTCCGGCCGGCGGCGGCCCGCCTCGATCGCCCCGCGCAGCGTGCGGTGCAACCGCAGGTTACGCACGTCGCCGACGAAGACCGTGCCGCCCGGTGCCAGCAGGCCGATCGCCCGGCGCAGCACGTCGGCCAGGTAGTCGACGCTCGGGAAGTACTGGACCACGGAGTTCAGCACGACGGTGTCGAAGTAGCCGGCCGGCAGCCCTTCGGTGACGTCGGCCGGCTGGGCCCGCAGCTCGACCCGGTCGGCCAGCGCCGGGACCGCCGCCACCTGGTCGCGCAGCGCCTCGATCGCCGCCGGGGAGAGATCGGTACCCCAGTACGACTCGACCTCCGGCGCCACCTTGGCCAGCAGCAGGCCGCTGCCGACGCCGATCTCCAGCACCCGGCGCGGGCGCAGCGCGAGAATCCGTTCCACCGTCCGGTCCCGCCACTGGCGCATCTCGGTCAGCGGGATCGGCAGCCCGTCGTAGCTGCTGTTCCAACCGGTGAAGTTCTCCCCGAACCGCTCGGTGCGCCCGGCGATGTAGAGCAGTTCGTGCAGCCGCTGCCAGTCGCCCACCCGGGCCGACTCGACCTCGGCGTCCCGCTGTGCCGGCCGGTCCAGCGCCGGTACGACGTACGCGGCGAGTCGCTGCTGACCGTCGCGACCCGGCCGGGCCAGTACGGCGACCTGGCCGACCGCCGGATGCTGGGCCAGGACCGACTCGATCTCGCCCGGCTCGATCCGGTACCCCCGGATCTTCACCTGGTCGTCGGCACGGCCGAGGAACTCCAGCCGCCCGTCCGGCAGCCAGCGCACCAGGTCCCCGGTGCGGTAGAGCCGCCCGCCGGCCGGCCCGTACGGGTCGGCGACGAACCGCTGCGCGGTCAGCCCCGGCTGGCCGAGATAGCCCCGGGCCAGCCCGGTGCCGCCGAGGTACAGCTCGCCGGTGGCGCCGACCGGCACCGGCTGGAGGGCGGCGTCCAGCACGTAGCACCGGGTGCCGGGGTCGGGGCGGCCGATCGGCACCACGCCACCGGGCGGGGTCTGCGGGTCGCACTCCCCCAGCGTCGAGTTGACCGTCGCCTCGGTCGGCCCGTACGCGTTGAACATCGGCCGGCCCTGGGCCCACCGGGCGACCAGTTCCGGGGAGACCCGCTCGGTACCGGCCAGCAGGGTCGCCCCGGCCGGCAGGGTCAACTCCCGGGGCATCGCGGCGAGCAGGGCCGGCGGCAGGATCATGAAGGTCACGCCGTGCCGGTGGGCGTACTCGGTCAGCGCCGGGCCGGGCACCCGGCGCTCGGCCGGCACCACCACCAACCGGCCGCCGGAGAGCAGCCCGAGGCAGAGGTCCCAGAACGCCACGTCGAAGCTGGGCGAGGCGAACTGGAGTACCCGGCTGTGCGGCCCGACGCCGAGCCGGGCGCGCTGGGTGGCGACCAGTTTGGCCACCCCGGCGTGCGAGACGACGACCCCCTTGGGCCGGCCGGTCGACCCCGAGGTGTAGATGACGTAGGCGGCGTTCTCCGGGGAGAGCGACGGCACGCCTCCCGGGGCCGGCTCGACCTGATCGGTGTCGGTCAGCTCGTCGAGCAGCAGCCTCGGCAGGCCCGGGGTCTCCGGCAGCTCGCCGGCCAGCGCGGCGGTGCTGACCAGGCAGACCGGCCGGGCGTCGGCCAGCATGAAGCCGATCCGCTCGGCCGGATAGTCCTGGTCCACCGGCAGGTACGCGCCGCCGGCCTTGAGCACCGCCACCTCGGCCACGATCATGTCCACCGAGCGGGGCAGGCAGAGCGCGACCACCCGTTCCGGCCCGACCCCCCGGGCGCGCAGCGCGTACGCCAGCCGGTCCGCCCGGGCGTCCAGTTCCGCGTACGTCAGCTCGACATCCTCGCAGACCACCGCGACCGCGCCGGGCGCCCGGCGTACCTGCTCGGCGAAGAGTTCCGGCCAGGTCGCCGGGGGCGCCGGCCGGACCGTCTCGTTCCACTCGACGAGGATCCGGTGCCGCTCCACCGTCGTCGGCCCGCCCTCTGTAGTCGGCCCGCCCTGGGTCGTCGGCCCGCCCTCTGTCGTCGGCCCGGCCTCGGCGCGGTTCAGGTCACTTGTGGGCACGACGAAGTACCGCCTCTCGCGAGCGGGTGGGAACGGTCCGGTGTGGGGGGTGCCGGGGATCGGCCGGCGGTCAGCCGTCGCCGAGCAGCGGCAGGATCTGGTCCAGCGCGTACGGGACGCTGAGCACGGTGCTGAACGAGAGCGCACCGCCGAGCGGCGGGTTCTCGTACGGCAGGAAGACCGCCCGGTTCTGCTTCGCCACGTCCAGGGTGGCGTAGACCTTGTCCGCCTTCACCCGCGGCTCGGCGCTGGCGTCCGAGGTGAGGAAGAGCAGCTTGTCCACGTCGACCAGGTCGAGCCGCTCGGAGCCGATCTCGGCGGCGTACTCCTTGCCGGCCGCCTGCACGATGCTGTCCGGCACGGTGAAGCCGAGCTGGGTCATGAAGACCACCTTCGGGTCGCTCGGCGCGAATACCGCGTACTTGCCGGCCTCGTACGGGTCGACCACCGCCACGGTCTTGCCGGCGAAGCCGGGGTGTTCCTGCCGGACCTTGGCGAACCGGGCGTCCACGTCGGCGATCAGCTTGTCGGCCTGCTCCGGCTTGCCGAGCGCGCGGCCGGCCTGCCGGGTCATCTCCTGCCACGGCGCGGCGTAGTCGGCGAAGCCCTTCGGCTGCGCCACGGTCGGGGCGAGCTGGGAGAGCTTCTGGTACTGCTCCTGGGTCATCCCGGAGTAGAGCCCGATGATCAGATCCGGACGCAGCGCGGCGATCTTCTCGAGGTTGTAGTCGTCCCGCTCACCGACGATCTCCGGCGGGGTGCTGCCCCACAACGGCTGCGCCCATGGCCACTTGCCGTACGGCCGCTCCAGGAACCAGTCGATCGCACCGACCGGCACGACGCCGAGGGCGAGCACCGGGTCCTGGTCGCTGAGCCCGAGCGTGACCACCCGGGTGGGCGCCTTGGTGATCTCGGTGCTGCCGTACTTGTGCTCGACCGTCACCGGGAAGGTGCCGCCGGCGCTCGCCGAGGGCGCCGGGTCGGCGCCGTCGTCGCCACCGCCGCAGCCGGCCAGGCCGAGTACGAGGGCGGCCAGCACCGCCGCGAGTCGGACGGGCCTGGGACGCATCGCGCGGGCAGGTGTCGTGGACATCGGCTCCTCTTCGGTCTCTCGGGTTCCCCCGCCGGTCTGGCGGTCGGGCGGACATCCGTCTCGGCGGGCCCGGCACGGGCGCCGGTTCGGCGTGCGGTCGCGGGACATCCGGCGACGGTGCCTGGACGTCGGGCACGGCACCGGCGTCCGGTTCCGATGACCGTGATAGTAAGGTAATCCTTACCTAACCTCAACAGCTTCGACGGAACGGGCCTCCCCAACCATCGGAGCCGTGAACTAAGGTATACCTACCCTAAGAAGCGAAAGCCCTGCACATTGCCGGCGGACGAGACCCGAGTCGCCGGCGGACGAGACCCGAGGACCGCGTGACGACCGACCAGGCACCACCGGTGAGCCGACCCGCGCCCGTCCGGGCAACGGGTCACCGATCCAGGCGTCCGGTCGGGCTCTTCCTGGTCGCCACGACCGTCCTGATCGTCCTGTCCCTGCTCTCCGTCGCGGTGGGCAGCCGGCAGATCCCGCTGGACCAGGTGGTGCAGACCCTCCTCGACCGGGCCGGGGCGCGCGGCGCCGACCCGCAGATCGAGGCGATCGTCTGGGGCGTACGCCTGCCGCGCACCGTGCTCGGCCTGCTGGTCGGGATGGCACTGGGCCTCTCCGGCGCCCTGATGCAGGGGCTGACCCGCAACCCGCTCGCCGATCCCGGCCTGCTCGGCGTCAGCGCCGGTGCCGCGCTCGGCATCGTCGTCGCGATCGCCTGGTTCGGCATCGCCACCCTCTACGGCTACATCTGGTTCGCCTTCGCCGGTGCCCTGCTGGCCAGCGTGGTGGTCTACCTGCTCGGCGGGCTCGGCCGGGGCGGCTCCACCCCGGTCAAGGTGGCGCTGGCCGGCATCGCGATCACCTTCCTGCTCAACTCGGTGACCAGCGCGGTCGTGCTGCGCGACCCGGAGGCGCTCAACCGCTACCGGTTCTGGGCGGCCGGCTCGCTCTCCGGGCCGGACTTCGGCACCATCGGCCAACTGCTGCCGTTCCTGGCCGCCGGCACCGTACTCGCGCTGGCCGCCGCCCCGGCGCTGAACAGCCTCGCCCTCGGCGACGACGTCGCGGCCGCGCTGGGCCGCCGGGTCGGACTGGTACGCCTGCAGGGCACCCTGGCGGTGACCCTGCTCGCCGGGGCCGCGGTCGCGGTCGCCGGGTCGATCGTCTTCGTGGGTCTGGTGGTGCCGCACGTGGCCCGGCTGATCACCGGCCCGAACCATCGCTGGCTACTGCCGTTCACCATGGTGCTCGCACCGAGCCTGCTGCTGCTGGCCGACATCGTCGGTCGGGTCGTCGCCCGGCCCAGCGAGGTCGGCGTCGGCATCATCGCCGCGTTCATCGGCGGCCCGTTCTTCATCATGCTGGTCCGGCGCCGCCGGCTCGCGGAGCTCTGATCTGCGTGACCCTCCTCGACCTGCGCCGCACCGGCGGGCGTACCGCCTTCCGGCTCGGCCGGCCACCGGTCTCCGGCGTACTCCGGGCACGGCTGCTGATCTGCTGCCTCGGGCTCCTCGCACTGGCGTTCGTGGTCTTCTGCGTCGGCATCGCCACCGGCGACTACCCGGTCAGCCCGTTGCGGGTGGTGCCCGCGCTGTGGGGTTCCGGCGATCCGGGCCAGGTCTTCATCGTGCGGGAGCTGCGGCTGCCCCGGGCGCTGACCGCCGTACTCGCCGGCGCCGCGTTCGCCGTCTCCGGGGCGATCTTCCAGACCATCACCCGTAACCCGCTGGCCAGTCCCGACATGATCGGGATCAACGCCGGTGCCACCACCGCCGTGGTGGCCGCCATCGTGCTCGGCGGCGCCGGGCTGAGCCTGCCGGCGCTGGGCCTGGCCGGCGGGCTGGTCACCGCCGCGCTGATCTACCTGCTGGCCTGGCGGCGTGGCGCCACCGGCTACCGGATCGTGCTGGTCGGCATCGCCGTCTCCTGGATGTGCGCCAGCGCCACCGACTACCTGCTGACCCGGGCCCAACTCGCCGAGGCACAGGCGGCGCTCGGCTGGCTGGTCGGCAACCTCAGCGGTCGCGGCTGGGAGACCGTGGGTCCGCTCTCCGTGGCGGTGCTGGTGCTGCTGCCCGCCGGGATGCTGCTCGGGCGGTGGACCCGCACCCTGCACCTCGGCGACGAGGTGGCCCGGGGGCTGGGCACACCCGTGCAACTGGCCCGGCTCTGCCTGGTGGTCGTCGGCGTCGCGATGGTCGCGTTCGCCACCGCCGCCACCGGGCCGGTGCTGTTCGTGGCACTGGCCGCACCTCAGATCGCCCAGCGGCTGGTGGGGCTCTCCGCGCCGCCACTGCTGGCGTCCGCGCTGACCGGGGCGTTGATGGTCTCGGCCAGCGACCTGGTGGCCCGCTGGATCATCCCGGACGTCGACCTGCCGGTCGGCGTGGTCACCGGGGCGCTCGGCGCGGCGTTCCTGCTCTGGCTGCTCGTCCGGGCCAACCGCGCCGGTTCTGGAGGCTGACGATGACCGTGGACCTGACCATCACCGACGCCGCGCTCGATGCCCCGCCGCCGAGCGCGGCCGGGCACCCCGAGCTGCGGGCCGAGCGGCTGCGCCTGGCGTACGGCGAGCGGGTGGTCGTCGACGACCTCGACCTGGTGATACCGGCGGGCCGGATCAGCGTGATCGTCGGCGCCAACGCCTGCGGCAAGTCCACCCTGCTCCGGGCGCTGGCCCGGCTGCTCAACCCGGCGGCCGGCAGCGTCCAGCTCGACGGCCGGGCCATCCACTCCCTGCCCACCCGGCAGGTGGCCCGGCAGGTGGGGATCCTGCCGCAGGCACCGGTCGCGCCGGACGGCCTGACCGTGCTCGACCTGGTCGGCCGGGGCCGCTCGCCGCACCAGACCTGGTGGCGGCAGTGGTCGCCGGAGGACGAGCGGGCGGTGACCGAGGCGCTCGCCGCGACCGGGGTCACCGAGCTGGCCGACCGGCCGGTGGACGAACTCTCCGGCGGGCAGCGGCAACGGGCCTGGATCGCCATGGCGGTGGCCCAGCAGACCCCAGTGCTGCTGCTGGACGAGCCGACCACCTTCCTGGACCTGTCGCACCAGATCGACGTACTCGACCTGGTGGTGGACCTGAACCGGCGGGACGGCCGGACCGTGGTGATGGTGCTGCACGACCTCAACCAGGCGTGCCGGTACGCCGACCACGTGATCGCGATGAAGGGTGGCCGGATCGTCGCGCAGGGTGAACCGTCGAGTGTGGTCACCGCCGAACTGGTCGACGAGGTATTCGACGTGCGGTGCGAGGTGAGCGTCGACCCGCTGACCGGCACACCGCTGGTGATCCCGACCAGCCGGCACCACCCCCGGCCGCTGATGCCGGTGGCCGCCGGCGCCTGACCGGTCCTGGCTCGACCGTCCACGAGGCTCCGGCGACCACCGCCCGCGTCAGCGGCGACGGTTCAGCGAGCCTTTCCACCTCCCTTGCCTTGGGCCGCAAGGTCGGACGCGGTGCGGGGGCGCCGCGCGGTCCAGGTGGAAAGGGTTCAGTCGCTGGCGCAGGTCGTCGTCGCGAGGTACGGCCCGGTGTTGCTGCCGGGGTAGTACGGCGTGAGCGTGGTCGCCGGTTGGGTCCCCGCCGGGCAGGTCTCGGAGAGCACCCAGCGCGGGGTGAACGGGTCCGGCACGCACTGGTAGACCCGCTGGTCGTGGTCGACCGGGTAGCGGCCGTACAGGCTGAGACCGTCGGCGCTGCACGGCCGGGCCTGTGCGGCCTGCGCCGGTACGGCGGTGACTCCGACCGCCGCGCCGGTCCCGACGACCGCGAGTACCGCGATCCGGGTGGCGAACTTCTTCATCGGTTCCTCCCCTTCCCCAGTCCCATCGATGATGAGATCGTTGGGATATTAAACAAAGTCGTCCCGGACGAGCACAATGGACGGGGAAGGCATGGGGCGAGACGGGGAAGGCATGGGACGCGGCACCGGCGGGCGTCGGCTCGTCCGCAGCGGCGCGGCGGCACTGCTGGCGGTGCTGCTCAGCATGGTGGTCACGGCCGGGACCGGCACCGCGGACCCGGCCGGCCGGTTTCCCTTCCAGGACCCTCGGCTGCCCGACGGGCAACGGATCGACGACCTTCTCGGCCGGCTGACCCTGGACGAGAAGCTCGCCCTGCTGCACCAGTCGCAACCGGCCATCCCCCGGCTGGGCGTCGGCTATTTCAAGACCGGCACCGAGGCCCTGCACGGGGTGGCCTGGTCCAACGACGTCGACGACGACTGGAACGTGGTGACCGCCACCGAGGCCACGGTCTTCCCGCAGGCGCTCGGCCTGGCCAGCACCTGGGATCCGGACCTGGTCCGACGGATCGGCTCGGCCGTCGGCGACGAGGTGCGCGGCCACCACGCCGCCGACCCGGACGTCTGGGGCCTCCAGGTCTGGGCGCCGGTGGTGAACCTGCTGCGGGACCCCCGGTGGGGCAAGAACGAGGAGGGCTACTCCGAGGACCCGCTGCTGACCGGCGTGATCGCCACCGCGTACGGACGGGGTCTGAGCGGGGACGATCCCGAGCGGCTCAAGACCGCGCCGGTGCTGAAGCACTACGCGGCGTACAACCGGGAGACGGACCGGAGCCTGACGTCGGCCAACCTGCGACCACGGCTGCGGCACGAATACGAGGACCCGGCCTTCCGTCCGGCGATCGCGGCCGACGCCGCCACCGGGGTGATGGCCGGCTACAACCTGGTCAACGGCCGACCGAGCCACGTCAACCCGGACTTCGCCGAGGTGATCCGGTCGTGGACCGACCGCGACCTCTACCACGTCAGCGACGCCTGGGCCCCGCACGCGCTGACCCAGCTCCAGGGCTACTACGCCGACGAGACCGAGGCGTACGCGGCAATGCTCAAGGCCGGGCTGGACAGCTTCACCGTCGACGACGGCCAGCCCGGGCCGATGGTGGCGACCCTGCGCGCCGCGCTCGACCGAGGGCTGCTCACCGTCGCCGACGTGGACGCCTCGGTGCGGCGGGTGCTGTCGATCCGGCTCCGGCTCGGGCACTTCGACCCGGACGGCGGCCCGTACGCGCACATCGGCCCGGAGGTGATCGGCAGCCCCGCGCACCGGCGCCTGAACCGGGAGGCGGCGGAGCGGGCCATCGTGCTGCTGCGCAACTCGGCCGGCACCCTGCCGGTGGACCCGACCCGGGTCCGGAACGTCGCCGTGATCGGCCCGCTGCACGACGCACTGCACGGCGACTGGTACGGCGGCGCCCTGCCGTACCGGGTGACACCGCTGGCCGGGATCCGGGAGCGGCTCGGCGACCGAGTGGTGGTCACCGGCGTCGAGGCGCTCGACCGGGTGGCCCTGCGCGACCTGGCGACCGGGCGGTATTTGACCGCCACCGGCACCGCCCCCGGGCAGAACGTCGTCGCGGCGGCCGGTCCGCCTGCAACGACCGCACAGTGGGACCAGAACGACTGGGCGGGCGACGTCAGCACGCTGCGCAACGCCGGCAACGGGCGCTACCTGGCCGGCAACTGGGGGCCGTACCACACCGCCGAGACGGAGATCGGCGGATGGTTCGTACCGCAGCAGTTCGCGCTGGAACGGGAGCCGGACGGGACGTACCTGATCCGGTACGCGGGCTACGAGACCAACGAGAGCTGGTGGCCGTACCCCGGTCGGTATCTGACGGTGTCCCCGGACGGCGCGGTCGGCACCGGCGACCGCGCGGCCGCCGCCCGGTTCGCCCGGGAGGTGGTGGAAAGCGGCGCCGCCACCGCCGCCGCGGCGGCCGCCCGGGCCGACGCGGTGGTGGTCGTGGTCGGCAGCCATCCGCTGGTCTACGGGCGGGAGAACGCCGACCGGCG
The DNA here is from genome assembly GCF_039649625.1 of Plantactinospora sp. ZYX-F-223. NCBI lineage: Bacteria > Bacillati > Actinomycetota > Actinomycetes > Micromonosporales > Micromonosporaceae > Plantactinospora > Plantactinospora sp. ZYX-F-223. The sequence continues at coordinate 213,254 of NZ_JBDJAV010000002.1, read as the reverse complement.
CAGCCTGGCGCTCGGTGCCAGCCAGTCCGCGCTGGTCGAGGCGGTCACCGCGGCCAACCCGGGCACCGCGGTGGTGCTGGAGACCAGCTATCCGGTGACCCTGGCGGCCGAGCCGGCGACGCTGCTCTGGACCACCCACGCCGGGCCGGAGACCGGCCGGGCACTGGCGGGCACGCTCTTCGGCGACCGCAACCCGGGCGGGCGGCTCAGCCAGACCTGGCCGGGCGCCGACGCCGACCTCCCGCCGGACCTGCGCGACTACGACATCATCCGGTCCGGGCAGACCTACCTCTACCACCGGGGCGAGCCGCTCTTCCCGTTCGGGCACGGCCTGTCCTACACCCGCTTCCGGTATGCGAACCTGCGGGTGAGCGCGCCGTCGGCCGGGCCGGACGACTCGGTGACGGTGACGGTCGAGGTGACCAACACCGGCCGGCGGACCGGTGACGAGGTGGTGCAGCTCTACACCCGGCAACGCACCTCCCGGGACCGGATGCCGCTGCGGCAGCTCCGCGCCTTCGGGCGGGTGACCCTCGCCCCCGGCCAGACCCGGCGGGTGACGTTCGCCGTCCGGGCGACCGAGCTGGGACACTGGGACGTGACCCGGGACCGCTGGGTGGTCGAGTCCGCCGAGCACGACCTGCTGGTCGGCGCCTCCGCCACCGACGTCCGGCAGCGCGGCACGCTGCGGGTGCGCGGCGAGACGATTCCGCCCCGGGACCTGTCCCGGCCGACCCGGGCGGAGAACTTCGACGACTACGCCGGAATCCTGCTGGTGGACGAGACGAAGGTACGCGGCACCGCCGTCGAGGGTGCCGGCTCCGGCGGCTGGATCGCGTTCACCGGTACGGCCCTCGACGCCCGCTCGCGCACCCTCACCGTCCGGGCCGCAAGGCCCGCGCCGGGCGACGGGACCATCGAGGTACGCCTCGACTCCCCGACCGGTCCGCTGCTGGGCCGAGCCACCGTGCCCAACACCGGCGACCGGTACGCGTACACCACCGTGCAGGCGGCGCTGGCCGGCACGGCCGGGGTTCGGGACGTGTACCTGCGGCTCGGTGCCGGCGTGCGGATCAGCGAGTTCACCATCGGGCCGGGCGCCGGCTGAGCCGGTCAGGGCGTCCAGCGAGGTCACCATCGGGCCGGCCGCCGGCTGAGGCTGGTCGGTCAGGGCATCGGGTGCAGCCCCTCGTGCCGGACCGTCCAGCTTCCGTCGTCGGGAAAGCCGGGGGTCGGCCGGCCGGCGTCCGCGTCCGAGCCCCGGGCCATCAGCGCGACGGCGGCCAGCAGTCCACCGTTGCCGGGCAGATAGACCGGCAGCGCGGCGGTCTGCCGGTTGTGCCCGTTGGGCAGGTAGCCGTTCTTCGGTTCGGGTCGCAGCAGCGCGTCGACGGCGGTGTGCGGCTCGCCCAGCCGGGTCGCGGTCATCGCGATGGCCGGATAGTCCCACCCCCAGGTCGACGGCCAGTCCCAGTCGGCCAGTACCCCGTGCAGGGTGGCCCGCATGACCTCCGGGTCGACCAGCTCGGTGGGTGGCACGAGGCCGAGCGCGTACAGCATCGACGGGTGGTCGTCCCGCACCGTGTACGGCGGCACGTCGACGGCGGCGTAGACCCCGTCCCGGACGTGCGGCCGGACCAGGTTGGCGGCGACCTTCTCCCAGGACGGCTCCGGCGGCAGGCCGAGCAGCACCCGCCAGGACTGCGCGATCCGCAGCCCCCAGCACCAGTACGCCAGCTCGAAGGTGGGGTTGGTGAGGGTCTCCCGGATCTCGGCGTACGACTCCTGGGCCGGGACCAGCGGCGGGCCGAGCTGGTAGCCGCGCTCGCCCCGGACCGGGTGGTCGGCCATGAAGGCCGCCGTGTCGAGGACGACGTCGGCGTACCTGCGCAACGCTGCCTCCGGGTCGGTGCTGGTACGCCGGACCAGCTCGGCGAGGAAGATCGGGTGCGGCTGCTGCCAGAGCAGGAACGGCCCGATCGGGCTGGGACTCTCCCGGCCGTCCGGGCCGACCTGCTTGGGCCAGCGGGCACCGGCACAGCCCTGCCGGCGGGCGGTCTCCCGGGCCCGGGGCAGGATGCCGGCGTACCAGCCGAGGCTGCGTTCCAGCAGGCCGGGACGGCCCCAGAGCGGGAAGTGCGCCCCATGCCACCAGTGCATCTCCAGGTGGAACCGGCCGCGCCAGGAGTTCACCATCAGGCCGGTCTCCTGCGGGGGCAGCGTGCCGGCGCAGTGCACCGCGGTCAGGTACTGGGAGAGCACCACCCGCCGTTCCAGCTCGCCCGCCCGCTCGTCCCGGCTGTCGGCCAGTTCGACCGCGCCACCGCCGCGCCAGAACTCCGGCCAGTGCCGGGCGGACGCGGCCGCCACCTCGGAAAACGACGGCAGCGCGGTGCCGGCGACCGAACCGGCGCCGGGCGCGAACGCGACGACCAGCTCGACGGCGGCCAGCCCGGTGCTGACCAGGAACTCGTGCCGGCCGACGTGCAGGATCCGGGCGCCGTCCGGCAGCGCGATCCCGACCGAGTACGCGGTGTCGTCGAGCAGCCGGCGCAGCACCGCCCCGTCCGGGGTCGGGCGCAGCGTGGAGGAGTGCGCCTGCGGGCGGGACCAGTCGGCGGCGTTGCTCCACTCCGGTGAGCCGTACGGGAAGGCGATCCGCACCGCGAGGCCCTCGGCGAGCAGCGCCGAGGAGACGCGTACGGCGAGGACGTCGCGGTCCGGATGGCAGACCGTGTGCACCTGGACCGGGCTGCCGGCCAGGCGGAACCGGCTGGTGATGGTGCCGGTCCACAGGTCGAGTCGCTGGTGCGGGTCGGTCAGCTCGGCCGGCTCGGCTGCCCGGGTGCTGATCCCGGAGCCGGCCGAGCGGGCCGTCCAGACCAGCCCGATCCGGCCCAGGTCGAGCCGGTGCGGGTTGCCGCGCAGCCAGGACTCGGCCGGCGACTCCGGGGCCTCGCCGCTGCCGGAGAGCGTGCCGCGCATGTCGACGTACTCGACCGGGCCGCGCGGCGTCGGATAGGCCCGGCAGGTCTCCGCCAGGTCGTACGCCCGCCCGGCCGGCAGGCTGTGCCAGCCCCACTGTGCCTGGGTGCCGAGCAGCGTACCGGGCGTGCCGGTGCCGCCGGGGTTGTGCACCGGGTAGTGCTCCGGAAAGGTCTGCAACCCGGTGACGTCGACGGTGTAGCAGAACTCCCCGTTGCCGACCGAGAGCGGGGACTCCGGCAGGATGCCGGTCAGCTCGACCGCGTGCCGGTCGACGAGGGCCCGGCGGTCGATCCGGGGCCCGCCCCGCTCCGCCAGCCGGCCGTCGTCCCCGTTCCGGTCCGGGGTCACTTGCCGATCGCCGCCTCCACCTGCTTGACGAACTCCTCCGCCGCGTCGGCCGGGGACTTCCGGTCGAAGAGCACCTCGGCGTTGAGCCGTTGCAGGATGAGCCGGGTGTCGGTGGAGCCGGTCGGCCCGATCACCAGCGGCGGACCCACCTGCGGGGTGACCCGCTCGATGAACTTCGCCTGGGCGGACTGGTCCGGGTTGAGCGCCGGCACCACCGCCGCGAGCACCTCGGAGTTGGCCGGGATGCCCCGGTCGGTCAGGATGATCTTTCCGGCCTCCGGGCTGTTGACCAGGAAGTCGACGAACTTCGCCGCCTCCTTCGGGTGTTCGGTACGGGCGTTGATGGTGTAGATCTGCGAGGCCTGCAACCACATCCCCGGCTTCTGGGCGCCCTCCCCCGGTGCCCGCAGCAACTCCAGCGGCTGTCCGGACGCCTTGCGCAGCGAGCCGAGCTGGTTGCTCCAGTCGAACTGCATCCCGGCCAGCCCTCGACCCATCAGCGTCTGCTCCGGGGCCGGCTGGCCCTCCAGTTCGGTGGTGACCGAGGCCGGCGGGGTGGCGCCGGAGTCGCGCAGCCCGAGGGTCATCGTCCACCACTCGGTGATGGTGTCCCGGCTGATCGCGACCTTGCCGTCCGGGGTGTACAGCCCCTCGCCGCGCTGCCGGGAGTAGAGGTCGAACATGTCGGCGCTGCTCGGGTCGGCCGCCCCGTAAGTGCCCTTCGGCGACTTCGCCGAGATCTCCCGGGCGATCCGGGCGAAGTCCTCCCAGGTCCACGTGCTGTCGTCCGGCAGCGGTACGCCGGCCTTGGCGAAGACGGCCGGGTTGACCACCAGCGCGAAGGTGTTGACCCCGGTCGGCACGCCGTACTGCTTCTCCTCGAAGCGCCCGTTGCCGAGCGCGGCGGCGTCGATCTTGTCGGTCTTCAGCTCGTTCTGCACCCGGGCCAGGTCGAGCAGCGCGCCCCGGTCGCCGTACTCCCGGGGGTAGGCGCCGCCCAGCGTGATGACGTCCGGCGCATCGCCCGCCGCGACCTCGGTGGCGAGCTTGTCGAAGTACGCGTTGAAGTCGGACGACGAGCCCGTGACCTTGATGTCCGGGTTCTGCGCCTGGAAGGCGTCGATCACCTTCTGGGTGGCCTGCGCCCGGTCGTTGTTCCCCCACCAGGAGAACCGCAACTCCACGGGCCCGCCGTCGCCCCCGGAGTCGCCACAGGCGGCGACCGAGAGCAGCAGGGTGGCGGAGACGGCGACGGTGCCCAGGCGGGTCCGGACGGATGTGGCTCTCATCGGAACTCCTTCGCTGACGGTGGGTGTGCGAAGCGGTGGGTTGGAACGGTTCACTTGAGGCCGGTCGTAGCCAGCCCCTGCGTCAGATAACGCTGGCCGGCGAGGAAAAAACCGAAGATCGGCGCCAGTCCGACGATGGACATGGCAAAGAGCTGGCCCCAGGCGGTCTCGCCCTGGCCGTCCATGAAGGACCGGAGCGCGACCGGGACGGTGTAGAGGTCGGGGTTGGTCAGGAAGATGAGTTGGCTGAAGAAGTCGTTCCAGGTCCAGATGAAGGTGAACAGCGCCGAGGTGGCCAGCGCCGGTACGGAGAGCGGCATGATGATCCGCCAGTAGATCCGCACGTGCCCGCAGCCGTCCATCCGGGCCGCCTCGTCCAGCTCCCTGGGCAGGGAGCGGATGAACTGCACCATCAGGAAGATGAAGAAGGCGTCCGTGGCGAGGAACTTCGGCACGATCAGCGGCAGGCTGGTGTTGATCCAGTCGAGCTGCGAGAAGAGGACGTACTGCGGCACGATCAGCACGTGGATCGGCAGCATCATCGTGGCGAGCATCGCGGCGAAGAGGACCCGCCGGCCCCGGAACTCCAGCCGGGCGAACGCGTACGCCGCGAGCGAGCAGGAGAGCAGGTTGCCGACGATCGAGGCGATCGCGATCACCGCCGAGTTCCACAGGTAGTGCTGGAACGGGTGCTCCAGCGCCGTCCAGCCGCCGGTGTAGTTGCCGAGGTCGAACTCGCGGGGCCAGATCGACGGGTCCCGGAAGATGAGCTCGGTCGGCTTCACCGAGCTGGAGACCATCCAGAGCAGCGGATAGATCATCACCACGCCGAAGACGATCAGCAGGGCGTGTTTGGAGATCCGCCGCGCGGGCGGGTCGGCGCGGGCCGCCGGCCGCACGCTGGCCCCGGCGGTGGTGGTCAGGTCAGTCACCGTAGAACACCCATCGCTTGGCGAAGAGGAAGTTGACGCCGGTCAGCACGGCGATGATGACCAGCAGCGTCCAGGCCAGCGCGGACGCGTAGCCCATCTCGAACGAGCCGAAGCCGCGCTCGTAGAGGTAGAGCGTGTAGAGCAGGGTGGAGTCGGCCGGGCCGCCGCTGCCGCCGCTGACCACGAACGCCTGGGTGAAGCTCTGGAAGGCGCCGATCATCTGGAGGATCAGGTTGAAGAAGATGATCGGGGTGAGCAGCGGGATGGTGATCCGGAAGAACTGCGAGACCGCGCCGGCGCCGTCGACCGAGGCCGCCTCGTAGTACATGCTCGGGATCTGGCGGAGCCCGGCCAGGAAGATCACCATCGGCGCACCGAACGTCCAGGCGTTCAGCACGACCAGGGTGCCGAGCGCGTAGTCCGGATGGGACACCCAGCTCACACCCTCGACACCAACCTTGGCGAGCAACTGGTTGATCAGCCCCTCGCTGCCGAAGATCTGCCGCCAGAGGATCGCGATGGAGACGCTTCCGGCCAGCAGCGACGGCAGGTAGTAGACCGAACGGTAGATGGGCAGCCCGCGTACGCCCCGGTTGAGCAGCATGGCCAGGCCGAGGGCCAGGGCAAGCTGCAACGGTACGGAGACGAAGACGTACTGGAAGGTGACCAGCAGCGACTTGTGCAGCCGGGAATCCTCCAGCATCCGCCGGTAGTTCTCCATCCCCAGCCACTCCGGCGGACTGAGCAGGGTGTAGTCGGTGAAGGAGAGATAGAGCGAGGCCAGGATCGGCCCGATGGTGAACACGACCATCCCGACGATCCACGGCGTCAGGAAGCCGTACGCCACCCGGGTCTCCCGGCGGCGCGACCCGGACCGTGCGGTAGGTCTGCCCGTGCGATCGCTCATCAGAGCACCCTTCGGGGAGATGTGTCGCGAGTGGAGCCGCGGCGCGTGCCTGTCACGCCCCGTCATGCCCGCCTTGCCCGCAGGGCCCGCATCCGGGCTGAGTAACCAGTTTCTAACAAAGCCAACATCAACTGTCAACGCATCGAACATCAGCTGACCAGCCGTGCGAACGACCTGACACAACTCCCGCTCGGATCGGAGAAACCGGTTGCTTCCAAGATCGGGTAGCCGGTATCTTCGGTCCCCACGAGGTGGTCACGAGGGCATCGACGACAGCCCGCCGCGCGGCGTCCTTACCGGACGGTCGGCACGGCGGCCACCCTTGGGAGATTCGAGATGAGCCTGACCGGAGACCGCCGCACCGGGCAGTCGGCCGACCAACCGACCGGCGGATCGCGACCGGGGCGCCGCAGATCCGCCCGGTCGGACCGCCCCTCGGCCACGATCGGCCGGGTCGCCGAGGCCGCCGGAGTCTCCCGGGCGACCGTCTCCCGGGTGATGAACGGCAGCCCGACCGTGGCGGCCGACCTCGCCGCCCGGGTCCGCGCCGCCGCCGAGGCGCTGAACTACGAGCCCAGCCTGGTCGCCCGCAGCCTGGCGCTGGGGCGTACCAGCACGGTGTCGCTGATCGTGCCGGACCTGTCCAACCCGATGTTCCAGGACGTACTGCGCGGGCTCAGCCACGCCGCCGCCACCCGGGGTCACCGGCTGCTGGTCGCCGAGTCCAACGAGAACGTCGCCGAGGAGGCGATCCTGGCGGTGGAGGCGCGGCGCCGCTCCGACGGGCTGGTGCTGGCCTCGCCCCGGGTACCGGAGGCCGAGCTGCGGGCCCTCAGCGACCGGCTCGCCCCGCTCGTCCTGGTCAACCGGGACCTGCCGGGCAGCAACGTGCCGTCGCTCTCGGTCGACTACGCGGCGGGGATCGCCGCGATCGTGGCCCACCTGCGGTCCCTCGGCCACCGCCGGATCGTCTACCTGGCCGGCCCGACGGCCAGCACGTCCAATCGGGAGCGGCAGGCCGCACTCCGGGCCACCTGCGCCGCCGAACCGGTCTGCGCGCTCACCGAACTGCCCTGCGGCGCCACCTTCGACGACGGGCACGCGGCGGCCCGGGCCGTGCTGCGCAGCGGCGCGACCGCCGTGGTCGCGTTCAACGACATGGTGGCGTTCGGCGCGCTCAGCGGCCTGCACGAGCTGGGCATCGGGGTGCCGAGGGACCTCTCGGTGACCGGCTTCGACGACATCCCGTTCGCCCGCTACACCACCCCGCCGCTGACCACCGCCTCGATCCCCCGCAACGAACTCGGCCGGCAGGCCTGGGACCGGCTCTGGGCGCTGCTGGGCGGCGGGCCGGCCGGGCACGACGTGCACTTCCAACCCCGGCTGCTGGTCCGGGACAGCACCGGACCGGTACCGGCCGGACGCGCGTAGGCGGTGGGAACGGTGACCGAACCGGGCTGGATCGGGGTCGACGGCGACCGGCTGGCCGACGCGACCGGGCGGACCGTCCGGCTCACCGGGGTCGGCCTCGGCGGCTGGCTCAACATGGAGAACTTCATCACCGGCTATCCCGGCACCGAGTCGCAGCAGCGCAAGGCCCTGCGCCGCGCCCTCGGCCCGGAGGGTTACCAGCGGTACTTCGACCGGTTCCTGACCGACTTCTTCGCCGCCGAGGACGCCGGTTATCTGGCCTCGCTCGGCCTCAACTCGGTACGCGTACCATTCAGCTACCGCCACTTCGAGGACGACGACCAGCCGTTCCTGCTCAAGCCGGACGGATTCGGATGGCTGGACCGGATCGTCGGGCTCTGCGCGGACGCCGGCCTGCACGTCATCCTCGACCTGCACGCCGTGCCCGGCTACCAGAACCAGAACTGGCACAGCGACAACCCGACGCACTGGGCACACTTCTGGACCCACCGGCACTTCCAGGACCGGGTGGTGCACCTGTGGCAGGCGATCGCCGACCGCTACCGGGACAATCCCGTGGTCGCCGGATACAACCCGGTCAACGAGCCGGCCGACGCCTCAGGTGAGGTGATCGGGCCGTTCTACGACCGGCTGGTCCGGGCCCTCCGCGAGGTCGACGACCGGCACATACTCTTCCTGGACGGCAACCGCTACTCCACCGACTTCTCGGCCTTCACCGAGCCGTACCCGAACACGGTCTACACGGCGCACGACTACGCGCTGCCCGGGATCGCCGCCGGCAGTGAATATCCCGGCACCACCCGGGGCGAGTACTTCGACCGGGCGGCCGTGCAGCGCACCTTCCTGCGCCGCACCGAGTTCATGCGCCGCACCGGGACACCGATCTGGATCGGCGAGTTCGGCCCGGTCTACACCGGTGAACCGGAACGCGACGCCTCCCGGCTGCGGCTGCTCACCGACCAGCTCGAGATCTACGCCGAACACGGCGCGAGTTGGGCGCTCTGGACGTACAAGGACATCGGGTTGCAGGGCCTGGTGTACGCGGCCGAGCAGAGCCCCTACCGGCAGCGGATCGCACCCGTGGCGGCGAAGAAGGCCCGGCTCGGCTCCGACGCGTGGGGCGGAGTCGACCGGGAGGTCCGGCACATCCTCGACCCGATCGAGGAACTCTTCGAGCGGGAGTTTCCGGACTTCCACCCGTACCCGTGGGGGCGCCGGGCCTGGATCAACCTGCTGGTCCGGAACATCCTGCTCGCCGAGCCGCTGGTCGGCGAGTTCGGCCGCTGCTTCGAGGGAGTCGACCCGGACGAGGCCGAACGGCTGGCCGCCTCGTTCGCCTTCGACGCCTGCGTACGCCGGGAGCCGCTGGGCGAGGTGCTGCGTACCCACCTGGCCCGGCCGGCCTGACGGTCAGGTCGTGACGACCAGCTTGCCGGTGTTGTGCCGGCGGGCGAAGTCGACGCACGCCCGGACACCCTCGTCGAGGGTGTAGCGGCGGCCGATCGTCGCCGTAGCTCGCCCCGGACCGCCAGTTCGCCGACCTCGCGCATTCCGCCGAAGGTGCCCTCCATGTCAAGCACGAAGTGCAGGGCGACGTCGTCGCGCCCGAGCCACTCCTGCCGGGGCACCAGGTAGGTGATCGTGAGGAGGCGTACACCGGACCGGACGGCGCCGGCGACTCCGCCAGAGCCAGCGGATCAAGCGATCACTGCGCCAGCGAGGCGGGTGGCAGGCCGGTGTACGCCCACTCCCCCAGCGCCGACCGGTCCACCAGTCCGATCCCCAGCTCGCGGGCCAGCCGCAGCCCGTCGCCGGCGGCGAAGAACCCGTTGGTGACGATCACGCAGATCTCGCCCCGGTGGATGCTCCGGCAGGTGCCGGCGAAGCGCTGGATCGCCGCGCTGCCGACCCGGTTCGTCGGGCTGTGCCGCTTGCACTGCACGACCACCCGCCGGCCGTCCGGGGCGATGGCGGTAATGTCCGCACCCCGGTCGGCCGCACCGCCGCAGACCGTCACCCGGGCGAAGCCCGAGCGGCTCATCAGGGCCGCCACCCACCGTTCGAACTCCGCGCCGGTCATCGTGTCGGTCGCCTCGACGCGCCGGGCGCGTACCGCCGCCTCGGTCTCCTCGCGCAGTCGCGCCCGGACCAGCAGGGTCAGCACTCCGGCACCGGCCGCGACCAGGCCCACCGCGATGACGACCGCCCAGACCGGGTGCCGCTGCACGAAGTCGACGACCAGCCAGGCCAGCACCAGCGTGCCGAGCACCCCGGCGAGCCACCAGCCCGACCGGTCCGGCGCCGACTTGCCGCCCCGACGTTGCCGAGAGTACGAGCGGCGGGGGCGCGAGCGCCGCGTACGGGAGCGGTAGTGTCCCCTGACCCGGGTGCCGTCCCGGCGGGTGTACGAGTGCACTCGCGGCATCAGATCTCCTGGCGACGGCTGGACGACCGCCGACACACCACTGGCCGGGTCAACTTCGGAACATCGGATCGCCGAACGGCGACCTCGGGCCGCCACCCGCGACAGCAGCCTCGATCCGGGTGAGCCGGGCCCTGATCTCTTCGAGTTGGGCGAGGATCGCGACCTGCGGCTCGACGCCCACGCCGGCCGGGGCCGCGGCCGGCGCGACGGCGGATGTCGATTGCCCACGCAGGGCCGTCAACTCCTCCGTCAGTGCGGAAATGGTGCTCTCGACCTGGTCGAGGAACTCGTCGACGTCCTGCTCGTCGTATCCGCGTCGACCGAACGCCGGCTTCCGGAAGGCGACGCTGCGTATGTCCGACGGAGTGAGGTGGGGCATCGACCGGCCTCCCGCTGGCGAACTGGACCACTGCTGAACTGGACCGTTCCGAACTGGACCTCCGAGGGTATCGACGTCGGACAAGGCGGCCAGGTCGGCGGCGCCCGCTCAACGGCTTCCCCTACGGTCCGAAATGGCGGTGATGCGCCACTAGACTGGGCCGGCCGCAGTTCGTCGACCGGTGAGGAGGGCAATGACCTACTACGTGGAGATTCCGGTCGACGACGACAGCACGGTGCTGGTCGAGGTGACCCACCAGGTCACCGGAGTCGCGCCGGCCGGTCGTCCCCGCGAGGTGGTCGCCCGGCTGTCGGAGACGTTCGGCGAGGCGTTCGACCGGTTCCACCGGCTCGCCCAGAGCGCGGCCGCACGGGCCCGCGACGCTGGCGGAGCCGACCGGGTGGCGATCGAATTCGGTCTCAAGGTTGCCGCGAAGGGTGGTTTCGTGGTTGCCGAGACCACCGGCGAGGCACACATGAAGGTCACCTTCGAGTGGAACCGCCGCGCCGAACCGACTCCCGCCGAAGCGGATCCGCAGCAGGGCGGCACCGAGGAACGGGCAACGGAACCGGACCACACGTCGGATCCGGATTCATCGACCACCGCCGGCTGACCGGCGCGGCCGGCGACTACGTCGCCCCGTGATAGAAGAAGTCACCCAGCCCGACCGTGAAGACCAGCAGCCCGTACAGGGCGTGTTCGACCGAGGCGACCAGCAGCGAGCCGGTGCGCTGGTAACGACGGGCGAAGAGCCAGCCGCCGGCCAGGGTGAGCAGCACCGACAGGACGTTGCCGAAGATCAGGTGGACGAACCCGAACGCCACGGCACTGGCCGCCACCAGCCAGCGCCCGGAGCCGAAGACCGGGGCGTACCGGTGCATCAGGAATGCCCGGAAGATCAGCTCCTGCGGATAGACGGAGAAGAGCGGGTAGAAGAGCACGATCGCGCCCCAGAGCAGCGGCGACTGCCGGGGCAACTCGAAGAGTCGTTCCGGGGCGAGCACGGCCAGTGCCGCGACCGCCAGTACGGCGGTGACCGTCCAGAGCCGGAGCATCGGGATCCACTCGGCACGCAGCGCGGCCCGGCCCCACCAACTCCGCCGGTCGAAGTCCGGGCGTCGCCACAGATAGCCGGCGGCGAGCCCGGCCAGCAGCAACAACGGCGGGATCGGGCTGCCCGGGGTCCCGGCCAGCACATAGCCGAGCACCGCGCCGAAGAAGATCAGCGCGTACTCGACGGCCAGATAGCCGCGGCGCGCGGCCGTGGGCGGCACGGCGGGTGGGCCGGCGGCCGGAATCACGTCGGCGGTCACCCCGGAAGGGTGCCCTGCCGAGGTGAACGGCGGGCAACCGGCTACACCGGCGACCGCCATTGTCCGATGACGGCACGGGCCCGGCGCCGCCGCCACTCGTCGACCCGGCCGAGCGACACCCGCGAACGCCTTGCCAGCCCCCGGAAGCGCCCGAGCACCATCCGTGAGCGCCTTGCCAGCATCCGTGAACGTCCGGGCGCCAGACGTGAACGCCCCGCCAACTCCCCCGACCGCCCGACCGGCATCCGGGAACGCCCGGCCGGATCGGTCGGCCTCCGCCACGCCCATCGGCTCAGCAGCCAGCCGACCAGGGCCAGGTCGAGCAGCGCGCCGGGGACCTTGGTCTTGGTGACCAGGCCGAGGCTGTCCGGCAGGGTGAGGAAGACCAATCCGGCGGAGCCCGCGTCGAGCAGCGCACTCAGCCGCCCCCGGGGTGCGGCGGCCAGCACGGCGACCCCGGCGAGGGCGTACCAGGCGTAGAAGACCGGGCCGAGCAGCGCGGTGGCGAGCAGTGCCACCCCCGCCGCCGGTACGGCGACCGCGACGCCGCCGCGCAGCGCCCGGCGCCAGGCGAGCAGCAGGACGGCGCCGAGCGCCGCCAGCCCCAGCGACCGGGCGACCTCGACGGCGCCGCCGAACGCCTCGGGCCGGCCCGCCGCGCGTAGCCCGTAGCCGACCGCCATCCCGACCCCGGTCGGGATCGACGACCACTGCACGCTGCCGGCGGTCGCCGGCCAGCTCCGGACGAAGCCGAGGCCGTGCCCGGTCACGCCGGCCAGCAGCAGGACGGTGCCGAGGGTCGCGCCGGTCAGGACGGCACCGGCCGCGACGCGACGCCGGCCGGTGCGCGCCCAGGGTACGACCGCGAGCGCGAACGGTACCGCCACCAGCGCGGTGGCCTTGACCGAGGCAGCGGCCCCGAACGCGGCGCCGGCAAGGGCCAGCCGGCCGACCGCGGTACGCAGCTCGACCGCGGCCAGCAGTCCGAGTACGACCAGGCCGGCGAGCAGGGCGTCGTTGTGCGCCCCGGAGACGACGTGTACCAGCGGCAGCGGGCCGATCGCGCCGAGCCAGACCACCCGGGCCGGGTTCCCGTCGCAGTGCCGGGCCAGCCGGGCACCGGCGGCGGTGGCCAGCAGGAGGCCGACGATCGCCACCAGCCGCAACACCGTGACGGCCAGCGGCAGGCTGCCGGCCGACACGCTCGCGGCGAACCTCTCGACGAGCAGCCAGAGGGAGCCGTACGGCGCGGGCGTGTCCCGCCAGCTCGGCGCGACCCAGTTCAGCCACTGGCACGGCAGCGCGTCCGGCCCCACGGCGTACGGGTCGAGCCCGGCCCGGACGATCTCGCCCTGGCAGGCGTACGCGTAGACATCGGAGCTGCCCAGTGGCGGTGCCAGCAGCAGTGGCACCGCCCAGAGCGCACCGGTACCCAGCAGCCAGCCCGGCGCGGCGACGGTGCGCAGTCGCCACCAGACGGCGGCCAGTCCACCGGCGCCGACCAGCCACAGCCCGACGCCGGCCGCCCAGCCCGGCCCCCGGTCGGCGGCCGAGCCGGCGAGGTGGGCGCTGGCGGCCATCAGCGCGCTGCCGAGCAGCCCCAGCCAGCGCAGTCGGGCCGGTGAGAGGCTCTCCCGCATCCGCGCAGGGTTACCGGGGCAGGTGAACCCCGGACCCGCTCCCGGCTACCTGCCGGCGAACATCCGCCGACCGTCCGCCGACCGCGGACAGCCCCGAACACCCGCCGACCGCGGACAGCCCCGAACATCCGCCGACCGTCCGCCGCGCACCGGCGACGGGAACGGCCGGCGAGTCAGCGGAGTCAGGCGGAGCCGGGCGCGCCGGCGTACTCGGGTTCGCGGTCGAGTGCCGGGTCGGCGGAGCGGGCGCAGATCGAGCCGAGGATCTCGGCGGCCCGGATGGCGGTGTTGGAGAGCAGCGAGGAGGAGATGCCATGGCTGTGCTCGGTGCCGCCCTGGAGGTAGATGCCGGCCCGGACCTCCGGGCGGGTCCGCAGCCGGTAGTCGCGGTCGACCAGTGCCCGCCCGGCGTCGTCTCGCAGGCACACCTGCGCCGCCTCACCGAGCAGGTCGAACGGGTCGACCGGCCGGTATCCGGTGGCGAAGACCGCCACGTCGGTGTCGAGCACCGTCTTCTCGTTGGTGACCAGGGACTCCACCACCATCCGCACCCCGTCGGGGGTACGGACCGTCTCGACCAGCCGGGACAGGTTGAGGATCCGGAGCCGCTCGACGCCGCGTACCTTTTCCTGATAGACGCGCCGGTACAGCTCGTCGATGAGTTCCTGGTCGACCACGGAGTAGTTGGTGTTGCCGTGGTAGGCGAGCATCATCTCCTTCACCTCCGTCGGGGCGGTGAAGTATTCCTGCACGGCCGCCGGGTCGAAGATCCGGTTGGCGAAGGAACTGTCGTCGGCCGGGCTGTAGCCGTACCGGGAGAAGACCGCGCAGACCTCGGCGGCGGGGAACTCCCGGTGCAGGTGGTCGACGGCCTCGGCCGCGCTCTGCCCCGCGCCGACCACGACGAACCGGGACGGGTCCGACGGGACCAGGCCGCGCAGGTTGGGCAGCAGGTCGCGGCTGTGCCAGACCCGGGTGTCCAGGGTGATCCCGTCCGGCAGGTACGGCCGCAGTCCCACCCCCAGCACCAGGTTGCGGGCCCGGTAGCTGACCGGGGCGGCGGAGCAGGGGCCGGCCTGGGCCAGTACCTCGTAGTGGTCGAGTTCGCCGTCCCGCCAGACCGGGCGCACGTCGACCACGTCGTGCCCGTACCGGACCATGTCATCGACCTGGGCCGCCGCCCACTCCAGGTAGTCGTGGAACTCGACCCGGGACGGGAAGAGGTTCTTGTGGTTGATGAAGTCGATCAGCCGACCCCGGCTCTGTAGGTAGCAGAGAAAGCTGAACCCGCTGGCCGGGTTGCGCAGCGTCACCAGGTCCTTGAGGAACGACACCTGCATGGTGGCGTCGTCGAGCAGCATCCCGCGGTGCCAGCCGAAGCTGGGCTGGCGCTCCAGGAAGACCGCGCTGTCGATCCGGCCAGGGCCGGCGGCGGCCTCGCGGATGGCGATGGCCAGGGCGAGGTTCGACGGACCGAAGCCGATGCCGAGGAGGTCGTGGACCTGGGGATCGTCGCTGCGATTGGTTCGTGACATACCTGTCCCATCAGTCTGCCGGCCGGTCGGCGGCGTGGTGGAGGACTGGATCCCGTACGGACCCGGTGCGGCTGGCGCGGACGGTCGACCATCCGTGGCATTTAGGTTAGGCTAACCTACACCATGGTCAAGAACAATATGGACCACCTGACCAGTGCGAACCTGCGGAAACAAAACGCCCGACGGGAGCCAGCCGGGCGTGCTACCGGGGCGAGCCGAACCGACCGAAGAGGAGACCGTCGATGCGGGTTGTGATGTTCGGCTACCAGACCTGGGGGCACCGCACCCTACAGGCGCTACTGGACTCCGAGCACGAGGTGACCCTGGTCGTCACGCATCCGCGCAGCGAGCACGCGTACGAGAAGATCTGGGACGACTCGGTGGCCGAACTGGCCGAGAAGCACGAGGTACCGGTGCTGCTGCGCAAGCGACCCGGTGATCCCGAGCTGATGGAGCGGCTCCGGCAGGCGGCACCCGACGTGATCGTGGCGACCAACTGGCGTACCTGGATCCCGCCGGAGATCTTCAACCTGCCGCCGTACGGGACGCTGAACGTGCACGACTCGCTGCTGCCGGCGTACGCCGGGTTCAGCCCGCTGATCTGGGCACTGCTCAACGGCGAGCGCGAGGTCGGGGTCACCGCGCACCTGATGGACGAGACCCTCGACGCCGGCGACATCGTGCTGCAACGCGCGATACCGGTCGGCCCGACCGACACCACGACCGACCTGTTCCACCGCACGCTGGAGCTGTTCGGCCCGATCACCGTGGACGGACTGGCGCTGATCGCCTCCGGCCGCACCGACTGGACCCCACAGGACCGCTCGAAGGCGAGCTTCTTCCACAAGCGCTCGATCGAGGAGAGCCGGATCGACTGGAACTGGCCGGCCGAGGAGATCGAGCGGCTGGTGCGGGCGCAGTCCGACCCGTACCCGAACGCCTTCACCCACCACGACGGCGCGCGACTGCGGATCCTGGCGGCCCGGGTCTCCGAGGGCCGCTACGGCGGCACGCCCGGCCGAATCTTCTACCGCGAGGGCGACGGCGTGGTGATCGTGGCCGGCGCCGACGCGCGTCGCGGGCACCGGCCGGGCCTGGCCATCACCCGGGTACGCACCGACGACGGCCAGGAGCACGCCGCCACCGACTACTTCCGGACCATGGGCGGCTACCTGACCCGCTACCCGGACGGCCGGCTCTAGGGCGTGCGTCGGAGTCGACGCCAAGGCTTGAGCGCATACATTGACAGTCTTCATTGGACGGCGGAGCATGTTGGAATGCGCCACAGGCATCTACTCAGCGTCGCGCTCGCCTTCGTGCTGGTGACCTCCGGACCCGCGCCGGCACAGGCGAGCGTACCGGTTACCCCTCCCGGCGCCCCGCAGGCCGCCGGCACGCAGTTCCTCTCCGCCACCACCGTCGACCTGGCCTGGATGCCGGCCGCCGCGGGCACCAACCCGATCGCGGTGTACGAGCTCTACGCCCGCCGACTGGGCTGGATCTACCCGGACCAGCTGGTCGCCACCACGACCAGCGCGTGGGTCTTCGTGTCGATCGGCGGGTTGCGCCCGGCCACGACCTACGAGCTGTACGTGCGGGCACGGGACACCAGCGGCCTCCGCGGGCCGGCCTCGGCCCCCGTGACCATCACGACCCTGCCAAGCGAAATTGTGCCCGGCCCGCCGGTGGCGACCGACGTCACCGCCACCACCGCGACGGTCTCCTGGCGACCGACGGCGGTCGCCATTGAACGGATCGCCGGCTACGACCTGATCGTCCCGCCCGCAACCCCGACCCAGCCGATCCAGATCCGGGCGAGCACGGGCCCGTCGACGACCAGCGTCCAGCTCACCGGGCTCAGGCCAGGCGCGAGCTACACGTTCATTGTCGTCGTCCGCTACACCGACGGCACGCCGCGCTCGGCCCCGTCCGCACGCGGCACCGTCACCACCGTCCCGTCGGTGCCGCCGTCCCCGCCGTCCGACCTGACCGTCACCACGCTCACCCCGACCTCCGCGACGTTGTCGTGGACGGCCTCGACACCGGGCGACTTCCCGATCTCCCGGTACTTCACGTACGTCAACGGCAGCGCCCTCGGCGTCCCGAACCCCGCCGCGGACGTACGGACCGTCACGTTCGCCGTCTCCCCCGGCAACACGTACGAGGTCTACGTACGCGCGGTCGACCAGGCGGGCAGCTACTCCACCCCCTCCGAAACGGTGACCTTCACCACCCCCAGCCAGTAGGTCAGCAGCCCGGCCAGGAATTTGATCCAGGCCCTGGCGGCCGGACTCCCGGACCCGCCGTCGGTGGTGGTCGCCCTCGGACACTCCCGCACTCCCCGAGGACGACCCCCACCCGGCCGCCGCGGGCCGGCTACCGGACGCCCGCCTCCACGGTCAGCGTCCCGGCCTCGGCGTCGATTGTGGCCCGGGCCCCGAGTGGGATGGTGAGCTGCCCGTTGCCGTGCCCGAGGCGGAGCCCGCCCAGCACCGGTACGCCGAGGTCGTAGAGGCGGTCCTTGAGCACCGCCGCCGCGTCCCACTCCCCCGGTTCGCCGACGCTGTTGGTGATCTGCCCGATCACCACCCCGGCGACCCGACCCAGCACGCCCACCCGGCGCAGCTCGGTCAACATCATGTCGTAGCTGTACGGCGCCTCGTCCACGTCCTCGAAGAACAGGATCGCCCCGTCGAGGTCCGGGGAGTCCTTCGCGCCCAGCGAGGTGGAGAGCAGGGTCAGGCAACCGCCGAGCAGCCGGCCCGTGGCCCGGCCCGGCACCATGACCGAGGCAGCGGTCTCGGCCGGATCGCGGGTAATGGTGACCGGGTCGGTGCTCATCACCGCCCGGCGCAACGCCTCGGCGGACTCCGGGCCGGTGCGACCGTCCGACCAGTTGACCATCGGACCGTAGAAGCTGACCAGACCGGCCTCCCGCCACAGCCGGCCGTGGATGCTGGTGATGTCGCTGAACCCGACCACCACCTTCGGGTCGCTACGCAGGCCGGAGAGGTCCATCCGGTCCACGATCCGCTGAGTGCCGTAGCCGCCCCGGGCGGCGAAGACGGCCCGCACCCCGGGGTCGGTCAGCGCGTCGTTCAGGTCGGCGAGCCGCTGCGCGTCGGTGCCGGCGAGATAGCCGTACCGGGTGTAGACGTGCTGGCCGAGCTCCACCTCCAGGCCCCAGCCGCGCAGGATCTCGATCCCCCGGGCCATCAGGGTGGGGTCCGGGGTGCTGCCCGGCGACACCACCCGGACCCGGTCACCGGCGACCAGCGCCCGGGCCCGGACCGGCGTCCGGCTTCCGCGTGGTGCCGCCTGGGCCGGCTGGGCAGCGGTACCGGCCAGCACCGCGCCACCGGCCGCGACCGCTCCGGCGCGAAGCATGTTCCGGCGGGACAGCGCCGCACCGCCGGGCCTTGGAATCCTCGTGTCGACAAACTCGGAATCTCGCATCGGTGTCCTCTCCGTCGTGACGGGACCGGCGTTTCGCCGCCGGTACCCGTCGGATGGCACCGATGCTATTGATCGTCCACAAGCGATCCCTCCGGTCGCGGCGGCGGCCGGAGCGGTACGCCGGTCAGCCGTACGCCGTGCCGGTCAACATCGCCACCCCGGTCTCCGGGTCGACCCGCTTGGCCAGCCCCGCCGCGACCTCGGTGACCACCACCTCCAGGGTGGGCCACACCTCGCCGCGCAGCAGGTGGCCGCCGACCGTACCGCCGTCCCGGCGGCCGAGCACCGCGTGCACGTGCAACGCCGGCTCGCCGTGCAGTTCGGCGATGTCGCCGACCAGGGAGAGCACCTCGACCTGCTCCGGTACCGGTATCCGCAGGTAGTCCCGGGCCGGCCGGTCGAAGTAGCCGACCTCGGCGCTGGCGAACCCGCCCACCGCGGTCACCTGCGCCGCGCGGATGCCCCGGCGCCGGGCCACCTCGTTGACGGTGGCCACCGCCTCCTCGCCGGGCTCGACCGCGATCACCACCACCCGACGGCCGTCCCCGGCCAGTTCGACGTCGCGCATTCTCCGCCTCCTTGTCTCCGCTCCCCCTTCGTGCCCGCCGGAAGGGGCCGACATACCTGCCGGTCACCTCGACCGGACCTCCCGCCACCTCGACCGGACCTCCCGCCACCTCGGCCGGGCATGGACGGTGCCGCCGCGAACGAGCTGGCGGTGACCTGGTTCTCCGGGCTGCCGCCGTGGACCGGCGCCCGCGATCACCGGTGCGGCGGGGGGACAGCCGCGCCGAATTCCCCCGTCCGGTACGGGACCAGACAGGCCGAGGGGCTGGTTCCCGCGTTCGGCACCGGTCCCGCCCCGGCGCTGCCTAGGCTGGCGTCGACAGGATGGCCACGCTTCTCGTGCGGGTGAAGGGGGCTGCCGTGACGAATGTTGTCCGGCGTCCCACCCCGGCCGATCCGACCCCGGGGGTGGTGACGAGCCCCAACGCCCCGAGTTCGGTGGCGCGTACCCAGCCGCCGGAGTTGGGCCCGGACGCGGTCGCGGTGGTGGAGGGCCGGTCGTTCATGGTGAGCAACGCCACCGGGGACGTACCGGTCGGCACCATCGGCGGCCTGGTGCACGACGACACCCGGCTGCTCAGCCAGTGGGAGTTGACCCTGGGTGGGGCGCCGCTGCTGATCCTCAGCTCGGGGCTGGTCGACGACGACTCGGCGGCCTTCTTCCTGACCAACTCGGACCTGCCGCACGTGCCGACCAACAGCGTCGGGGTACGCCGCCAGCGGTTCATCAGCGACGCGATGCAGGAGCGGATCGAGCTGGAGTGCTTCGCCAACGAGGTGCAGTCGGTGCAGCTCCGGCTGCGGGTCGGCACCGACTTCGCCGACCTGTTCGAGATCAAGCAGCGGGTCCGGGACCGCTCCGCCAGCATCACCCGGGACCACTCGACCGACGGCTCCCGGCTCTGCTTCACCTACCGCAACGCGGACTTCACCGCGGTCACCGACATCCAGGTGTCGCCGCCGGCGGACCGGGTGGAGGAGAACGACCTGATCTGGGACCTGCGCCTGGAACCGGGGCTCAAGTGGGAGGCCGAGCTGGCGGTGGCGCTGCCCCGGCGGCCGACCGAGCTGCCCACGCTGCACCGCCAGTTCGGCGAGGGTTTCGACCTGGTCGGCGAGGACCCCACGCACGACTGGCGGGAGGACTGCCCCAGCCAGGATCTGGACTCCGACCTGCTGAACCGGGTGCTGCACAAGTCCAAGATGGACCTGGTGGCGCTGCGGATCGAGCAGAACATCGGTGACGAGACCATCGTGCTGCCGGCCGCCGGCCTGCCCTGGTTCCTCACCGTCTTCGGCCGCGACTCGCTGGTTACGGCGTACCAGTCGCTGTCGTTCGGGCCGCGGCTGGCCCGGGGCGCCATTCGGTCGCTGGCCAACTACCAGGGCACCAGGCTGGACGACTTCCGGGACGAGGAGCCGGGGAAGATCCTGCACGAGGTACGCAGCGGCGAGCTGACCCGGACCGGCGAGAAGCCGCACAACCCCTACTACGGGACCTCCGACGCCACCCAGCTCTGGCTGATCCTGCTCTCCGAGTACTGGCGCTGGACGCTGGACGACGACTTCGTGCGGCGGTTCCGGGACAACGTGCACGCCGCGCTGCGCTGGATCGACCGCTACGGCGACCTCGACCAGGACGGGTACGTCGAGTACGCCACCCGCTCGCCGCAGGGGCTGGGCAACCACTGCTGGCGGGACTCCCCCGACGGCATCGCCTACGCCGACGGCACCATCCCGGTACTGCCGATCGCGACATGTGAGATCCAGGGCTACACCTACGACGCGAAACTCCGGGTCGCCGAACTCGCCGACGGCCCGCTGGGGGATCCCGAGCTGGCCGAGCGGCTGCGCGCCGACGCGCACCAGCTCCGGGAACAGTTCAACCGGGACTTCTGGATCGACGAGCGGGGCGGTTACTACGCGATCGGCCTGGACGGGGACAAACGTCCGATCGACTCGATGACCTCCAACATGGGGCAACTGCTCTGGAGCGGCATCGTGCCGCCGGAGCGGGCGAAGGTGCTCGCCGGCCAACTCCTCTCCGGGCACATGTTCTCCGGCTGGGGCATCCGGACCACCTCCACCGAGAACCGGTGCTACAACCCGATCGGCTACCACAGCGGCACGGTCTGGCCGCACGACAACTCGCTGATCGCGCACGGCCTGGCCCGGTACGGGTTCCGCGACGAGGCGACCCGGGTCATCGTGGCGATGCTGGAGGCGGCCGACTTCTCCGCGCACCGGCTGCCGGAGGCGTTCGCCGGCTACGACCGCTCGTACGGGCGCAAGCCGGTGCCGTACCCGACCGCCTGTACCCCGCAGGCCTGGGCCAGCGCGGCGCCGCTGTTGTTCATCCGTACCCTGCTCGGGCTGGAGGCCCGGAACGGCCAGTTGCTGGTCGACCCCCACCTGCCGGCGGACTTCGGCCGGATCAGGCTGAGCCGGATCCAGGCCTTCGGCAAGCGCTGGGACCTGGAGGCGGCCGGCGACCAGGGTCACATACGGCTGACCCGGTGAGAGTGGCGCCGCCGAAAAGGGCAGATACAGAGCGTACCTGCGGATCACCGTTCGGTGATGAGAGAGTGACCTCATGACCGGAACGAACGCCTCGGGCAGCGGAGCCGGCCTGCTCGGCGACAAGGTCGCGCTCCTGATGGGCGCGAGTCGCGGTATCGGCGCGGCCGCCGCCCGGCTGTTCGCCCGCGAGGGTGCCGCCGTGGTGCTGACCGCCCGGACCGAGTCCGAACTCGCCGACGTGGTCGGGGAGATCCGCGACGCCGGCGGGACCGCCGACTACGTGCTCGCCGACCTGACCGACGGGGCCAGCATCCAGGCGGCGGTGGACAGCGTGATCCGGCTGCACGCCCGGCTGGACATCGCCTTCAACAACGGCGGCATCTCGATCCCGCAGACCCCGATGGTGAACGCGACGGAGCAGAACTTCGACCTGGTCACCTCGGTCAACTATCGGGGACTGTTCCTCTCGATGACCGCGGAGATCCGGGCGATCCGGGCCACCGCCGGGTCGGGGGCGATCGTGAACGTCAGCAGCGTCGGCAGCCTGCGCGGCGCACCGGGACTGGGCCCGTACGCGGCGACGAAGCGGGCCGTGAACAGCCTCACCGAGACCGCTGCCGCCGAGTACGGCCCGGAGGGTATCCGGGTGAACGCCATCGCCCCGGGCACCACCATGACCGGGGTGATCCGGCAGTGGGCCGATGACGAGCCGGCCGCCGTCGAGCGGCTCAACGCGCTCACCCCGTTGCGCCGGGCCGCCGAGCCGGACGAGATCGCCGCGGCGGCCGCCTGGCTGCTCAGCGACCGTGCCTCCTTCGTCACCGGCGTCTGCCTGCCGGTCGACGGCGGCCTCCGGGCCTGAGCCCGCACCGGTTGCGACGCCTGGCCCGGGCGGCCGCCCGGAACAGCTCAGCCCAGCGGCAGCACCACAGCTCAGCGCAGCGGCAGCACCGAGTCGGTGAGCCGGCCGCGCGGGCGGTAGACCACGCACATCACGGTGCGATCGCCGTCCGCCCAGGTCTGCTCGGTCGGCAGGATCGGATAGAAGTCGAGGGTGCCGCCGTTGCGGTCCGGCCAGCGCCGGTCGAAGTAGCCCCGGCAGCCCTGCCAGGCGAAGTCCGCCAGCCGGGCACGGTCCCACGGCCCGTCATCGGCACGCAGGAAGCCGTACGACTGGTTGTCGGCGCCGGACTCGCAGGGCTCGTACCGGACGACCACCTCGGCGGCCTCCCGCGAGTACGCCGGGTCGGAGAAGCACTCCCCGCCCTCGATGTTCAGCAGGCCACCGGTCTGCGCGGTGACGAAGGTGTCCCCCTTGACGATCGGCGGCGAGGGCGTCGGCTCGACCGCGGCGAGCGCCGCCAGGGTGCCGACGGTGGCGACCACCGCCCAGCGGCGGGACGGCAGTTTCATCGTGCTCCGTAGGGTCGGCGGTCGGGATGGTCGGCGGGTCGGACGGTCGACGGGTCGGGCGGTCCGCGGGTCGGGCGGTCGGCGGGGATGCCGGCCGTCGCGCGGGCGAGGGACTCGGGCTGGTGCCGCCGGCATGGTAGGTGGGCCGGGGTGAACGGTCGGTTCCCGGACGATGGACGGGCGGTCTCCGCACGGTGAAGCCCGGCACCGGGCACGACGTGTTGATCATGAATTAACCCGCTGGCCAGGCCCGTTCACCCGGCGGCCAGTCAACGGCCGACCGCCGGTCGTCCACCTCTGGATGAATGCGCTTGGCCACCGGCTGCGGGCCGGCGGCCGTACCCACTTTCACCCGAAAGGTGATCCCTGTAGTGAGTGACGTCAAGAGACCCTGGATTGCCGGCTCCCGGCGGGCCAGACTTGCCGCTATCGGTGCCGCCGCCATGCTCGTCGGCGGTTTCGCCATCAGCCCGGTGGCGTTCGGTGACGCCGCACCGGGCAAGTACCCGGCGGCCGAGATCCACCGGCCGTCCCCGATGCCCGACCGCATCATCCTCACCCCCACCACCACCCCGGCGACCTCGCAGCGGGTGACCTGGCGGGCCGAGGCCACCCCCGAGTGGGCCCAGGCCGAGATCCTGGAGGCGCCCGCCGCGCTCGGCCAGGTGGTGCCCGCCGCCGGCACCGTCTCGGTCGTCAAGGCACTGTCGACCAAGTCGGTCAACACCTCCCTCGGGTACGCCTCGACCTACCACACCGTGGAGTTCGTCGGCCTTAAGCCGGGCACCCGGTACACCTACCGGGTCGGCGACGGCACCAACTGGAGCGCCTGGACCGACTTCACCACCGCCACCCCTGACGCCACGCCGTTCTCGTTCATCTACTACGGCGACGCGCAGAACTACCTCGACTCGGCGCTGCCCCGGGTGTTCCGGCAGGCGTTCGCGGACCGTCCGCAGGCCAAGCTGATCGTCAACGCCGGTGACCTCATCGACTCCGCGAACAGCGAGGAACAGTGGGGGCAGTGGTACCAGGCCGGCGGCTTCATCGACGGCCAGATCAACAACATCTCGATCCCCGGTAACCACGAGTACAGCGGCGGCACACTGTCGCAGTTCTGGACGCCGCAGTTCCCGTACCCGGACAACGGGCCGGCGGGCTGGCCGGCGGAGCTGGCCAAGACCGCGTACACCGTCGACTACCAGGGTGTCCGGTTCATCGGCCTGAACAGCAACGTGCAGGGCATCCCGGACGTGATGGCCGCGCAGACCGCGTGGTTGGAGGGGCTGCTCAAGAACAACCCGAACAAGTGGACCGTGGTGACCTTCCACCACCCGGTCTACTCGACGGCCGAGGGCCGGAACAACCCGGTGGTCCGGGCACAGTGGGGCCCGCTGTTCGAGAAGTACGGGGTCGACCTGGTGCTCCAGGGCCACGACCACACGTACGGCCGGGGCAGCGTGGCCTCGTCCCGCCAGTCGGTGACTGTGCACGACAGCACCGTCTACGCGGTGTCGGTCTCCGGCGGCAAGATGTACGACGTCGACGGCTCGGTCTGGACCGACAACAACGCCGACATCATGAGCAAGGCCGAGGACAAGCAGCTCTACCAGCTCATCGACGTCACCGGCGACAGCATCCGCTACGAGGCCCGGTACGCCAACGGCCAGCACCACGACGGCGTAGTGATCCGGAAGAACGCGGCCGGTGAGCGCACCGTCAACGAGCTGCGTACCCCGGAGAACACCGTCGGCGAGCAGGTCAAGGTCAACAAGACCGTCGTCGAGGCCAGGGGCAAGGTCCGGGTCAACGCCTACGGCTACGACCCGGGCGAGGAGGTCACCGTCTACCTGCGCAGCACGAAGGACGGCGCGGGCCGCAAGGGCGTCTTCATCGGCTACAAGAAGGCCGACGAACTGGGCCGGCTCGTGTACAGCTTCGCGCTGCCGCCGTCGGCGAAGAAGAACACCACCCACGTGGTCTACCTGGACAGCGAGAACCAGCAGATCACCAGTCCGGTCATCACCGTGACGAAGTAGTTCCCGCCGCCCCGGACCACCGCCACCGTGCGGTGGTCCGGGGCCGGTTCGTACGTCAGGAGACCTCTTGATCGCCCGCATCCCATCGCCGGCCGTCGCGCTCGGCCTGGCCGGCCTGGCCGTGCTGTCCGCGCTCGCCCTCCCGGCGACCCCGGCCGCCGCGCACCCGTTCGGCCCGCCCTCCACCGCGCGGATCAGCGTGCACGGCTCCCGGGTCGACCTCGCCTGGCTCGCCGCCGAGGACGACTGGGTGGCGCTCGGCCAGTCGCTCGGCGCCTTCGAGGACCCGCGCCTCGGCGCGGTCGCGACGAATCTGACCGGGGAGCAGAAACTCCAGCGCTCGCCCCGGGTGCACGACTACCTGCTGGAGCGGATCTCGGTGCGGCAGGACGGGAGCCCGTGCCCGGGCCGGCTCGACACTCTGGACCGGCTGCTCGACGAGGGCGCCCGGCTCACCTTCGACTGCCCGGCCGAGGTGGTCGACCTCGACGTCACCGTCGGCGCGCTGACCGACCTCAACGAGGCGTACCGGACGATGCTGACCAGCCAGACCCCGGCCGCGCCGGACCGGGCGCTCTTCACCGCCGCCGAGCAGACCCACCGGGTACGCTTCACGCCCGGCGCGGGCGGCCTGCCGGCCAGCAGCGTACGCACCCTGGCCGGCGTCGGCGCCGCCCTGCTCGTCGGGGTCGTCGCACTGGTCACGGTACGGCTGCGCCGACGCGCCCGGAGCCAATCGTGACCGGTGTCGAGGGCCGGTTGGTCGCCCTCTTCGACGGCCGGGGCGTCTTCTGGCTCGCCCTGGTGGTGGCGCTCGGGGTCGGCGCCGCGCACGCGGTCGCCCCGGGCCACGGCAAGAGCGTGACGGCGGCGTACCTGGTCGGCACCCGGGGCCGCTACCGGGACGCGGTCCGGCTCGGCGTGATCGTGGCGGCGATGCACACCTTCTCCGTCCTGGTGCTGGCGCTCGCCTGGGTCGGACTCAGCGGCGCCGCGAGCCTCGGCACCAAGACGCTGACAGCCTGGATGCAGGTGGCGGCCGGGCTGCTGGTGATCGGTGTCGGCGCACACCTGAGCTGGCGGCACCTGCGGGGTCGGGCGTCCCACCAGCACGGCCACGGGCACAGTCACGGCCACGGGCACAGCCACAACCACGAGCACGGCCACAGCCACGTCCTCGTCGGGCGCGGACACGGGGCCGCTCCGGTTGCCGACCATGCCCACGGGCACGAACACGGGTCCCGGCATGAGCACGGAGACACGCACCCGCACCACCACGGCCACGGGGACGCGCACCTCAGCGACCACGGCCACGGGGACGCGCACGGGCACGGCGGCACGCACGGGCACCGGCACGACGTACCGGCGCCGACCGATCCGTGGTCGCGGCGCGGGCTGACCGTGCTGGCCCTCTCCGGCGGCCTGCTCCCCTCGCCGTCCGCGTTCCTGGTGCTGGTCAGCGGCCTGCTGACCGGTCGAGCCCTGGACGCGCTGGTCCTGGTGCTCGCCTTCGGGATCGGGATGGCCGGCACGCTGACCGGGGTCGGCGTGATCACGATCCGTGGCTTCGCGCTGCTGACCGGGACGGCCCGGCGCTGGCCGGTGGCGGCGACCGCGACGGCTTGGCTGCCGGCGGTCGCCGGGATCGCGGTGAGTCTCGGCGGCTGCCTCTACCTGGTCGCCGCGATCTCGGTGCTGACCGGCTGAGCTGAGTAGTATTCGGGCCTGGTCCGGTCAGGGCCGCCGCCGGTCGGGCGGGCCGGGACGACGAGGGTGGGGAGGCCCGGTGGCCGGACTGGCAACCCCGCCGCTGTTCGCCGCACTGGCCGGCGCGCGCAGCGTCCTGGTCGCGGGGGCCGGAGGCGGGTTCGACGTGTACGCCGGACTTCCGCTGGCGATCGCGCTCTGGGACGCCGGTGTCCGGGTGCACCTGGCCAACTACTCCTTCGCCCAACTGGAACTGCTCGACCTAGACTGCTGGCTGGCCGAGAACGTCGCGGCGGTCACCCCGGAGACCAAGGGGCCCGCCGACTACTTCCCAGAGCGGGTACTCGCGGAGTGGCTGGCCGGGCACGGCTTCCCGTCGACGGTGTACGCCTTCCCCCGCACCGGTGTGAAGCCGCTGCGCAAGGCATACCGGCACCTGGTGAAGCGGTTCGAGGTGGACGCGATCGTGCTGGTCGACGGGGGCACCGACATCCTGCTGCGCGGCGACGAGGCCGGGCTCGGCACCCCGGTCGAGGACATGACCAGCCTCGGGGCGGTCGCCGGGCTGCCGGTGCCGGTACGGCTGGTCTGCTGCCTCGGGTTCGGCATCGACGCGTACCACGGGGTCAACCACGTCCAGGTGCTGGAGAACCTCGCCGCGCTGGACCGCGAGGGCGCCTACCTGGGCGCGCTGTCGATCCCCGGGCGGAGCCGGGAGGCGACCCTGTACCGGGAGGCGGTCGCCCGGGCCCAGACCGCCACCCCGCTGCGGCCCAGCATCGTCAACGGGCAGATCGCGGCGGCCACCCGGGGCGAGGTCGGCGACGTCCAGTTCACCCGGAGGACCAGCGGCAGCACCCTCTTCGTCAACCCGTTGATGGCGATCTACTTCACCGTCGAGCTGGCCGCCCTGGCCCGACGGTCGCTCTATCTCGACCGTCTGGAGCACACCGTCGGAGCCCGCCAGGTGGCGTCGCGCATCGAGGAGTTCCGGTACGACGTGTCGAGCCGGAAGCCCTGCGCCTTTCCGCACTAGGTCACCGGGAACCATGTCACCTTCACGTCACCGGGAACCATGTCACCTTCACCAGGAAGCCTGTCACCGGCCAGGCGACCCAGCCCGATTTCGGGCCGGCGGCACCGCCCGCTCACCTACGCTGCCGGGTGGAGGCAGGGCCTACGGGGGGACGTTTCGATGGCGCAGACGCAGCGGGTGGCCGTACTCGGGCTGGGTGGCATGGGTCAGCCGATGGCGGCCAACCTCGTCCGGGCCGGCCTGCCGACCGTCGTCTGGAACCGCCGGCCGGGGCCGGCCCGGCAACTCGGTGAGCAGGGGGCCGAGGTCGCCGACAGCCCGGCCGAGGCAGTACGCCGGGCCGACGTGGTGATCACGATGGTGACGAACGGGGACGCGGTCCGGGCCATCGCGATCGACCAGGGCATGCTGGCCGAGATGGCCGAGGGCGCGATCTGGGCGCAGATGAGCACCATCGGGGTCTCCGACACCGAGCGGATCGCCGGGCTGGTCCGCGAGCAGCGTCCGGACGTGGTCCTGCTGGACGCGCCGGTGGCGGGCAGCCGTGGCCCGGCGGAACGGCGTCAACTGGTGGTGCTCGCCTCCGGGCCGGAGCAGGCCCGGGGGCGGATCGCCCCGGTCTTCGACGCGCTCGGGCAGCGGACCGTCTGGGCTGGTCCGGTCGGTGCCGGTTCCCGGCTCAAGCTGGTCAACAACATGCTGCTCGCCTTCCTCGCCGAGGGGATCGCCGAAGCGATGGCGCTCGGGCACTCCCTCGGCCTGGACCGGGCGGCGGTGCTCGGCGCGTTGCAGGGCAGCCCGCTGGTCTCCCAGTGGGCGGCCGAGAAGCTGGAGCGGATCGGCCGGGACGAGTACTCGGCGCAGTATCCGCTCTCCCTCGGGCTCAAGGACGTCAACCTGGCGCTGTACGAGGTCGACATCGACCGGTTCCCGGTGGCCAACAGTCTGGCCGCGCAGTGGCAGCGGGCCGTCGAGCACGGGCTCGGCGACGAGGACGTCACCGTGCTGGCCAGGGCACTCCAGCACTGAGCTGCTGGCCGCGCTGCTCGGCGGGGAATTCCGGCGGCATAGATCCACGTCTTGACGCTCATCAGGGTCGACTCTAGGTTTACCCGGATGTAACAGCCGACTTCCGGAACTGTCGCGATCCATCGTGTTCACGCGTCGCATCCGGCGGGATTGAATGGGGTGGGCCGGCTTGTCGTGGTGGGACCGGGTACGGCGGGACCGCATCCTGCTGCTCGCGGCACTTCCCGGCGTCGCACTCCTGCTGACGTTCCACTATCTACCGTGGCTCGGCAACGTCATCGCGTTCAAGGACTACCAGCCGTACGTCGGAATTCTCGACAGCCCGTGGAGCGGGCTGGCGAACTTCCGGATCATCGTCAGCGGCGACCCGGCTTTCCTGAACGCGCTGACCAACACCCTGATCATCACCCTGCTCCAGGTGCTGGTCGTCTTTCCCGCCCCGATCGCCCTCGCGCTGCTGCTGGACAGCCTGATGTCCGAACGGCTCAAGCGGACCGTGCAGAGCGTCCTCTATCTGCCACACTTCCTCTCCTGGGTCATCGTGGTCGCGATCTTCATGCAGTTGCTCGGCGACGGCGGGCTGCTCAACAACTTCCTCCGGGACCACGACCTCGGCACGGTCAGCATCGTCAACAATCCGGACGCGTTCTTCGCCCTGGTCACCGGCCAGGTGCTCTGGAAGGACGCCGGCTGGGCGACGATCCTCTTCCTGGCCGCGCTGTCCCGGATCGACGGCACGCTCTACGAGGCGTCCGCAGTGGACGGTGCCACCCGCTGGCGCCAACTGTGGCACATCACCCTGCCGGGGCTGCGCGGCCTGATCGTGCTGCTGCTGATCCTGCGGCTCGGTGACGCGCTGACCGTCGGCTTCGAGCAGATCGTGCTCCAGCAGCCGGCGGTCGGGGCGGACGCCAGCGAGGTGCTCGACACGTACGTCTACAACAACGGCATCCTCGCCGGTGACTGGGGGGTCAGCGCCGCCGTCGGTCTGGTCAAGGGCCTGGTCGGGCTGCTCCTGGTCCTCGGCGCCAACCGGCTCGCGCACCGCTTCGGAGAGCAGGGGGTATACCAGCGATGAGCAACCGGCCGACCATCGCGGGTGTCACGGCCGCGTCGAGGCCGGTACGCGCGCTGAAGGGCGTGGTCCTGGCGGTCTGCTGCGCGGCGGTGGTCGTACCCTTCCTCGGGATCGTCTCCACCAGCCTCGCCACGCATGAGCAGATCACCCGGGACGGCGGCTTCGTGCTCGTCCCCGACGAGGTCAGCTTCGCCGCGTACGCCGCGATCCTCTCCGGCGGCGTGGTGACCCGGGCGACCCTGGTCAGCCTCTTCGTCACCGTCGCCGGTACGGCGTTGAGCATGGCCACCACCATCCTGCTGGCGTACGGGCTGAGCCGCCCGCGGTCGGTGGCGCACCGGCCGCTGCTGATGGTCGTGCTCTTCGCCCTGCTCTTCACCCCCGGCATCATCCCGAGTTACCTGGTGGTGAAGAGCCTCGGGCTGCTGGACAGCTACTGGGCGTTGATCCTGCCGGTCGCGGTCAACGCGTTCAACGTGATCATCCTGCGGGCGTTCTTCATGGACCTGCCCCGGGAGGTGATCGACAGTGCCCGGATCGACGGTGCCGGTGACGCCGCCATCCTGTTCCGGATCGTCCTGCCGCTGAGCAAGGCCGTACTCGCGGTCATCGGGCTGTTCTACGCGGTGGCGTACTGGAACGCGTTCTTCAGCGCCCTGCTTTATCTGAACGACACCGCGAAGTGGCCGTTGCAGCTCGTGCTGCGGACATACGTGGTCAACCAGACCCAGCTCGGCGTCGACCAGCTCGGCTCGGCCGGCGCGGCACTGCCGCCCCAGGAGGCGATCCAGATGGCCATCCTGGTGCTCTCCATCGTCCCTGTCCTCGTCGTCTATCCCTTCGTGCAGCGGCACTTCACCAAGGGTGTGCTGATCGGCGCGGTCAAGGGCTGAAATACCGCTCCTCCTCCCCCGATTCCCGCAGGCGTTACGCCAAGGAGCAAACGATGACAAGTGAACCGGCGATCGGCCGCCGACAATTCCTGACCAGTGCGCTCGGCACCGCCGCCATGATCGCCAGCCCGGGACTGCTCGCCGGCTGCGGCGACGGCGGCACCACCACCGGCGGCGATCGCAACCGGGCCAGCGGCTCGGCCAGGCTGCCGAACTACACGCCGTACACCGGGGTCACCCCGGACCTGAAGGGCAACCGGCAGGGCCTGCTGGACGCCTTCCTGAAATATCCGGAGCCGCCGGTGCAGGCCACCGACGGCCCGCCCGGCGACGGCGGCGAACTCTCCGCCTTCGTCCTGACCAACTCGCCGGTGCCGCCCGCGGTCGGGCAGAACCCGTTCTGGCAGGAGATGAACCGGCGGCTCGGCGTCGACCTGCGGTTGACCATCGTGCCCAACGCCGACATGCCGACCAAGTTCGCCACCCTGGTCGCCGGGGACGACCTGCCGGACGTCATCGTGCCGGCGCTGTACACCCCGAACGGCCTGCCCGCCGGTACGGCGAACCTGCCGGCCTGGCTCGCCGCCAAGTGCCAGGACCTGACCCCGTATCTGAGCGGCGACGCGGTGCGGGAGTACCCGTTCCTGGCGAACCTGCCCACCGACGCCTGGCGGGACTGCCGCTACAACGGCGGCATCTACGGCCTGCCGGTGCCCCGGGGCATCGGCGGCACCCTGATGATGCGCCGGGACGACCTGTTCAAGCAGCTCGGCGCCGACCTCCAGCCGGGCAGCTTCGCCGAGTTCCGGGACGTCTGCCGCAAGATCACCGATGCCCGGGCGAACCGCTGGGCGGTGGCCCAGGCTCCGCTCGACTTCGTCCGGCAGATGCTCGGCAACCCCTGGCGATGGAAGCTGGAGGGCGGCAAGCTGGTCAGCGCGTACGAGAGCGAGGAGTTCACCCAGGCGCTCGCCGACACCGCCCGGCTGGTCAAGGACGGTGTGGTGCATCCGGACAGCTTCACCAACAACGCGCCGACGAAGAAGTGGTTCAACGCGGGCAGCGCGTTGATGATCGCGGACCGGTACACCGCCTGGCCGCAGTTCTTCGCGGAGAACATCGCCGGGCCCGACTTCGACATCGGCGGCATGCGCCCGCCCCTGCACGGCGGCGGCGGGTTCGCGGCCACCTGGCAGGCCCAGGCGACCAACAACTTCACCGCGTTCAAGAAGGCCGACGAGGGTCGGATCCGGGCACTGTTGAAGGTCTGCAACTGGCTGGCCGCGCCGTTCGGCACCGAGGAGTGGCTGCTGCGCCGGTACGGCGTCGCCGGGGTGCACTACCGGATGGAGGGCGGCGGGCCGGAGCTGACCCAGGCCGGGGTGAGCCAGACGGTACTCGGGATCCGCTACATCGTGGACGCCCCCGACGTGATCTTCGTGCCCGGCGAGGCCGAGGCGACTCGCAAGTCGTACGAGTACCAGAAGTCGATCATCCCGACCGCGATCAAGGATCCGACGCTCGGGCTCTTCTCCGACACCTGGTCGCGGCGGTCCGGGCAGCTCGGCACGATCGTCAACGACGCCCAGATGGACATCCTCAGCGGGCGCAAGCCGGTCTCGGCCTGGGGCGACATCCTCAAGCAGTGGCGTAGCACCGGCGGCGACAAGGTGCGGGGCGAGTTCGAGGAGGCGATCGCGAACAGCAGCGACTAGGAGCCGTGTCGGCGCGGGGTCAGGGGTTGGCCGGGCGGTCGGGCAGGGCCCGCCGGACGAGTACCGGAAGCAGCGACGCGGCGAGCAGGAAGATCGCGGCGACGAACAGCCAGCCGGCGCTGCCGTACCTGCCGACGGCGACGGTGAACAGGGCGGGTCCGAAGATCTGCACCGTCGCCGTCGCCGCCTCGGCCAACCCCTGGTACGCGCCCAGCGCCCGCTCCCGGGCCAGCCCCAGCGAACCGCGCTCGGCCGATCTCGGGCCGCCGAGCCGAGCTGTCTTCGGACATCTGCCGGAACCCTCCGCCTCCGCCCCGGTACGTCCGTAGGGAGTTCCGGGGACGCCCTTGCGACACCACCGCCCGGCGGCAAAAGTGAGGTCCAGTAGGCGAACCGCCGGCCGTACGGCCGCATCGGCGAAAGGGCCAGGAATGTCCGAGCGCGTTCCCGCCACCAGTAGTCACGACCTGCCGGTGCCCCCGGCGCTCGCGGAGTTCATGCTCGGCGGCTGGGCGCCGACGGAGGCGCCGGTCCGGGCGGCTCCCGGGGTGGCTGGCTGGGCGGCGAAACGGCGGGCCCGGCTGACCGGGATGTTCCCCGGCGAGCACCTGGTGATCCCGGCGGGCGGACCGCCGGTACGCAGCAACGACCAGTACTTCCGGTTCCGGCCCGGCTCCGACTACATCTGGCTGACCGGGGACGGGGACCGGGGCGGCGTGCTGGTGCTGGATCCGGCGGGCGAGGCGACGCTCTACACCGACGAGCCGCCCCGGCCCGGCACGGCCGCGTACTGGACCGACCGCAACGCCGGCATCGTCTGGAACGGTCCCCGGGCCGATGTGACCACCCTGGCCGAGGCGCTGCAGATCCGCTGCCGCCCGATCGGCGAGCTGGCCACGGCGCTCGGCTCGGCTGGCCGGACCCGGCTGCTGCGTACGGTCGATCCGGCCGTGGACGCCCTGGTGCCGGTGACGGATCCGGTCGGCGACGCCGATCTCGTGGTGGCCCTGGCCGACCTGCGGCTGGTCAAGGACGAGTGGGAGGTCGGGCAGCTCCAGCACGCCGTCGACGTCACCGTGCGCGGCTTCGAAGACGTGGTCCGGGCGATGCCGGAGGCGCTGGCCGGCGGTGGTGAACGGTGGTTGGAGGGCACCTTCGCCCGCCGGGCCCGGTCCGACGGCGAGGAGGTCGGCTACCAGCCGATCGTGGCGGCCGGCTCGCACGCGGCGGTGCTGCACTGGAACCGCAACACCGGCCCGGTACGCCCCGGCCAGTTGCTGCTGATGGACGCCGGGGTCGAGGTCGGCACCCGGTACACCGCGGACATCACCCGGGTGCTTCCGGTCGACGGCCGGTTCAGCCCGCTACAGCGGGACGTCTACGAGCTGGTCCGCCGGGCGAACGACGCGGCGATCGGGCAGCTCCGGCCCGGGGCGATGTTCCGGGACTACCACTGGGCGGCGATGGCGGTCTTCGCCGCCGGTCTGGTCGATCTGGGTCTGCTGCGCTGCTCCGTGGACGAGGCACTGGATCCGCAGCGGCAGCTCTACCGCCGCTGGACGCTCTGCGGATCCGGGCACATGCTCGGGCTGGACGTGCACGATTGCTCCCGGGCCACCACCGCCCGGTACGTCGAGGGCGAGTTGCAGGCCGGCATGGTGCTGACCGTCGAGCCGGGACTGTACTTCCAGCCGAACGACGAGCTGGTGCCGGCCGAGTTGCGCGGGCTGGGCATGCGGATCGAGGAGGATCTGCTGGTCACCGAGGACGGCAGCCAGAACCTGTCGGCCGCGCTGCCGCGTACCGCCGACGACGTCGAGAGCTGGATGTCCCGGCTGGCCCGCTGACCCGATGGCCAGAAATTGCCCGGACGAATCGCAGCCCCGGCCGACCGGACAGCACTGAAACATATCACCGAAATATTTCGGTACGCCCTCTCGGGGTAACCCACCGCCTATCGGCGACCTCGCTCGGTACGCGCATTCGCCCCCCGCGTCGGGCGCTCTTGACCGTACATCGATACGTGTTTAGATTTCCTTTCCGGAACACTTCCGAAAAGTTTCGCAGGTACTTGTCCGGTCACGCCCACCCCGTTACGGTCCGGAGCCCGGAATGAGCAGGTCCACCACCCCCGCCGGTCCGCCGGCACCCGTCCCCCGTCGACACACCGGCCCGACGGCCTGGCGAATGCTGTTGTCGCTGACCCTCGCCGTCACGGCCACCCCCGCCCTCGCCTCCTCCGCCACCGCCTCCGGCGGGCACGGCGCCGATGTGCGGCACGATGCCGCCGGCTTCATCTCCACCCGCTCCAAGCCGGGCAGCCTGCCCCTGGTCGAGCGTGGCCGGGCCGCGACGCTGGTGGTCAGCGCCGGCGACCATCCCGGCGTGGTCCGGGCGGTCGGTGACCTGCGGGACGACGTCGAGCGGGTCACCGGGGTACGCCCGGCGGTCGTCACCGACCAGGTGCCGAGGCAGGGCGAGGTCGTACTCGTCGGCACCATCGGGAAGAGCCCGCTGATCGACCGGCTGATCGCCGCCCGCAAGCTCGACGTGCGCGGCATCGCCGGCAAGTGGGAGACCTCGCTCCAGCAGGTCGTGGGCAACCCGCTGCCCGGGGTCCGCCGGGCCTTCGTGATCGCCGGCAGTGACCAGCGCGGCACCATCTTCGGGACATACGAGGTGTCGAAGCAGATCGGCGTCTCGCCCTGGTACTGGTGGGACGACGTGCCGGCTCGGCGCAGCGACGATTTGCACGTGCTGCCCGGCCGGCACAGCCAGGGCACCCCGGCGGTGCAGTACCGGGGCTTCTTCATCAACGACGAGAACCCGGCGCTGGGCACCTGGGCGCCGAACTTCTTCGGCCCCGGCCTGGCCCCCGGCTACCCCGGCGGCTTCAACCGGCACTTCTACGCCAAGGTCTTCGAGACCATGCTCCGGCTCAAGGCGAACTACCTCTGGCCGGCGGTCTGGGGCCGCGCCTTCGCCGAGGACGACCCGGCCAACCACGCCACCGCCAAGGAGTACGGCGTGGTGATGGGTACTTCGCACGAGGCGCCGATGATGCGCGGCATCGAGGAGTGGAACCGGCACGACGACGGCGGCACCGACCCGTACGGCGGGAACGGCGAGTGGAGTTTCCGGCGCAACTCCGCCGCACTGAAGGAGTACTGGCGGGACGGCATCGAGCGGATGGAGGAGCAGGACTTCGATGGTGTGGTCACCCTCGGCATGCGCGGCAACGGCGACGTCAGCCTGCCCGACGGCGACGGCATCGAGCTGATGGAGAGCATCATCGCGGCCCAGCGGCAGATCCTCGCCGAGGAAAGCGACCGCGAACTGCCCGACATCCCGCAGGTCTTCACGCTCTACAAGGAGGTCCAGCGCTACTGGGACCGGGGCATGCGCCCGCCGGACGACGTCACCGTGGTCTTCTGCGACGACAACTGGGGCAACATGCGGAAGCTGCCGGACCAGAGCCTGCCGGCCCGCCCCGGCGGCTACGGCATGTACTACCACTTCGACTACGTCGGCGGCGGCCGCAACTACAAGTGGGTCGACACCATCAATCTGGCCAGCACCTGGGAGCAGCTCCACCTGAGCTACCGCTACGGGGTGGACCGGCTCTGGGTGGTCAACGTCGGCGACATGAAGAACGAGGAGCTGCCGCTGCAACTCTTCCTCGACTACGCCTGGGACCCGGACAGCCTCCCGATCGAGAAGCTTGACGACTGGCAGCGGGAGTACGCGGCGCAGAACTTCCCCGACCGGTACGCCGGGGAGATCGGCGAGATCCTGCACGAGTACGGCCAGCTCCAGGCGCGGCGCAAGCCGGAACTGCTGAACCGCCGGATCACCCTGGACCCGGCGAAGGACCCGGCCACCGACTCCTCGGCGGTGGTCTACACCGACACCAACCCGTACAGCCTGACCGCCTACCAGGAGATGCGCCGGGTGGTGCGGGAGTGGACGGAGCTGGCCGAGCGGGCCGAACGGATCCGGGCAAGGCTGCCGGACGGCTACGACGACGCCTACTACCAGCTCGTCTACTACCAGGTGGCGGCGTCGGCGAACCTCTACGCGCTGCGCGAGGCGCAGTTCACCAACCTGCTCTACGCCGCGCAGGACCGGGCCGCCACCAACGCGATGGCCGACCTCGCGCAGCGACATTTCGACACCGACCAGGCGATGTCCGACTACTACCACAACACCCTGGCCGGCGGGAAGTGGCGGGGCTTCCAGTCCCAACCCAAGATCGGGTACGGCGACGTCGCGCGCTACGGCCCGAACGCACCGTGGCAGCAGCCCGAACTCAACAACCAGGCCCTGCCGGACGCGTTCTATCCGCACCTGCGCCGGATCGAGGTCCCGGCCGTCGCCGAACTGGGCGTGGCGATCGACGGCTCCGAGAAGTACTGGCCGGCCGAGCCCGGGCCGGCGGTGCTGCCGACGTTCAGCCCGTACCAGAGCCAGCCGGGACAGTACATCGAGGTCTTCAACCGGGGTTCGGTGCCGTTCGACTACACGATCCGGGCCGGCGCACCCTGGCTGAAGCTCAGCCGGTCGGGCGGCCGGGTCACCGACCAGGTCCGGATCGAGGTCCGGGTCGACTGGCGGCACGCGCCGCGCGGCGACACCACGGTCCCGATCACGGTCACCGGGCCGGACGGCGCCAGCGTGGTGGTGCAGGCCAGGGTGGACAACCCGCAGGGGCTGCGCCCGCGCGGCCACGTCGAGGCGAACGGCTACGTCTCGATCCCGGCCGGGCAGCACACCCGGGCGGTGAACGCCGGCGGGGTGTACTGGAAGCGGATCCCGGACCTCGGCCGGACCGGTGACGGGCTGACCCCGTTCCCGGTCAGCGCGGCCAGCCGGACGCCGGGCGGGGACAGCCCGCGCCTGGAGTACGAGCTGACGTTGACCTCGGCCGGCCCGGTGAAGGTGTCGGCGTACCTGTCGCCGCGCAACAACGTGCTGCCGACCGAGGGGCTGCGCTACGCCGTCTCGATCGACGGTGCCGCTCCGCAGGTCGTCAACGTCACCACCAGTACCGGAGCGAACGACACCTCGATGAACCGGCAGTGGGAGCGGAACACCTCGCAGAACGTCAACGTCACCACCACCACGCACACGGTGGACGCGCCGGGCGTACACACCCTGAAGTTCTGGATGGTCGACCCGACCGTGGTGGTGCAGCAGCTCGTGGTGGAGACCGCCGAGCTGCCGTACAGCTATCTCGGCCCGCCGGAGAGCCGGCGGATCGGCCACTGAGGATCCACCCTCGTCGCACCTGCGCCATCGGCGGTCCGCCCCGGCCCGGACGGGTCGGGGCGGACCGCCCACACACATTGAAACTTTTCAACGCGGCCACTACGACGCACACACCCCGACCTCCCGCTGCGGCCACGACGGACGCGGCGGGAGGTTGAAAAGGTTCATCAGGCAGCACAGGCAGAACGCGCGACATCGATAGGATCGCCGAACCGAGAGAGAGGAATGCCCATGCGTCGAAGCCAACGCCGGCTGTTCGCCGCCACGGCCCTGACCGCGTTGAGCCTGGTCGCCGTCGCCTGCGGTGCGCCGGAGGCCGCCGCGCCCGGTCCGACCGGGGGCGCGGTGCCGGACAAGCCCGGCTCGCCGGTCGTCCTGAACATCCTCGACGTCGCCGGCAACCTGCAACTCACCCAGTCGATGATCGACGACTTCGTCGCGAAGAACTCCGACACGGTGTCGAGGGTGACGTACTCGAAGTCGCCCTCGCCGGAGCTGGTCGGCAAGGTCAAAGCTCAGCAGGACGCGAACCGCGTCGAGATCGACCTGGTGCTGACCGGGGTCGACGGGCTCGCCGCCGGCATCGACCAGAACCTCTGGACCCCGCTGCTGCCCACCCACGCCGGCCGGCTGCCGGGGATGGCGAACTACCTGCCGGGCGCGGCCGCGATGCAGAAGCTGGCCGGCGACCACGGGGTGACCATCACCTACTACCCGTCCGGGCCGCTGATCGAATACCTGCCGTCGAAGGTGCCCAACCCGCCGACGACCGCGCAGGGGCTGCTCGAGTACGCCAAGGCCAACCCCAACGCGGTGCAGTACGCCCGCCCGTCGAACTCCGGCCCCGGCCGTACCTTCCTGATGGGCCTGCCGTACCTGCTCGGCGACTCGAACCCGAAGGACCCGATCAACGGCTGGGCGAAGACCTGGGCGTACCTGGCCGAGCTGAACAAGTACGTCCGGCTCTATCCGTCCGGCACCGGGGAGACGATGAAGAACCTGGCCAACGGTTCGGCGAAGATCATCCTCTCGACCACCGGCTGGGACATCAACCCGCGGGTGCTCGGCACCGTGCCCGCGGAGGCGAAGATCGGCACGCTGGAGGGCTTCCACTGGGTCACCGACGCGCACTACGCGGTGGTGCCGAAGGGCGTCTCGACGGACAAGCAGGCCGCCATCCTGGCCCTGCTGAACCACATGCTGACCCCGGAGCAGCAGGCCAAGGCGTACGACCAGGGTTACTTCTATCCCGGTCCGGCGATCAAGGACGTGCCGCTGTCGATGGCGCCGCAGGCCAGCCGCGAGGCGATCGAGAAGTACGGCCGCTCCGAGTACGAGCAACTGATCGCGAGCAACCCGCTGGAGGTACCGCTGGACGCCAAGGCGCTGGTCGAGGCGTTCAGCCGGTGGGACCGCGAGATCGGCGGCGCAAAGGTGAGCAAGTGAGTGCGAGGAGTGAGCCGGGTTTGCGAGCCCCGCAGTCACGAACAAAAGGCGGAGACAGGTGAGTTTCGCCGAGTTGCGGTTGGAGGGCGTGACGCGGAGTTTCGCCGGCCACGACGCGTTGACCGACCTGGACCTGACGGTCCGGCGCGGGGAGTTCATCGCCCTGCTCGGACCGTCCGGCTGCGGCAAGTCCACCGCGCTGAACTGCCTCGCCGGCCTGCTCCCGCTGACCAGGGGCAGCATCTGGTCCGACGACACCCGGCTCGACACCGTACCGGCCGAGAAGCGCGGCTTCGGCATGGTGTTCCAGAACTACGCCCTCTTCCCGCACATGTCGGTACGCCGCAACATCGCGTTCGGCCTCCAGATGCGCCGGCTGCCCCGGGCCGAGATCCGGCGGCGCACCGAGGAGGCCATCCGGCTGGTCCGGCTGGAGGAACACGCCAGCAAGCTGCCCGGGCAGCTCTCCGGCGGCCAGCAGCAGCGAGTCGCCATCGCCCGGGCGGTGGTGCTGGAGCCGGCGCTGGTGCTGATGGACGAGCCGCTGTCCAATCTGGACGCGAAGCTGCGGCTGGAGATGCGTACCGAGATCCGCCGGCTGCACCAGTCGCTCGGGCTGACCACGGTCTACGTCACGCACGACCAGGAGGAGGCGCTCTCCCTGGCCGACCGGCTGGTGGTGCTCCGGGAGGGGCGGGTGCAGCAGGTCGGCACCCCGGAGGAGCTGCACACCCGGCCGGCGAACTGGCACGTCGCCGACTTCATGGGCTACCGCAACCTGCTGCGGTTGCGGGCCGAGCAGGGCGGCGGGTCCGAGGTGGTGGTGACCGGCCAGGGCATGCGACTGGTCGGCACCCCGGTCGGGCCGGTGGCCGCCGGTGCCGAGGTGATCGCCGGGGTGCGTCCCGAGGACCTGCGGATCACCGGTCCGGACGAGGGCATACCGGCCATTGTGGAGGTGGTCGAATACCAGGGCCGGGAGGTGGCGGTCGAGGCGCGTACCGCCGAGGGGGTGCAGTTCAACCTCCGTACCGACCAGCGTCCGGCGCTGGGCGAGCGGATCGGGATCGGGGTGGATCCGGCCCGGCTGCTGGTCTTCCCGCTGGCCGAGCCGGCCGGCGACGGACCCGCACCGGCCGGGGACGCCGGGGCGCCGACGGACGAGCCGACCGGCGCACCGGTCGCGGACTCCGGCGCCCCGCCGGTGGACGAACCGGCCGCCGGAGGCCCCCGGTGAGCGCCACCGAGAGCCCGCCCCGGGCCGGTGAGCCGACCGGCGGGCGACCGGCAGAGCGGCAGCCGGCGGGCCGGACCCGGGTGGCGTTGCGGCACCGGCTGGCCGAGCGCGGCATCGACCGGCAACTCCTGCTGCTCGCCCCGGCCGCGCTCTTCGTCCTGGTGCTCTTCATCTACCCCTTCGGGTACGGCGTCGGGTTGTCGTTCCAGCCGACCGAGGGCGGGCCGTTCGCCGCGTACCAGGAGTTCTTCTCGGACCCGTACCAGCGGGACACCATCTGGACGACGCTGCGACTGTCGCTGCCGGCGGCGCTGCTCAACGTCGCCGCATCGGTGCCGATCGCCTACCGGATGCGGGGGCGGTTCCGGGGGAAGCGGCTGCTCACCACCGTACTGGTGGTGCCGATCACCCTCGGCACGGTGCTCACCGCGCAGGGACTGCTCAACTTCCTCGGCCCGACCGGATGGTTCAACCGGATCCTGCTCGGCATCGGGCTGGCCGACGAACCGGTCCGGCTGACCAACAACTACTGGGGGGTGTTCTTCTCCATCGTCATCACCGGCTTCCCGTTCGCCTTCCTGCTGGTGCTGTCGTACCTGTCGGGCATCGACCCGTCGCTGGAGCGGGCCGCCGCCACCCTCGGCGCCGGCTGGTGGCAGCGGTTCCGCCGGATCACCCTGCCGCTGCTGGCGCCCGGGCTGGCCACCACGTTCTGCCTCACCTTCGTGCTGGCGTTCAGCGTCTTCCCGTCGGCGGTGTTGGTCGGTGACCCGGCCGGCACCACCAGAGTGATCTCGATCGCCGCCTACGAGGCGGCCTACGTCCAGTACGACTATTCGATGGCCGCCACCATCGCGGTGCTGATGGGGCTGGTCGAACTGCTGGTGATCGCGGCCGTGCTCGGCTGGCGGGCCCTGCTCTACACCGGGTCGACGGCGGGAGGGAAGGGCTGATGAGTTCGGTGACCGCCCCGGCGCCCCGCCGACGTCGCCTGGTCGCCCGGCCGGCGGCCTGGCTGATCTGGGGCGTGGTGGCGTTCTTCTTCGTCAACCTGGCCGGCGTGATCGGCTCGGTGCTGGTCAGCTCCTTCGGCGACCGCTGGTACGACACCTGGCTGCCGCAGGGCTACACCACCCGCTGGTACGGCCAGGCCTGGCAGGAGTTCGGCCTGTTCCAGGTGCTGCTGGTGACCCTGGAGGTGTCGCTGCTGGTGGTCGGCATCTCGGTGCTGGTCGGGGTGCCCGCCGCGTACGTGCTGGCCCGGCGGTCATTCCCCGGCCGGCGGCTGCTCTACCTGCTGTTCCTGCTGCCGATCCTGATGCCGCCGATCACCTACGGCATCCCGCTGGCCACGGTGCTCTACAAGTACGGTTTCGCCGGGCACCTCTCCGGGGTGGTAATGGCCAACCTGGTGCCCTCGGTGCCGTTCGTCATCCTGACCATGACGCCGTTCATCGAGCAGATCGACCCGGCGGTGGAGCGGGCCGCCCGGATGTGCGGGGCGGGTACCCGGCAGATCTTCGTCCGGATCCTCGCCCCGCTACTCACCCCGGGCATCCTGGCCGCCTCGATCCTGGTACTGGTGCGGACGGTCGGCATGTTCGAGTTGACCTTCCTCACCGCCGGGCCGGACTCCCAGACCCTGGTGGTGGCGCTGTATTACACGATGTCGGCGGCCGGCATCCGGGCGCAGCAGTCCATCGACGCGATGGCGGTCATGTACACCACGATGATGCTGGTGCTGCTGGTGATCGCACTGCGGTTCGTCAATCCGACCCAACTGGTCGCCCGGGTCCGGGAGGACGTCGACTGAGGTGTCGTCGCGGCCCGGGCCGGATCTCGGACCCGGGTCGCGGTACCGCCGGCCAATTTCGCGATAACCCGTAAAGCGGGGCGAATCACCAAGTAGACAGGAGTCCTAGCTGCTTCGCCTGCCAGGAGTATCCGTGTCGCATCACCTCGACTCCGCGCTCGCCCTTCAGGACACCCGGCTCGACCTGACCGACCAGTACGTCTTCCCGGGCGAGAGCGGGACCGTCCTGGTGATGAACCTGAACAGCTCGGCGGCCGGCAAGGACGCCAAGCCGGGCTTCCACCCCGAGGCCCGGTACGAGTTCAAGGTCCACCTCGACGGCGCGACGGTGGAGAACCTCA
Organism: Plantactinospora sp. ZYX-F-223; assembly: GCF_039649625.1. Classification (NCBI taxonomy): domain Bacteria; kingdom Bacillati; phylum Actinomycetota; class Actinomycetes; order Micromonosporales; family Micromonosporaceae; genus Plantactinospora; species Plantactinospora sp. ZYX-F-223. Next base: position 170,509 of record NZ_JBDJAV010000002.1, on the reverse strand, counting down.
GCTACCGGATCACCTTCGACGAGCCCGACCGGCGTGCCGAGCAGGCGGTCCGGCTGCACGTGCTCACCGGTGCGGAAGCGCCGGACGACGCGGCGACCGGTGAACTGGTCGCCGAGGGACGTACCCACACCATGATCTCCGGGCCGAACGGGCTGCGGCTCTGGGCGGGCCGGGCGGCGGACCCGTTCTACATCGACCTGACCCTGCTCGCCGCCGTCGGTGCGGCGGTCAAGGACGGCGCCCGGCTGGACCTGACCGGCTGGCGGTCGGACGCCGCCACGAACAGCTTCGCCGACACCACGATCCACTCGATCGTGCTGGAGATCGCCGACGACGATCCCCGGATCGGCACCGGGCGCGACATCTGCACCTGGATCACCAGCAAGCTCGCCACCGACGCGGGCGGCTGGCGCCAGGTCAACCGCTTCGGCCACCCGATGGTCTGGCCGATCCTGCGGCAGCCGGTCGACACCGAGTGGGCCGGTAGCGCCAACCTGGGCCACCCGGATACCGACGCCCGGGCCGACGGAGACCGCATCGCCCAACTCGTCGCCGGGGTGGTGGCCGCGAACGGCACCTCGCTCGACCCGTCCGGGTACGGCGAGCAGGTCGCCCGACGGCTGTTGCCCGACCTGCTGCCGTACCGGACCGGGACTCCGGCGAGCTACGGCTTCAACGGTTTCAACGGTCGTACCCTCGCCTGCAACGCGCCGGAGACGATGTTCTCGCTGATCCTGAACCGGGCCACCACCGCCGGGCTGACCGCCCAGCAGAATGCCAGCGCCCGCAGCGACCGTTTCCCGTACGTCGTCGCGGCACGCTGAACGCGATCTATCCGCTCGGAGTCGGCCGTGGGGTGTCAGTCGCCGCCCGCCCCGTCTGTGCACCCAGCTCTACAGTGCGCCGACCGGACATCCCCCGGCCGCCGGGACGCCGACGCCGGGGCGCCGACGCCGAAGCGCCGTCAGTCCCGGAACATCCCGGCGAGCACCTCGGCGGTCCGGGCCGGGTTGGTGGCGACGAAGTAGTGGTCGCCGGGGACCATGTGCAGGCTGGCGATCCGGTCGACGGGGATCCGGGCGGTGACCGCGTCCCGGGTGCAGAGCCCGTCGTCGGTGCCGAGCAGCAGGTGCACGGCCCGGGACCGTACCCCCTGGAAGCCGTCCGGGGCGAGCGCGATGTCCCGGCGGAACCGGGGCAGCAGCAGTCGGGTGATCTCCTCCGAGGTGAGCGCGCTGGTCGGCAGCAGCCCAGTGCTGCGTAGCCCGGCCAGCAGGGTCTCGTCGTCGTCGGAGACCAGCGCCGGGCGCTGCGTGCCGGGCAGCAGCGGCGGGGCGGAGAGGACCACCTGGGCCCTGCCCAGCCCGTCCCCGGCGGCGTCGGCCACCGCGGCGGCCAGCACCGCACCGAGGCTGTGCCCGAACAGCACCGCCCCGTCCGTCAGGTACGGCGTGCCCGCCCGCCACCAGGCGTCGGCCGCGTCGCCGATGGTGGCCCCGTCCCGGTAGGTCGCCTCGCCGGCCACCACCCGCCACGAGCCGGGCAGGTGCCGGGCCAGCCGGGTGAACGCCCCGGAGGAGCCGCCCGCGTACGGGATGCAGACCAGGGTCCGGCCGGGGCCGTCGCGGAGTACCCGCATCCGGACCGTCGCGGGCTCGCCGGCCCGGCTACGGAGCTGGAACCGGGCGAGCTTGCCGGTCGAGGTGGTCGGCAACGCCTCCACCACCTCGACCACCGCGGGACGCTTGTGCGGCGGCAGCCCGGCCCGGAACGCCGCCCGGGCAGCCCGGCGCAGCGCGCCCGGGTCGATGCCGGGAGCCGGCACCAGGTAGGCCACCGCCTGCTCCAGCCCGGCCTGGTCCCGCGCGCCGACCACCGCGCACTGGGCGAGCCCGTCGAGGTCCCGGACCGCCGCCTCGACGTCGAGCGGCGAGACCTTGTAGCCGCCGATGTTGATCAGGTCGTCGTGCCGGCACAGGTAGCGCAGCTCCCCGTCCGGGTCCTGCCGGACGATGTCGCCGGTGTAGGCCCCGCCGTCGGCGAAGGTGCGCGCCGCCGACTCGGGACGGTCCAGATATCCGGCGGCCACCGAGGGGCCCGCCACGTGCAGCCGCCCCTCCGTCCCGTCCGGCACGACCCGGCCGGCGTCGTCCCGGACGGTCACCGTCGTGCCCGGCACCGGCGTGCCGGTCGAGCCGGGCTGGCTGCCCCGGGTGGCCAGCACGATGTGCAGTACCTCGGTCGCGCCCAGCCCGTTGACCAACGGCACCCCGAAGGTGCCGGTGAAGTCGGCGCAGAGCGATGCCGGCAGGTGCTCCCCCGCCGACACGGCGAGGCGCAGGCAGCCGAGGTCGGGTACGCCGGTCGGGTCCGTCGGGTCGCCCTGCCCGGCCCGGTCGAGCAGCGCGGCGTAGACCCGGGGCACCGCGCAGAGCACGGTCGGGCGGTACCGGGCGATCGTCGCGGCCAGCCGGTAGACGTCCGGCGGTCCCTGGTTGAGCAGTACCCCGGCACCGGCGGCGAGCGGAAAGAGCAGCGAATTGCCGAAGCCGTACCCGAAGGAGAGCTTGGCGGTGGAGAGCACCAGGTCGTCGGGGCGCAGGTCGAGGATGCGGCCGAAGCCGTCCAGCACCCCGGTCACCCCGACCCCGTTGTGCAGTACCCCTTTCGGCTTGCCGGTGCTGCCCGAGGTGTACTGGATCAGCAGCAGCTCGGACGGCGACTGGCTGACCGGCGGCGGTGACGGTGGTGCGCCGGGGTCCAGCCACTCCGGGCCGCCCCGGGGCAGCCCGAGGCCGGCCTGGTCCGCCCGCGCGCCGCCTGCCTCGTCGGCGTGCAGGAACCCGGCCCGGCAGTCCTCGGCGATGAAGCCGAGTTCCGCCCCGGTCAGCATCGGGCTCACCGGCACCGCGACGGCACCCCGCCACCACAGTGCCAGGATCGCCACCGCGGTCGGCAGGTCGTCGTCGGCCACCACCAGGCCCCGGGTGCCGGGGCCGATCCCGGCCTCGGCCAGCCGCGCCGCGTAGCCGCGCACGGCGCGGTACAGCTCCGCGTAGCCGAGCCGCTCGCCCGCGCCGGTCAGGTACGCGAGCCGCTCGCCCCGACCGGACGCGAGCGCTCGCCCCACCAGCCGCTCGACGAGGTTGGCGCTCCCCATGATGAGACCTCCAGGATGGCTGCGTTGCCGGACGGTTCGATCGCCAGCGCGAGCAGGCTCGTCGGCGCCGGGGCGCTGGCGCAGTACGCGACGGCACAGGCCGCCGCCAGCAGGCCACCGGCCGCCCCGAAGTCGCCGAGCGACGCTTCCAGGTGCCAGACCGGCCGGGCGGCACCGTCGGCGAGTGCCTCGACCAGCTCGGTGTCGACGGTGGAGACGATCGTGCCGACCGGTCCGGCCGGTGGACCGCCGCCCGGCGCGTCACGCTCGGGCCCGCGGCGGCCGGGCAGTGCACCGGCGGGCGCTCCGGCCGCACTGCCCGATCCCGCGGGGCGGGCGGCGCGGACCAGGGCGCGGCACTGGGCCGCCAGGTCGGACCGGTCGAGGCTGGTCCGGCGGAACCGTCCGAGCCGGATGCCCGGCTCACCGTCCCGGCCCGGCGACACCGCGAGGCAGGCCGCGCCCTCGGCCGCGTCGAACCCGTCGGCGAGTCCACCCAGGCTCCACCGGCTAACCGTCGCCGAGCCGCCGACCAGGGCACGGGCCGCCTCGCCGGCGGCGAGCAGCCGGGCCGCCTCGACCAGTGCGCTCAGCCCGGCCACCGTACCGCCGGTGATCGTCTCGTTCGGGCCGTCGAGCCCGAGCCGGATGGAGACGGTCGCGGCCGGGCCGTTGAACGCCGAGGCGGGACCGATGATCGGGCTGGTCAGCCCCGGGTCCAGGGTGGCGGCCTCGACGCAGATGGTGGCGTACTCGGCCAGCCCCGCACTCGAACTGGCCCAGAGCACCGCGGCCGGACCGGCCTGGACGGGGTCGACCAGTGACGTCGCGAGCCACGGGTCGGGCGGCTCGTCGGGCGGGGCCGTACCGGCGTCGGCCGCCGCGGCCAACGCGAGCAGGGACTCGGGGGGCAGGGCCCGCAGTCCCCGGCCGGCGACGGCGGCCGGGATCCGGGGCGCGACCGGGGCGTGCGTACGCCGGTCGAGCGGGCCGAGGTCGGTGTCCGGGGCCGCGAAGCGGCGTACCGGCGCGGGCGGCACGGGTGCCCCGTCGACCAGTCGGGCCAGCTCCGCCACGTCGGCCACGCCGGGCAGCCGCAGCCCCAGGCCGCGTACGGCCAGACGTTCCTCAACCGGCGGCACGATCGTCCTTTCCGAGCAGTACGGTCGAGACCCCGCCGCCGAAACCGAACGCCTGGCTCAGCACCGTCCCGACCGGGGCACGCCGGCCGGCCGGCTCGACCAGGTCGATGCCGCCGCAGGCCGGGTCGGGTTCGACCAGCGTGACGTTGCCCGGCACCAGGTCGGCGGCGAGCGCCTGCACCGCGATGATCGCCTCCAGGGCGGCGGCGGCACCCTCGGCGTGCCCGAACTGCCCCTTCACCGAGGAGACCACCGGCCGGCGGCGCCCGGCCAGCGCCTTGGCCACCGCCCGCGCCTCGATGCCGTCACTGGCCTGGGTGCCCGTGCCGTGCGCGCAGACCCAGTCGACGTCGTCGCTGGTCAGCCGGGCGCGGTCGAGGCAGCCGTGGATGGTCGACACCAGGCCGTTGCCGTCCGGGTGCGGTTGGGTCGGGTTGTGCGCGTCGGCCGCGGCGGCGCAGCCGAGTAGCCGGGCCAGCGGCCGCCCGCCCCGGGCCGCGACCCGGTCGGCGCGTTCCAGGATCAGCACCCCGGCGCCCTCGCCGGGGATGGTGCCCCGCCGGTTGACGTCGAACGGCCGCACGGTGTCGACCGCGAGAGCGCGCAGCGAGGTGAACATGGCGAGGATCTCCAGCGACAGTTCGGAGACGCCGCCGCAGACCGCGACGTCGACCTCGCCGGTCGCGACCGCCCGGGCGCCGGCGGCGATCGCACTGTTCCCGGCCGCGCAGCCGGGCGCGAACAGCACCGTCGGGCCGGTGACGGTGACCACCTGGCGAAGCGTGTCCAGCAGCGCGTCCGGCCGGGCCCAGGCCCGACCCGGCACGTCCAGCCGGCCGCTCCCGATCCCCCGGTCCAGGATCGGCCGGGTGGCCATCACGGTGCCGGCGAAGACGCCCAACCGGTGCGCCCGGCTCCGTTCCGGCACTCCGCCGTGCCGGAGCGCCTCCAGCGCGGCGACCGCGAGGAACCGGGCGGCCAGGGACTCGTGGCCGGGCACCATCGCGTCGAGGTCCGCGACCGCGCCGGCCGGCACCTCCGCACCGCAGCGGGCCGGATAGCGGGACATGTCGAACCGGGTCACCGGGCCGGTCAGCACCCGCCGTCCGGTCACCGCCGTCCAGAGCGCGTCCGCGCCGAGGCCGGCGGCCGAGACCGCGCCGACTCCGGAGACCACCACGGCCGGGCGGCCGTCCCGGGTCCGGTCACGGCCCAACGGAGATGCCCCGATCCCGGAGTACGGCGAGGGTGTCGCCGAAGTCCTGGAGTCCGGCCGCCTCCTCGTCGGTCAGCCGTACGCCGAGCTGCCGCTCGATCCGGACGACGAATTCGACCTTCTGCACGGAGTCGATCCCGAGGTCTTCGTAGAAGGCCGCTCCCTCGGTGACCTCGTCCGGGCTGACCTCGAAGATCTCCGCCGCCAGGTCCCGCAGGACGGCGGCCGACACGCTGTCTCGCTGTGCCAAGTCCGGCTCCCTTCCCGATCACCGCTCGCCACGTTTCGTGGAACTTGCGGGTGGGCTCACAGTGAAGTTTTCCAGGAAGGAAACGACGCGGGAATCGCTTGAGATGCGACCAAAGAGCTTGTTCGCGCCGACCGAATAGCTCGTTACCATAGCCCGATCAGGTTGCTCCGGAACGAAAGACCCCGTATCCCCACCGGACGATCTTTCCTTGTCGGACGATGGTCGGTTCCGGTGCCGACATTGTCGTTGATCACTGGTAGGTGATCGAATACCCTGCCGATCAGGGCAGCAGCGCCACCGGGCCGGCGTCGATACCGACCCGGAACAGGGCGTACGGGCGGCGTCGGCGGTCCACCCCGCCGGAGTAGTCGGCCTGCCGGTGGAGTTGGTTGGCGGTGACGTAGAGATATCCGTCGGCGCCGACGGACATGGTGTCCGGCCAGAGCAGGCGCGGATCGCGTAGCAACGTCTCGAACCGGCCGTCCGGGTGCCGGCGCAGGACGGCGTTCTGCTCGTACGCGGTGAGGTAGACCCGGCCCGCGTCGTCGCTCTCCAGCCCGTCGGAGCCGGACCCCTTGTCGCCCTCGTCCCGGACCGTCGCCGCCACCTCGGCGTCGTCCAGGGAGCGGTCGACCAGCGCGTCGGTCGAGACGCTGTAGAGCCGGCGGGAGGCGAGCGGGCAGTAGTAGAGGCGGCTGCCGTCGGCCGAGATCGCGATCCCGTCGGAGCCCATCGAGACCGGGCTCGGCGGTCCGTCGGGCGGGCAGACCAGGAACGGCCGCCCCTCGACCAGCGGCCGGAACGTGGCCAGCGGTTCGGCCTTGGTGGAGGGATGGTCGTTCAGCCGCCGCCAGGCCGTCCCGCTGGCCAGGTCCACCACGACGATCCCGTTCGGACCGGAGTTGGACGAGTCGGTGAGGAAGGCGACCCCGGCCGAGCGGCGGCGCAGGTCGAACCGGACGTCGTTGAGGTACGAGGTGGGCAGCGCCACGTCGGCGGGGAACACGATGGTCTGGGTGACCAGATCGGTGTCGAGGTCGACGCAGACCAGTTTGGGACCGCCGGTGCGGGTCGGCTGGAACTGGGGGCTGCCGGTGTCGAGCACCCAGAGCCGGTCGGTCGGATCGACGACGACGCTCTGCACCGAGACGAAGGCGCCGGCGTCGTCGTCGCCGGCCGGGTTGTTCCAGTCCTGGTCCGGATAGGGCACGCAGGCCCCGTCCCGCAGCTCGGCGACGGTGGCGTCGACCTGGTCTCCCCAGCGCGGGAAGTTGACGAAGATCCTTCCCTGCCGGGAGACGGTGACCCCGGTGGGCATGGCGCCGGAGAAGGTGTGCACGGTCTCCAGCCGGCCGAGCGGCTCTTCGCTGGTCAGTTCGTCGCTCATCCGGCCCCCCGTGGCCCGCCCACATAAGAGCGGCCGAGTCCGCGACCGGCTCGGCCACCACGCCACTGTAAGCCGAACAACGGCGCAGAATACCTGAATAGCCGGATTTGCCGCCGATATCCCGCCTCACCCTGACCCGCACGTGAAGGCACAGTCGCACATCGATGTAGAACTCTTTCCAACAGCGCTCGCGATTGGTTAAATACCTTCAACTTTCCGCCTCGCCTGCGCCGAAGGGCCCTTCGATGAAGACCGGATACGCACGTAGCCTGGCCATCCTCACCGCGGTCGCACTCGCCGCCCCGATCCTGCTGACGGCCACTCCCGCCAGCGCCGCGACGGTGACGGTCGACAACGCCACCGCCGACCGCTTCACCGCCAGCGCCAACTGGGGTACGTCCACCTGGTCCGCCGACCGGCAGGGCCCCGACTACCGGTACGCCACCCCGGACACCACCGCCAGCGACGTGGCCTGGTTCAAGGTCAACGTGCCCAGCGCCGGCAGTTACCTGGTGGAGGTCTTCTACCCGGCCGACCCCGGCTACAACAACGCCACCCCGTTCGTCGTCGCCACCACCAGCGGCAACCAGAGCGTCCCGGTCAACCAGCGGACCAACGGTGGCCAGTGGGTCAGCCTCGGCACCTTCTCGCTCGCCGCCGGCGACTACAACGCGGTCGGGGTCAGCCGGTGGACCAGCGGCACCGGTTACGTGGTCGCCGACGCGGTCCGGATCACCACCGCCACCGGTGGCGGCACCAGCTTCTCCCTGCCGCTGCCCCGCACCGCGCTGCCGCGCACCGAGTACGACGACCCGCACCACGACTATCCGGCGATCGACCTGCCGGTGCCGACCGGCACGGCCGCGTACGCCGTCCGGGCCGGCACCGTGGTCCGGATCAACGACAGCAGTTGCGGCCAGGGCATCAACCTGACCGGCACCGACGGGGCGATCTACACGTACTGCCACTTCTCCGCCTGGTCGGTGGCGTCCGGTGCCACCGTCACGGCCGGGCAGCGGATCGGCTCGACCGGCAACACCGGCAACTCGACCGGCCCGCACCTGCACTTCGGCATCCGGACCGGCAGCACCCGCCGCTGCCCGCAGAACTTCCTGCTCGCCCTCTACGACGGCGTCACCCCGCCCGCCGCCAGCAGCCTGCCCACCAGCGGTTGCAGCTACTGAGCTGCCCGGAACGGCCCCCGCTCGTCGTCTTCGTGGCGGGGGCCCTTCCTGACCAGCACACCCCTCAGCGTTTGCGGGCGACCAGGATGTCGCGGACGATCGCCTGGTCGACCCGGTGGGCGAACTCCAGGTACGGGCCGTCCGCCAGCACCTCCAGGCCGGCGTCGGCGAGGACCCGGGCTGCCTCGTCCCGGCGGGCCACCTGGGTGTTCCAGGCGATGCCGAGCGCCCCACCGGGCCGGAGCAGGTCGACCCAGACCGGCACCGCCTCGGCGAGCAGGGCGAGCGGGCTGCGCGCCAGCCCGTGCCCGGCGCTGCGGCTGCCGTGCTGTACGCCGTACGGGGCGTCCGCCACCAGTAGGTCCTGGGTGCCGGGCCGGAAGAACTCCGCACTCCGGACGGTGTCCACCTGCACCACGTCCAGCCGCTGGGTCTGGCCCGCCCGGTAGGACTCCTTGTCGGCGGCAAGGTCGACCTGCAACCGTCGGGCCACCACCTGCCGGTTCCGGCGCACCGGCCCGGACTCGGCCCGGTGCTTCACCCGCTTGCGCTTCAACCAGGTCTGGATGTACGTCGAGTACGCCTCGAAGTCCTTCTGGTCGCGATCCACCCCGGCGGCGTCGTACCCGTACATCAGCGCCTGGTTGAGGGTGGTGCCCCGGCCGCAGAGCGGGTCGAGCACCCGGAACTTCCGGTCCAGCATCTGCGGGGCGAAGTCCGAGGCGAGCAGCGTCACGTTGAGCAGCAGCTTGGTGAACTGCTCGTTGGTCTTGCCCGGATACTTCGGGATCGTCAGCAGGTCGTCGTCGAACCGGTCCAGCGGGCGCAGCTCGACCGGCCGGAGCAGTCCGCCGGTGACCTCGAACAACACGTAGATCGACGACAGGTTGGCCAGGTACGCGACGTCGCGTCCGTCGAGCTGGTCGGCGGTGAAGGTGACGTAGCGGACGCCACCGAGCACGGTCTCGGCGATGTCGTGCAGCCGGCCGCCGAGCACGGCCCGGTCGAACACCGCCAGCTCGGCCCGGGTCAGCGTCACCGAGGCGTCCGCGTAGACGCGGTTCGACGACGGAGAAATCAACAACGCGTACTGGCTCATCTGTCCTTCCGGCAATTCGCGCGCTTGCGACCGGTAGATGCTAGTCGGCGCTCCGCAGCCGCCTCCGTCGAGGTCAGCCGGGGTGTCGGTACGGCGGCGGATACTTGCGGCAGTTGATGGATGACCGGCCCCCGCGCACCGGGTTAGCCTTCCCCGATGATCTATGCCGACTGTTCCGTTCCGGGCCCGTTCCCGGAGCCGACCACCCCCGAGTCCGGCAGGTGACGTCGATGAGATTGACCGCGTCGAGAAGACGGAAACTCGCCACCCTCGCCTCGCTCTGCCTGGTGGCCGGGCTGGTGGGGCTGGCCCAGCCCAGCCGGGCCGCCGCCGAGCCCGAGGTGGGCAGCGCCCGGCTCGTCCCGCTCCAGGTCACCGGCCCGGCCAGCGAGCGGCTCAACCTGATCCTGCTCGGCGACGGCTACACCGCGGCCGAGCTGCCGAAGTTCCACGCCGACGTGGACCGGCACATGAACGTGCAGTGGAGCATCGAGCCGTACCGCAGCTACCGGAACTACTTCAACGTCTACGTGATCGAGATCGTCTCCGGTGAGTCCGGCATCCGCTGCGACCCGGACGACGATCCGCCGGACCCGGACCGGGTCACCCCGCTCGGCCTGCACTACGCGGACGGCTGCACCAACCCGCTCGCCCGGGGCATCACCTTCCAGCCGTACGGCACCCAGGCGCTCAACCGCTATCTCCAGCAGCTCGTCGCGCCGCTCGGGGTGACCGCCAGCAACCGGCAGATCCTGGCGATCGCCAACACCGACACGTACGGCGGGATCGGCGGCACCAACGCGACCACCTCCGGCGGCGCCCCGCAGGGGCCACTGATCAGCCCGCACGAGCTGGGCCACTCGCTGGGACAGCTCCAGGACGAGTACCCGTACTCCAACCGCCCCGACCCGGGCGGGCCGTACTGCACCGACGACTGCGCCGAGCCGAACTCGCGGCACCACACCCGGCTGACCGAGCAGCAGATGATCGAGCAGCAGGCGAAGTGGTGGCGCTGGCTCGGCGAGGAGAGCGAGTCCGGCGGCACGATCGGCCGGTACGAGAGCGGCATGTACGCCACCTCGGGCGTCTGGCGGCCCAGCGAGCACTCCATCATGCGCTGGATCGGCTTCTACTACGACCAGGTCAGCCGGGAGATCATGACGCAGCGGATCTCCGGCCGCCGCAACACCAACGCGATGGCGCTCTCCGCCACCCCCACCGACCAACCGGTCGGGCGCACCGACGTGCTCTGGGTGGAGACCCAGCATCCGGTCTACCACGAACTGGACGTGCGCTGGGCGGTCAACGGGGTCGCGGTGCCGGACACCCACAACAGCCGCAACCTGGAACTCGCCGACCTGGACGTCCGGCCCGGCGACGTCGTACGGGTGACGGTGTCGGATCCCACCGAGTTCGTCCGGGACCCGGCGATCCGCAACGGGCCGGCGCTGACCCAGAGCCGGCAGTGGACGGTCGGCGCCGAGCCGAGCCCGCCGTCGGAGGTGGACGTGGCGTTCACCGCCTCGACCCAGACCGACGAGCGCGCGGTCGGCGGCCAGGACGTGGTGTACGTCGAGACGACCCACCCGGTCGACCGGGTACTGGACGTGACCTGGCGGCTGGACGGCACGGTGTTGCCGAACCCGCACAACAGCCGCAACCTCGACCTGGGTGCGCTGCGACTGGCTCCGGGCAGCTACCGGCTCACCGCGACGGTGACCGATCCGGCCGCTCCCGGCGGGGACTCGGAGACCCGCACCTGGACGGTCGACAACCTCGAGGCGGGTACCACGGCGACCCTCTCGACGCCGGTCACCACGCTGCCGGGCGGCACCCCGCACCACGTCTACTTCGAGCGGTTCACCATGGGGCTGGAGCCGACCGACGACCGGCCGGGGTTCACCGTCGGGGAGTTCCGGCTCGACCGGGACGGCTGGTTCAACTACTTCGGCTGGCCGGACGCCCCGGCCGGTACGCCGTTCCTGTTCACCCCCACCGGCACGGTGGTGAAGTCGCTGGTCTACGGCAACCTCGGCTCGGGCGGGCTCTCCAAGGCGGTCTTCGAGGAGACCGAACCGGGCTACGGCACGCACACCGTCGAGCACCGGGCGATCGACGCGGCCGGCAACATCGGCTCGGCGGACGAGTTCCGGGCCACCGTGCTGCCGGGTTCCTCGCCGGCCTGCACCCGGACGATCTCCGGTGCCCGGGCCGGCGACCTGACCGTCGCCTCCGGGGTGACCTGCCTCAAAAACGCTCGGGTGGCCGGCCGGATCACCGTACGCCCCGGTGCCTCGCTGATCGTCTCGGGCGGTGAGATCTCCGGCGGGATCAGCACCGACCGGGCGGTCGCGGTGCAGATCTTCGGCGCGACGGTCAGCGGCGCGGTCCAGATCAGCGGCAGCACCGGCACCGTGGCGAGCGTGGGCAGCACGTTCGGCGGCGCGGTCCGGCTCGCCGGCAACGCCGGTGGTGAGCACGGGCTGGCCATGGCCGGCAACCGGATCAGCGGCCTGCTCTCCTGCACCGGCAACGGGCGGGTGGCCGACTTCGGGGTACGCAACGAGGTCCGTGGCCACGCCTCGGGCGAGTGCACCGGGTGGTGACGGTGACCGGCTGACCGGCCCCGGGCCGGTGGTGGGTGCCTCGGGGTACCACCATCGGCCCGGCCGTCCGGCGGGCACGCCGTCCGGCCGTCCGGCGGGGAGACGCCGTCAGGCGTGGTCGCGCCAGATTTCCCGCAGCGGCTCGATCCCGGCCGCCGGGTCCAGGTTGAGCACCGCGGCGCCGAGCCGGTAGGTGTAGCGGTCGGTGGGCTCCCAGTAGATGCCGGGCCGGTCGCCGGCGGCCCTGAACTCCACGTACGCCTGCAGCGGCCCGCTTCTGGCCTGGTGGCTCACCTCGCCGGAGAGTTCGATCACTCCGCTGTACCGGTCGATGACGCCGTCGGAGATCTGGGTCCGGTGGTCGTCCGGCGAGTGGTTCGGCAGCTCACGGGGGGCGCCGGAGTTGTAGAAGTATCCGATCCAGTCGTTGCCCTGACACCGTACGACGGCTCTGAAGTTGTCGTCCGGCATCTCCAGCCCGGTCTCGTCCCGGTGCCGCGTCGCGTCGCCCGACCGCTCGCACCTGTCGGCCGCGGCGATGAATCTCCCCGCGAACTCGCGCAGGTCGCTGTCGTCGCCGAAGGCCCGGGCGGGGGAATCGGTCCGCCACCAGATCACACCGCCGACGGCGGCCAGCGCCAGCACGGCCACCGCCCCGGCCACCACGGCACGACGGCGCCGCCGGGGTCCGGTACGGCCGGCGGCACCCCACGGCGGCGCGGACGCGCCGGACCGCGGGCCCGGCACCGGCGCGGACGCCCAGGGCGGAGTCGGGGGCACGCCGGCGAGCGGGGCGGGCGCGCCGGGCGGGGCCGCGGAGCCGGCGTGCGGATTCGGCGCCTCGGCGTGACCGGCGACGCCGACCGGCTCCCTGATCGCCGTCGCCGGCAGGTGCAGCCCGCCCTCGGCCACCACGAACTCGGGCTGCTCGATCGCGACCGGCGCCATCTCCGAGTGCTGGTGCAGCAGCGTCGCCACCAGTGGGATCCGGGTCGACCCACCGACCAGGAAGACGGCGCAGACCCGCTCCCGGTGATCCCGGTGGTAGTTGTCCAGGGTCTGCACGGCCAACCGGACCGCCCGGGTCAGCACCGGTCGGGCCGCCTGCTCGAACTCCTCCCGGGTAACGTGCACGTCCCGGTTGAGGATGGGGAGGTGCACCGAGGCCGTCGGCTGGCGGGAGAGCATCTCCTTGGCCGCCTTGGCGTCGTCCCAGAAGAGCCGGAAGTCGCGGAGGTCCTCCGGTCCGGCCGGAACGGTCAGCCGGCGCCATCGTTCCGGATCGCTCGCCGCCACGGCCGCGCCGATCCGCTCCACCACGATCGCGTCGAGGTCCACTCCGCCGAACGCGTCCATGCCGTCGGTCGCCACCGTCTCGAAGGAGCCGGGCGTCCGGCGTACGACGCTCACGTCGAAGGTGCCGGCGCCCAGGTCGAAGACCATGATGGCCTGCCCCGGCGCGAGTTGCCGCCCGAGCACCCGGACGAAGTACGCGGCGGCGGCGGACGGCTCGTCCACCAGCCCGACCCGGGGCAGCCCGGCGAGGGCGGCGGCCGAGTGCAGCACCTGTCGTCGGGCCGGTCCCCAGGTCGCGGGGTGGGTGATCGTCACCGTTGCCGGCGCCTGCCCGGCCGCGCGGACCGCCTCGGCGTAGACCCGCCGCAACCCGGCCGCGACCAGCTCGGCGATCGGGTACGCCCGCTCGCCGAGCAGCAGTTCACCCGCGTCGACCATCCGCTTCGGATTCGGTTCGTAGCGGGCCGGGTCGACCCGCGCACTGCGCTCGGCGTCCCGCCCGACGAGTATCCGGCCGTCGGATGTGGCGAAGACGGCGGAGGAGAGCAGCGGGGAGCCGTCGAACACCAACGGCCGGACCCGGCCGTCCGGCCACCGCAGCATCCCGACCGTGTGTGAGGTCCCGTAGTCGACAGAAAGCGCGAAGCTGAGGCCCGTCACGGCACCGGAGTCTACGAGACCCGGCAGGCTCAGGGCCGGCGCAGCACGCCACCGTACTCGTAGAACCGGGTCTCCTCCGCTCCCCTGCCCAGGTACGGCCGGAGCGCCTCGTCGACCGGTGCGAGCGGCGGCTGGGTCGGGTCGGGGCGCCAGGTCTTGACGTCGACCAGCCCCGGCTCGACCGGCTCGAAGTCGCGGACGAACTCCGCCACCTCGTCGACCATGCGGTTCTTCCAGGGGATGCCCATCTTCTTCACCATCGCGTTGCCGGCGTCCACTCCGGCCCGGTCGGTGCCGGCGAGCTGCGAGTAGCCCAGGTAGCTCTCCGGGGCCATCGCCTCACGCATCACCGCGAGCAGGTGGCGGACCTTGTCGTCGTCGACGATGGAGTGGGTGACCGAGAGCAGCAGCACCGCGACCGGCCGGGAGAAGTCGATCATCTTGCGGACGTCGGAGTCGGCGAGAATCCGCTCCGGCTCGGTGACGTCGGCGGCGATCACCCGGGTCGTCTCGTCGTCGGCCAGCAGCGCGCGCCCGTGCGCCAGCACGATCGGGTCGACGTCGACGTAGACCACCCGGGCCCCGGGCTGGAACTGCTGCGCCACCTGGTGCACGTTCGCCTGGGTCGGCAACCCGCTGCCCAGGTCGAGGAACTGCCTGATGCCCAGGTCGCGGGCGAGGAACCGGACCGCCCGGTAGAGGAAGAGCCGGTTCTCCCGGGTCACGTCCAGGCTGGCCGGGTACTGCGAGTTGACGAACTGCACGGCCGCCCGGTCCACCGGGAAGTTGTCCTTGCCGCCGAGGGAATAGTCGTACATCCGGGCCGAGGTCGGGACGTCGATCGGAAAGGCGGGGTAGCCTCCGTCGTTTGGCGCGGTCACGAGATCAGCTCCGTACGGATCGAGGGGGACGGATTACCAGCGTAGCGGCTCCGTCGACCCTCCCTTTGCGAGCGTTGACCCGAACGCGGGTCGCTCAGCGGCCACAGCCCACCCGGTGCGGGGCGAGGGCGATGTCGTCGATCCAGAGGTCGAAGTGGTCCGGGGTGGGGCCGCCCTGGTAGAGCTGCCAGCCGATCTTCACCGTGTCGGCGCGGGGCAGGACGAAGTCGACGGGGTTGCCGCCGTGTTCGGTGGTGCTGACCGTCATCTCGGGCTGGGCGACGCCGTCGATCCAGACCGCGACCCGGTTGTCGGTGGCATCCCACTGCCACTCGAAGCACTGCCACCGGTCCTCGACGGTGGGCGCGGACTCCCGCCAGTTGGTCCAGTCGCCGGTCGGGCCACCGTCGGCGCCGACGCCCCAGTACGACCCGCCCAGCGATGGCGCCCACTGGCCGCCGATCGGCCGGACCACCTCGGCGCTGCCCGGGCCGGTCGCCTCGACCAGGGTGAAGTGGGCCCAGTCGGGCGCGGTCGGGAAGGCGTCCACCTTCAACCGGATCCGGCCGTAGAAGCTGTTGCCCGGCGCGGCGAAGTCGTCCACCTTGAGGAAGGCCCGGCCGTTGCCCTCGGTGTGCACCCGCAGCACCTTGTCATGCCGCTGCCGCTCGACCGTCAGGATCCCGTCCTTGGTGTCGATGCCCCAGGCCAGCGAGGCGGCACCGCCGGTGGGCAGCCGTTCGAAATCCTCGCAGAACAGCAGCGTGCGGGGACCGCAGCCGCCGGGCCGGCCATCGGGCCCGGCCTGGCCGGCGCCGGCCTGCGCGGCGCCGCCGCTGGCGAGTACCGCAGCGGCGGTGAGGAGGATGAGGGGGAACCGTTTCGTCAGCCCGACCATGGCGCAAGAGCATGACAGATATCGATGGGTGGCGCCACCCGGGGGCATCCGACACCCCACCGGGTCCATCGACATTGACGATCATCTTTGGTTTACTGGAGGGCCCCGGCCGTGGTCCGGTGCCCCACCGCACCCCGCGTACGCGTACGCGCCCCGCACCGGCCGGTGGCACGTCCGGAGGTGTGTGATGAACAGTGGGTCCGGATCGGACTCGCCCCCCGTCGACGTCCTACCCTCAGGGGTGTCCCGGCGCGATGTGCTGCACCGGACGGCGGTCACGTCGGCCGGGCTGGCCGTCGGCGCGGCGGCCGGGCCGGCGGTCGACAGCGGGCTGGCGGAGCCGGCCGGGGCGGCACCGGCACCGGAGGCGGCCGGCGCGGCGACCGTCGAGATCACGCTGGCGGTCAACGGCCGCACCGAGCGGCTGCGGATCGACTCCCGGGTCACCCTGCTGGACGCGCTGCGCGAGCGGCTCGGGCTGACCGGTTCCAAGAAGGGCTGCGACCGGGGCCAGTGCGGCGCCTGCACGGTGCACGTCGACGGCCGGCGGGTGCTCTCCTGCCTGACCCTGGCGGCGGCCACCGCCGGGCACCGGATCACCACCGTGGAAGGACTGGCCGACGGCGACCGGCTGCACCCGGTGCAGCAGGCGTTCATCGACTGCGACGCCTTCCAGTGCGGGTTCTGCACCTCCGGGCAGATCATGTCGGCGGTGGCCCTGCTCGACGAGGGGCACACCGGCTCGGACGACGAGATCCGCGAGCACATGTCCGGCAACATCTGCCGCTGCGGGGCGTACGAGAACATCGTGGCCGCCGTCCGGACGGCCCGGCGGAGCGGGGCGGACCGATGAGGCCCTTCGACTACCGCACCGCGCAGAGCGTGTCGCAGGCCGTCGCGGGCGGCGGGGCCGGCACGGCCTACCTGGCCGGCGGGACCACGCTGGTGGACCTGATGAAGCTGGAGGTGATGACCCCGCGCCAGGTGGTGGACATCAACCGGCTGCCGCTGCGCGGCGTCTCGGCCGACCGGGAAGGGCTGCACGTCGGTGCGCTGGAACGGATGAGCGACGTCGCCGGACATCCGCTGGTGGCCGGCGGATATCCGGTGATCGCCCAAGCCCTGCTGCGCAGCGCCTCGCCGCAGTTGCGCAACATGGCGAGCATCGGCGGCAACCTGCTGCAACGGGTCCGCTGCGGCTACTTCCGGGACACCAGCACCGGCTGCAACAAGCGCCGGCCCGGCTCCGGCTGCCCCGCGGTCGACGGCGAGAACCGCGGCCACGCCATCCTCGGCACCAGCGACTCCTGCGTCGCCACCCACCCCAGCGACCTGGCCGTCGCCCTGGTCGCGCTGGACGCGCGGGTCCGGCTGGTCGGCCGGGGCGGTACCCGGGACGTCCGGCTCGCCGACTTCTACCTGCTGCCCGGGGACACCCCGGACCGGGAGCACGACCTGCGCCCGGGCGAACTGGTCACCCGGATCACCGTGCCGCCGCTGCCCTGGGCCACCCGGTCGGCGTACCTGAAGATCCGGGACCGGCAGTCGTACGAGTTCGCCCTCGCCTCGGCGGCGGTGGCGCTGGACCTGCGCGGTGGCCTGGTCCGGGACGTACGGGTGGCGGTCGGCGGGGTCGGCACCCGGCCCTGGCGGCTGCCGGCGGTGGAGGACGCGCTGCGTGGCAAGGCTCCCCGGCCGGAGGTGTTCGACGCGGCCGCCGCGCTGGCGGTCGAGGCGGCCCGCCCACTGGCGCACAACCGGTTCAAGACGACGCTGGTCCGGCGCACCATCGTGCGCGCCCTGACGAATCTGGTGGGTTGACGATGAGCGGCGCTGCACGGACGGTCTCGGTCAACCGGGTCGACGGCCGGCTCAAGGTCACCGGTGCGGCCCGGTACGCCGCCGACCAGCCCGTCGAGCGGGTCGCGCACGGCTACCTGCTGCTCAGTACGGTCGCCCGGGGCACCATCCGGGCGATGGACGTCGCCGCCGCCGAAGCCTCCCCCGGCGTACTGGCGGTCTACACGCCGTTCCGCTCGCTGGCGCTGCTCGGCAGCGGCACGCCGTTCAGCGTCGGACACAGTTGGCTGCCGTTGCAGGACACCGAGGTGCGCTATCACGGCCAGGCGATCGGGCTGGTGGTGGCGGAGACGTTCGAGCAGGCCCGGGACGCCGCCGCGCTGGTCCGGGCCGACTACGAGCTCCGGCCGGCGGCGGTCTCCTTCACCGACGGCATCCCGGGGGCCACCGATCCCGGCCCGATGATGGGCGAGCCCGCCCGGTTGGAGTTCCTGGCCGACGGGGTCGGCTCGATCGACGACGCGCTGGCAGCCAGCGAGGTGACCGTCTCCGGCACCTACCAGCAGCCGGGCAAGCACCACAGCGCGATGGAGCCGCACGCCTGCGTCGCCGCCTGGCAGGACGGGGCGCTCACCCTCTACACCGGCACGCAGAGCGCGTCGCTGACCGTCGGCGCGATGGCCGCGGCGCTCGGCGTCGAGGCGGCGAAGGTGCGGGTGGTCAGCCCGCACGTCGGGGGCGGCTTCGGCAACAAGATCGCCACCTGGGCGCATCCGCTGCTCGCCGCCGCTGCCGCGCGTACGCTGGGCCGGCCGGTCAAGGTGGTGCTGACCCGGGAGCAGACCTTCACGATCAGCGGAAACCGTTCCGCCGTACGCCAGACGGTGCGCCTGGGCGCCCGCCGGGACGGCACCCTGGTCGCGGTCAAGCACCAGGTCTGGGCCAGCCAGTCCGCCTCGGGCGGCATCTTCGAGAGTTCGGCGCACACCACCTCGCGCTATCTCTACCAGACCGAGAACCTGCACCTGGAGCAGAAGATCGTCACGCTGGACGTGCCGCCGCCGACCTGGATGCGGGCGCCCGGCCAGGAGTCCGGCTCGTTCGCCCTGGAGAGCGCGCTCGACGAACTCGCCGCCGAACTGCGGTTGGACCCGGTCGAGCTGCGGCTGCGCAACTACGCCACGGTCTATCCGGGGCGGAACGTGCCGTGGTCCAGCAAGCACCTGGACGAGTGCTACCGGGTCGGCGCCCAGCGGTTCGGCTGGGCCCGCCGCAACCCGACCCCAGGCGCCGTCGTGCAGGGCGAGTGGCTGGTCGGGATGGGGATGGCCACCGCCAACTATCCCGGCGAGCGGTTTCCGGCCTCGGTGAAGGTACGGTTCCTGCCCGACGGCGACGTCTCGGTCTCCAGCGCCACCGCCGACCTCGGCACCGGGATGTGGACCGTGCTGGCCGTGCTCGGCGCGGAGGCGCTCGGCCTGCCGGTCACCCGGATCCGCAGCGACCTCGGCGACTCCACGCTGGCCGCCAACATCGGCGCGTTCGGCTCGGGTGCCACCGCGAGTACCGGCCCGGCGGTGGCCGCCGCCGCCGAGGCCGCGAAGACCGCGCTGATCACACTCGCGGTGACCGACGAGCGGTCGCCGCTTGCCGGGGTGCCGGCCGCCGACGTCCGGTACGACCGGGGCGAACTCGTGACCCCGGACCGGCGGATCGGCTTTCCGGAGCTGCTGCGCGCGGTCTCCTCGGCCGGCGTCGAGGCGACCGGCACCGCGGCACCCGGCCCGGAGCACCGGCAGCACGCCTTCACCTCGTTCGGCGCGCACTTCTGTGAGGTCCGGGTCAACCGGTGGACCGGCGAGCCCCGGCTGAGCCGGATGACCACGGTGATCGACGGCGGGGCGATCATCAACGCCAAGACCGCCCGCAGCCAGATCATCGGTGGCGTCATCTTCGGCATCGGCCAGGCGCTGCTGGAGGGCGCCGCCGTCGAGCCGGAGACCGGCCGGATCGCCAACGGCAACTTCGCCGACTACCTGCTGCCGGTGAACGCCGACATCCCCCCGATCGACGTGCACTTTCTCGACCACCCGGATCTGCTGTTCAACCCGCTGGGCGCGCGCGGCATCGGCGAACTCGGCACGGTCGGGGTCGCCGCCGCGATCGGCAACGCCGTCCACAACGCCACCGGGCGGCGGATCCGCGAGCTACCGATCACCCTGGACAAGCTGCTCGACTGAGGACGGCGCCTCGACCGAGGGCGGCCGCGCGTGCCCGCCGACCGGGGACGGTGCCGGTCGGCGCCGCCGGACGAGCAGCACCGGCAGCCAGGGGGCGGTGCCGAGCAGCACCAGCAGGGTGAGCAGCGGCAGCCGCCACCAACCGGAGGTCTGCGCCGGCATCCCGGCGGGCGGCTCCGCCACCCACGGCCGGGCCGTCTTCGACCAGGCCAGGAAGGCGTCGCCGATCGGCACCGCGCCGAAGGCGTACCGCTTGGACCACGGGGTCTCCAGGGGTACCCCGGCCAGCTCACCATAGTTCGCCAGCGCGCCGGCCAGCGCGGCGTCGCCCTGGACCTGTGCCGCGCCCAGCGTCACCACGGTCGCCGAGAGGCTGACCCCGAGCAGCAGCGGGCCGGAGTCGACGTCACCCGGGCCGGAGGTGCCGGCCGGATACTCCCGGACGGCCGGGCCGAGCCCGAGCGGCGTGGCCACGAACCGGTCCCGGAAGCCGAGGTACTGCTCGCGGGCGAAGCCCGGGTCCACGTCGACCAGGAACCGCAGGATCATGCTCTGCGAGGTGGCCCGGGCACCCTCGGCGGGTGCCCCGGTCGCCGGGTCGACCCGGTGCGGCAGCAGCCCGGTGGCCGGGTCGAGCCGTTGGCGTACCCCGGCCAGCCACCGGTCGACGGTGCCGCCGAACCGGGCGGGCAGCAGGGTGTCGTGCAGCCGCAGCGAGGCGACCGCCACGGTGGAGTCGACCGGCCAGGCCTGGTCCGGGTACGCCGGCAGGTAGGGCGACGCCGACGCGTCGAAGGCCGCCCCGAGCGCGACGGAGTCGTCGGTGATCCTGGCCAGCTCGGCCGGATCCCGTGCCGCCCCCGGTTGCAGGCTCAGCACGCCGCCGCGCAGCCAGTTGGTCCAGCCCCGGTAGAAGACGCCGTACGACGGGGTGAGGTCGGGGCTGAACGGCGCGCGGCCGGCCGGTGAGTCGAGCCGGTCCAGTGCCCAGCGGGCCTCCCGCAGGGCGGTGCCCCGCTCCGCCTCGGGCTGGCGCAGGCCGAGTTCGACCCAGCTCAGCCCGTAGAGGGTGTGCAGGAAGAAGTAGCCCTCGGGGAAGAGCTGCTGTGCCGCCTCCCCCGCGCCGCCGGTCAGCTCGGCGCGGAGGAAGGCGAGCTGGCGGCGTACTCCGGGCGGGTCGGCGGCGGGACCGGCGGTGGCCGGCACGACCAGCCGGACCGCCCCGCTCACCGCGCCGGCCGTGATCACGACGGCGAGCAACAGGTACGACCAGCGCAGCACCCGGCGCGCCGTCGTCGATCTTCCGAACACCCCGCCGAGGCTAGGTCGTCTGTCAAGATAGGACGACCGATCCGCAGGGAGGACGCTGGTGACCTGGGCCGAGATGCTCGCCTACTGCCTGGCCAAGCCGGGCGCCTGGCAGGACGAACCGTGGGAGGGCGACGTGGTGATCAAGGTGGGGCCGAAGATCTTCGCCTTCCTCGGCCAGGAGTCGCGGTCCATCGTCGGCGTGAAGTGCGGACCGAACCGGGACGTGGCCGACGAGTGGCTGCACCGGTTTCCGGAGGACGCCTCGGTGATGGCCTACATCGGCCGTTCCGGCTGGAACACCCTGCGGCTCGGCGCCGGAATCCCCGACGACGAGTTGCGGGAGGCGGTCGACGCCTCCTATTCCGCGGTCGTCGCCAAGCTGCCGAAACGCGACCGCCCGACGACCTGACGACCGCCCGACGACCTGACGACCGCCCGACGACCTGACGACCTGACGACCTGACGACCGTCCCACGACCTGACGACCGTCCCACGACCTGACGACCGCCCGACGGCCCGACCGCCGCAGCGGGAGGCCGTCGGGCGGGCCGATCCGGGTCAGCCGTTGGTTGGCGCGGGCAGTGCCGGCCCGGCGGGCACCGGGTCAGCCGTTCGCGGGCGCCGGCAGCGCCGGCCCGACTACCCCAGCGGGGACCGGGCTGTCGGCCCGGACCGGCTGGTCGGGTTCGGACCGGCGGAGTTCGCGCACGGCCCGGCGACCGGAGGGCACCAGCAGCGCCGCCACCATCGCGGCCAGGGAGAGCACGGTCAGCATCGCGAAGCCGTGCGTGAAGCCGGCCTCCCGGGGCAGCCCGCTCGGCTGCGGGTTGGCGGTGACGACGCTGCTCATCACCGCCGCACCGATCGCGCCGCCGATGGTGCGGATGTTGGCGTTCATCCCGGTCGCGGCCCCGGTCTGGCTGGCCGGGACGTTCCGGACCACCAGGTTGGTCATCGAGGAGAAGGCCAGGCCGATGCCGAGGCCGAAGAGCCCGGCGGCGAACCCGATCTGCCAGCGCGCGTCGTGGGCGAACACCAGGCAGGCGCCGGAGAGCGTACTGAGCGCGGTGCCGGTGGCGAGCTGGGCCCTGGCGCTGAACCTCGGCTCCAGCCGCCCGCTGACCAGCCCGGCCACGAACATGGTGACCAGCATCGGCAGCATCAGCAGGCCGGCGGTGGTGATGCTGGCGCCGAAGCCGTAGCCGGCGCTCGTCGGCGCCTGCACGAACTGCGGCAGGAAGGCGTAGATGGCGAACATGGCCGCGCCGTAGAGCAGCGCCACCAGGTTGGTCGTCCAGACGCCGGGGTGGCGCATCATCCGCATGTCGATCAGCGGGTTGGCCGAGCGGCTCTCCACCACGATCCAGCCGACCACGCCGGCGACGCCCAGGGCCAGCAGGCCGAGTACCCGGCCGGAGCCCCAGCCCCAGGCGGGCGCCTTGCTGACCCCGAGCAGGAGCGCGACCAGCCAGCCCGCCAGGAGTACGGTGCCGGGCCAGTTGATCCGGCCGGCGGTCCGGACCGGCGACCGGGGCACGAACAGGTACGCCGCCAGCGCGGTCGCCGAGACGACGATCAGCGGAATCCAGAACAGCCAGCGGTAGTCGAGCGCGCTGACGATCGGTCCGGCCGCCACCACGCCGAGTCCGCCGCCGACGGCGATGATCGCCGACATCGCGCCGATCGCCGAGGACATCCGGCTGGCCGGGAACTCGTCCCGGATGATCCCGAACGAGAGCGGAAAGACGGCGCCGCCGACACCCTGCACCACCCGGGCCAGCAGCAGTACGCCGATGTTCGGGGCGAGCGCGGCCACCAGCGAGCCGGCGGCGATGGCGACCAGCGAGGCGACCAGCATGCGTTCCTTGCCGACCATGTCGCCGATCCGGCCCAGGATCGGCGTGAAGATCGACGCCGACAGCAGGTACGCGGTCAGCACCCAGGTGACGGTGTTGGGCGAGGTGTGCAGGTCGTGCTGGATCGTCGGCAGTACCGGACTGATCAGCGACTGCAACATCGCGAAGAAGCCGGCACCGGCGGCGAGGACGGCGAAGGTCGCCCGCCGGGAGGCGGGACGGATGAACCGGGTCACGGATGGATCTCCAAAGTGTTGGTGCTGCGGGGTCCGGTCGGGCCTCGCTGGCCGGACTTGGCCGATCGGGCGCACTCCGGCCGGTACTCGACGATTCCGGTCGCCTGGGCGGTCCGGTCCCGGCCGTCCGCGTCGGGCGGACGGTCCGGTTCGCCCCGGCTACGCGCGTCGTTCCGGTCGATCGCGCTGCCGGGCCCACCCGAGGTACGGTATGCGGAGGCACGGCTCCGGTATTCAGAGTTCCGGAGGGGTGCCTCCGCATAAACGTAGCGGAGGGATGCCTCCGCTTGCAACCGGAACGGGGTGACGCCTGCCATGACCAGCTCCGGTTCGGCGTCCGCCAACCTCACCCGCCGTCCCAAGCGGGCGGATGCGCGGCGGAACTACGAGGCTCTGGTCTCGGCCGCCCAGGAGGTGTTCGCCGAGCACGGCGCGGCCGGCTCGCTGGAGGAGGTGGCCCGGCGGGCGGGAGTCGGCATCGGCACCCTCTACCGGCACTTCCCCACCCGGCGCGACCTCTTCGAGAGCCTCTACCTGGACGAGGTCGAAGCACTCGGCCGCACCGCCGCCGAACTGGCCGACCAGCCGCCCTGGGAGGCGCTCGCCGGCTGGCTGCGCCGGTTTGTCGGATACACGGTGACGAAACGGGCGCTCGCCGAGGAACTGTCCCACGACTCGGAGTTCTTCCAGAGCTGCCGGGTCGAGATCTACACGGCCGGCGAGCCGCTGCTGGCCCGGGCCCAGGCCGCCGGGGTCGCCCGGGCGGACGTGAGCTTCGACGACACGGTGCGGCTGCTCAGCGGCATCACCAAGGTCCAGTACGCCGACCCGGGGCAGTTGGACCGGGTACTCGGGATCGCCCTCGACGGCCTGCGCGCCCCCGGATCCAGTACCCCGGGCCAATAGCGGACTGCCGGGCCCGTCCCGGACTGCGTGCGCGGGCCGCCCAAGATCCTCGGCAAGTTGAGGTGCGCAGCGAACCACAGTTCGCCGAGAATCTTGACACGCCGGGCACGGGGGCGGGGCGGGGGACGGCGTCCGCACAGCCGGGCGGGTGTGAACCGATCGGAGGCGGCCGAGGACCGCCGGGCGAAGGTGGTCCGGCCGACGGCCGGCCGACCGGCTCTGGACAACAGGTCAGGATCGAGGGGTGGCGAGGCGGCGGATCGCGGCGGTCAGGGCCGGGCCGTCGAGGTCGGTGTCGGTGACCAGAGCCTGGAGCATCGCTCCGTCCAGCAGCGCGACCACGGCCCGGGTCACATCCCGGCCGAGCCTCGGTTCCAGCAGGTCGCGAAAGCCGTGCAGCCAGGCCTCGGCGAGCGGGCGCAGCGCGGGATCACGGGCCGCCGCAAGGTAGAGGTCGTACTCCAGCCGGACCCGCTGCCGGTCGGTCAGGTACTCCTCGACCAGCCCGAGCAGGGCGTCCGGAAGGTCCTCGGCGGCGTCGAGTCGGCCGGCCCAGGAGCGCAGGTCCGCGCGGAGCGCCTCGGTGGCCAGGGCCAGACCGGCCGCGACCAGGTCGTCCAGGGTCGGGAA
Source organism: Plantactinospora sp. ZYX-F-223 (assembly GCF_039649625.1). Lineage (NCBI taxonomy): Bacteria > Bacillati > Actinomycetota > Actinomycetes > Micromonosporales > Micromonosporaceae > Plantactinospora > Plantactinospora sp. ZYX-F-223. Next base: position 145,751 of record NZ_JBDJAV010000002.1, on the reverse strand, counting down.
ATAGTAGGTGGTGGCGCCCAGCGGCAGGCCGGCCCGGGCCGCGACGGCCCGATGGGTGGTCCGGGCGATGCCCAGCTCGGCGATCACCTCGATCGCGGCGGCGGCCAGCGCCGCCCGGCGCGCCTCCGGGTCGCGGCCGCGCTGAGGGCGCCGTCCGGTCGATGTGCCACTCCCACCCATGCCGGACCCGGAAGTGGCCTTCGGGTCCGGCGACCTCGACCGCCGGCCGGTCAATGTGCCACTCCCCCACCCAGGTTGAGCACCACGACCCCGGCGACGATCAGGCCGATCCCGGCGATCTTGGTCAGGGTGACCGGCTCGCCGAGGAAGGTGGCGCCGATCGCGACGATCGCCGCCGTACCGAGGCCGGACCAGATGGCGTAGGCGACGCCGACCGGCACCTGCCGGACCGCCTGGGAGAGCGCCGCGAAGGAGACCAGATAGCCGGCGAGGCAGGCCACCGTCGGCCAGAGCCGGGTGAACCCGTGTGTCGCCTTGAGGGTACTGGTGGCGAAGACCTCGGCACCGATCGCCGCGAACAGGAACAGGTACGCCACCACGACACCCTCCGACCGGTCTTGTACAGAAGTACTAGTACGACTGTACAAGACCGTTCGGAGGCAGACGGATCAGCCCGGCTCCTCCTCGGCGTAGAGCCGGGTGACAGTCTCGGCGACGCAGCACGGCTTGCCGCCCCGCTCCGGCTCGACGGTGACCCGGGTGACCACCTGCACCCCGCCGCCGGGCACCGGATCGACCTGGAGCAGCTCGGCGCTGACCCGGACCGCCTCACCGGTACGCAGCGGCGCGGGGAACCGCACCCGGTTCAGCCCGTAGTTGATCGCAAGCCGGATCCCCTCGACCCGGTAGAGGTCGTGTACCAGCACCGGCAGCAGGGAGAGGGTGAGGAAGCCGTGCGCGACCGTCGTCCCGTACGGGCCGGCGGCCGCGCGCTCCGGGTCGACGTGGATCCACTGGTGGTCGCCGGTCGCGTCGGCGAACGCGTTCACCCGGTCCTGCTCGATCCGGTGCCACGGGCCGGGGCCGAGCTGCTCGCCGACCGCTCCGGCGAGTTCCGTCAGCGAGGCGAAAGTCCTCATTCCAGGTGCCCTCCGAGCTTGGTGTAACCGCGGAGCAGGTCCCGCGAGATGATCAGTCGTTGCATCTCGTCCGTGCCCTCGAAGATGCGCAGCAGCCGGACCTGCCGATACCAGCGCTCGATCGGCAGCTCCCGGGTGTAGCCCATGCCGCCGTGGATCTGCATCACCCGGTCGACCACCCGGTTGACCATGCCCGCGCCGTAGAGCTTCGCCATCGAGCTGGCGTGCCGGGGATCGCGGCCGGTGTCGACCGTCCAGGCAGCCCGGAGCACCAGCCAGCGGGCCGCCTCCAGCTCGGTCTCCGAGTCCGCGATCATCCACTGGATCGCCTGGTTGGCGCCGATCGGCTTGCCGAAGGTCTGCCGGGTGTTGGCGTACTCGATCGCCATCCCCAGGGCGCGTTCGGCGATGCCCAGCGCGTGCGACGGGATGATGTAACGCCCCTTGCCGATCCAGCGCATGCCGAGGGTGAAGCCCTGGCCCAGCTCGCCGAGGATGTTGCGGTGCGGCACGCGTACGTCGTCGAAGACCAGCGACGCCGGCCCGCCCTCCCCCATCGTCTGGATGGGTTCGGACTTCCAGCCCATCGCCCGGTCCACCAGGAACGCGGTCGCGCCGCCGTCGTGCACCCTGCGGTCCGGGTCGGTCACCGCGACGACGATGGCGAAGTCGGCGTCGTTGCCGTTGGTGATGAAGGTCTTCTCCCCGTTCAGCACCCAGTCGTCGCCGTCGCGCCGGGCCCGTAGCCGGATGTTGGCCACGTCCGAGCCGGCGCCCGGTTCGGTGATGGCGAAGCAGGAGATCCGGTCACCCTCGATGGTCGGGATCAGGAACTCCTCGCGCTGCGCCGCGTCGGCCTCGAAGAGGATGCTGTCCGCCTCGCCGCCGAACCGGAACGGTACGAAGCTGCGCCCGATCTCGGTCCAGATCAGCGACTGGGTGACGGCGGGCAGGGCCATCCCGCCGTAGTCCTCCGGGGTGTCCAGCCCCCAGAAACCGAACGCCTTCGCCTTGCGCTGGAGTTCCCGCAGCTCGTCACGGCGCAGCCCGGGCTGGTGGGCCCGCTCCCGGCGCAGCACCTCCGACTCCAGCGGCATCACCTCGTTGCGGATGAAGGCCCGGGCGGTGTCCCGGATCGCCCGCTCCTCGTCACCGAGCGAGAAGTCCATGGTGTCGTCCTCCCCTCGGGTTAGCGCGCACCACCGTTGACATAGAGCGTCTGGCCGCTGACGTAGGAGGCGTCGTCGCTGGCCAGGAACGCGATCACCGCGGCGACCTCCTCCGGCTGGCCGACCCGGCGCAGCGGGGTCTGCTCGGCCGCGTACTTCTGGTGCTCGGCGGGGGTGGCACCGACCCGCTCGGCGGTGGCTGCGGTCATCGCGGTGGCGATGTAGCCGGGCGCGACGGCGTTGACGGTGATGTTGAAGGGACCAAGTTCGATCGCGAGGGTGGCGGTCAGCCCCTGCACCCCGGCCTTGGCCGCCGCGTAGTTGACCTGGCCCCGGTTGCCGAGGGCGGAGCGGCTGCTCAGGTTGACGATCCTGCCGTACTTGGCCGGTACCATGTGCCGCTGCGCCGCCTGACAGCAGTGGAACATGCTGGTCAGGTTGGTGGTGATCACCGCATCCCACTCGGCGGCCGGCATCTTGAACAGCAGGTTGTCCCGGGTGATCCCGGCGTTGTTCACCAGCACGTCGAGCCGGCCGTACGCCGCGACGATCTCGTCGAAGGTGGCCGACACCGCCGCGCCGTCGGTGACGTCGCAGCCGTACCCGGTGGCCTTTCCGCCGGCCTGGACGATCTCGTCGGCGGTCTGCCGCGCCCGCTCGGCGGCCAGGTCGACGACGGCCACGGTAGCCCCCTCGGCGGCCAACCGCCGCGCGGTGGCCGCCCCGATCCCCTGGGCCGCACCGGTGACGACGGCGATCCGATCGGCGAATCTACCCACGTTGCACTCCTCGCTGGTGGATTCGGGTGACCTGGAGGGGCGTCTCCGCGCGAAGCGCCGCCTTCCGGCACCCGGGCCGGCGGTGTCCCGGCCGTTGCCCGTTAAACTAGCGCTGGAAGTTTTTCCGCGCCAGTCCCCGACCGTCCGCGCCAGTCCCCAACCGGCCCGGACGCCGGACGGGTCCGGACCGCCGGCAGATCAGAGACAACCGGACGCGTCCGGCCCGCGAGCGGATCCGGGCCATCGAGAAGGAGGGCGAACCGAGGATGCCGCGACCCCGCCAGGCCCTGTTGAGCCGGCAGCGGATCGTCGACGCCGCCGCCGCACTCATCGACGCCGAAGGGCTGGAGGCGCTCTCCACCCGCCGCCTGGCCACCGAACTCGGCGTACGCGGCCCGTCCCTCTACAACCACTTCGCCACCAAGGACGAGATCCTCGACGCGGTGGCCGACGCCATCACGGCGAAGGTGGACGTCTCCTACTTCGCCACTCACGACTGGCGGGACGCACTGCGGCTGTGGGGGCACTCCTACCGGCAGGCGCTGGCCGCGCACAGCAACATCGTCCCGTACCTGGCCCAGGGGCCGGGGCGGCGGCCGGCGGCGCTGGCCATGGCGGACGCCGTCTACGGCGGGCTGGTCAGGGCGGGCTGGCCGCCGGCCCGGGCCACCCACATCGGCGCGCTGATGCGCTACTTCGTCGCCGGTTCGGCGCTCGGGTCGTTCGCCCGGGGCTTCGTCGAGGACCCGCAGCTCTACGCCGCGCACTATCCGCATCTCGGCCAGGCGCACCGGCTCGCGGAGCACCAGCAGAGCGTGGACGAGGGCGCCTTCGCGCTCGGTCTGGACGCGCTGATCGACGGGCTGGCCCGGACCTACGAGCGGATCGTCGGCCCGCTGCCACCGTTGCCGGCAAGCTGACCGGTGTCACCGTAGCGGCCGGGGGTTTGCCGCGCCGGTGACACCGCGCCAGGTGTCTCTCAGGTGTTGTTGGCCAGGGCCAGCAGCCGGTCCCGGGCGCCGTTGAACCAGTCCCGGTCCACCGCGCCGGAGATGCCCGGCACGCTGCCGGTCGAGGTGTACTGCCACATGGTGTAGAAACCCCAGCCGGCGGGCAGGGCGCCCGGCGCGCTCGCCCAGCGGGCGATCCACAGCGGACTGGTGCTGGCGAAGCCGGAGTAGTTGCCGGTGCAACTGCTCCACCAGCTCGTCGTGGTGTAGATGACGGCGTGCCGGCCGGTACGCGCCCGGTAGGTGTTCAGGAAGTCCCGGATCCAGGCGACCATGCCGCTCTGGGACAGGCCGTGGCAGCCCGCCTCCAGGTCGAGTGCCCCGGGCAGGGTGAGGTTGTCCCGCGACCAGGCGCCGCCGTTGCTGGCGAAGTAGTTCGCCTGGGCAGCGCCGCTGGACGCGGCCGGGCGGGCGAAGTGGTAGGCGCCCCGGATCACTCCGGCACCGTGCGCGGCCGGATAGTTGGTGTTGAACCGCGAGTCCTTGAAGGTCGTGCCCTCGGTGGCCTTGATGTAGGCCCACTGGATGCCGGCGTTGCGCACGCTGGTCCAGTTGATCGCACCCTGGTAGTGCGACACGTCGATGCCGGGGGTCGTCGCCGCCTGTGCGGGGGTGGCGGTGACCGCGAGCGTGGCGGCGACCAGCGCGGCCACGGTGAGCACGGAGCTGAGCAGGTGTCTCGGGCGGGTGGCCCGGCTTCCGGAGGTGCTCATCGATCCTCCCGATGGGGGTGTGGAGGGTATCGACGCCCATGTTTGGAGATATCTGTCTATGATCACAAGTGGTTACGAAGTTAATTTTCGCCATCAGTCCGGCGACTCTTCGGCACAGCGTCCGTCGTGGCCGGCCCGCAGCGCGCAGCGCCGGCCACCGGGCAGGTCGCAGCAGACCCGATGGCGTACGTGCGGCGCGTCCTCCGCACGGACCGTGGCCTCCCCCTCTCCCGCCTCGATCTGCGGCAGGAAGCCGAGCGACCGGGCGAGCGCGTACGCCAGGTCGACCGCCCCGGCCAGGTCGGCGCTGGTCGCGGGAAGGTGGATGACGTACCGGGGTGCCGGGGCGCAACGCCAACGCCCGCCACCCCGACGTCCTGGCCGCCCAACGACGCGAACGCGCCCGGATCCGCTCCGAACGCCAACACCGATGGGGTCAGACCCCGGCACGGGCGGCGGCCTGACCAACACCGTCAACGTTCCTGGTCAGAGCGCTAGACGTCAGGTGTCCGCTGCGTGCTGGTGTCAACTGCTGGAGGGCTGCGCCTACTTTCGCACGCGGAAGCGGAGCATTGTGACGGCGCCCGACTGGGTGTTGCTGAAAGGTTCCAGGTCGATCCTGTCGAGGCTTGGGGGCGAGAAGCGGACACCGTCGCCGAGCAGCACCGGTAGGACATACACCAGGATCTCGTCGACGAGCCCGCGCTGCAGGCACTGGGCGGCCACGTCAGCACCGAGGATCTCCAGGTTCTTGCCGCCCGCGGCGCTGCGTGCCGTGGCAACGGCTTCCTCGATGTCACAGGTGAGGAACGTGACGGTAGGGTCCGGCTCGGCGGGAGGCTCGTGGGTGAGGACGAACTGTGCTCCCCCGTCGTAGGGGGTGTCCTGGTCGGCCATACGCTTGGCGACCTCGTACGTGCCCCGGCCGATGAGCATGGCACCCGTGGCCGCCATAACCTCCGGGACCGTATCCGCAGTCAGGTACTCGAAGATCCAGTCCATCGCGTGGCCAGGACCGGCGATGAACCCGTCCAGCGACATCGCCCTGTTCACGACCACTCTGCCGGTGCCGATGCTCACATCGCTCATGCGTCTTCTCCAAGGATTTTGGGGCCCGGGGCCGAATCATAGGCCGGTGGGGAGGGCGACGGCGGGAGTTGCACGCGTATCTGCGGTGGCCCAACGCGAACAACTGGCATCCGGATGTGCTGGTCGCGCAGCGTCGGGAACGTGCCCGGGTACGGAGTGAACGACACGTGGGGGCGTCCCAGTCCCGGGCTGCGTGACCAACCCGGTGATCGTCTGTGGTCACCGCACTAGGGTGCCTGGCTGTCACCGGTCAAAGAAGTACGGCGAAGGTCCGGATCAGTTCGGCCGCCGTGCCTGCCGCGTCGAGCACCCGCGCGACGACTGTTGCCGGCGGCACGCCGGAAAGCCACACCGCAGCGGCGACCAGCAGCCCCAACTTCCCGACGAAGAGCAGCCGCCGCATACGCCGCCCCGGCAGGTATCGCCAACTGTCGCCCAGCCCGCGCCGGGCCAGCCACACACCGAGGACGAGTACGGTCAAGCCGATCATGGCGGTGCGCGGCGGGAACGAGACTTCGACGAGCGCCGCGAGAGCCAGGTTCCCTTCGCGCAGAAGCCACGTCGGCATGTCGATCGCCACCGGAAGGTCTTCGATCACAGCCGGAAGATCCAGGTGCCATCCGCTCCAGACGGCACCTGCGATCAGTAGGCCCGCGTGCCAGGAGAGCGTTCGGCCCCGGCGGAGACTCCGACCGTGGTCTCCGGGCAGGATCGCGAGCCAGGCGACCACGGCCACGACCGGCGCGGCGAGCTGAGTTTGCAGGTCGACCAGCCGAGCCACCTGGTCCGACGGGTCCTGTCCGGCGAAGCGCGCTCCGATGAGCCCGCCGATCGCGATGGCGAGGTACGCGCGGATCAGCAACGAGCCCGCGTCCGTTGCGCTTCCCACGGCCAGGACCATCGGCTGTGCGGCCCGGCGTAGCCGTCTCAACCACTGACTCCGGCGGATCTGGCGGCTCTGGGCAGCCGCCTCGGGCAGTAGCGCCTGGGCCAGCGCGACTGCGGCGAGGCGTTCCGGCGGCGTACCCTCCTGTGCCTCGGTCACCAGCCGATGCCACCAGCGGCAGGCAGCCGGAATCCGCTTCCGCAGCAGCCGCCGCAGGGCTCGATCAGGATCGGATGTGCCGGTCAGTGCCGCCTGGACGCGGCTCGCTGCGTCAGCGCCGATCAGACCGGCGAGCCCTGTGGAGTCGTGGAGGTCACCAGCCTGGCTGTCCGGCGGAGGAAGGAAGAGACGGATCCGTCGGGCGTGGCGCCTGACCAGATCCTGGGCATCAACCGGCGTCGACTGGCCAGTCGGCTTCGCGGACGTGGCATCGGGCCCTTGCCGGGACACTGGTCGATCGACCGGCGGCAGCGACGGCGGAATCCGGATGCCGCGGCCATCGAGGTCGAGCGCGAGCGCGCTGACGCTCGCGATGATCCGGTGCCGGAGAGTACGGTCCCGGTTGCGGGCCTCCCTACGGAGTACTGCGTGAGCCTCACGTCGGCGACCGAACTCGCGAGCCAGTGTCCGGGCGATCCGGATGCGGGTCGAGCCGTCAACCCCCTCCTCGTGCAGCCAGGCCCGCGCGATCTCCAGGCCGGCATCGGCGTTGCCGATCCGGGGCAGTAGCGCGAGCGCGGCCAACCGCAGTTCAAGCGGGCCGGTCCGCGCCCACCTGCGAGCCATGTCGGCGGCCCAGGGCACGGCCTGCCGGTGCAGGAGGTTGAGGGTGGCCACGCGGTTGACCGGTATCACCGTCGGATCATCGGCCAAGCTACGCAGCAGGTGCGCCGCCAAGGCGTCGACGCCCGACCGCGCCAGAAGGCGGGCGAAGGACAGCCGGCGGGCCCAACCTGCCTCGGGGTCGATGAGGTCGGGATCGAGCAGTTCCTCGGCTCGTGCCGGGTTCCGCCGCCACAGCAGTATCGCGCCGGCGAGAAGACGCTCCGGAACGGGGTTTCCGGGAGCGCCGAGGATCGACCGGACAACCTGGTCACCGGACCAGGCAGGATCGAATTCGGGCTCGACTACGTAGCTGGGGTGCCGATCGACCAACGCCCGCTCGGCGTCGGTGCTGTTGATTCGCTCGGTCAGCACGTCGAGCGCCAACCGACGCACCCCCACCGGGCCGATCGGACTGAGGGCCCGCTCCAGGAGCGCGAAGTCGGGCTCTTCCGGGGCGGCGAGCAGGTCGAGCAGATGAGCGGCCCGGTACATCTCGTGCGCCATCACAGTGGTGCGAATGGACAGCGAGAGGGTGCGTATCCCCGCCGGAAGCGCCTCCTCGTCGTCGATCGTGCCCAGTATGTAACCGGCCCACTGCCGAAGCTCGATGCTGGTGGACCGGTCGAGGCCGAGGTCCGCCAGAAGGTTCACCGCCTCCCGCACAGCGCTGACGCTCCCGATACCTGCGAGAACTTCGGCGGCCGCGATCCGCACCAACGGGTTCGCTCGACGATCCCGGGCCAGTCCGGAGATCTGCTCGGGGTCTCCAGATACGAACAACAGCGTGGAAAGGACGTACCGCAACGCCGCGCCGGCCCCCTCGTGCCAGACATGCATGGTGCGTAACGTCCGATGGAGCCGCGCGGTCACCTTCCTGGTGCCGTCTGGCGTCAGGCGCAGCCCGTCGTTCAGCAACGCGCAGAAGGCCAGCAGTCGCGGGCTCACCAGCCGAGGTCGTAGTGGATCCATCGGGTGAATCCGCCAACGCAGCGCAAGAAGTGGCGTCAACAGGTCCGACACGTCGTGTCCCTGCTCTGCCCAGCGGGCGAGCGAGAAACTGGTGCGGTTGTCTGCACCGGTTCGACCGACCCGGCGGAGCCACCAACGACGACGCAGGCCACGACGGACGATCTGGCCGGCCGCCAGGTATTCGGCGAAGCCCCGGTGGGTGAACATCAGTCGAGTCCCGGCCGGCATGATCAGGCCGGTGCTGAGCATCGCCGTGCGTACGGCCTCGGTCACCCCGTCCGTCTCGTCGGCCGCCGCACGCACCGCCAGCCACGCCAGCGCGTAGCCCAACACCTCGTCGTGGTCGCCGTCGACCACCGCGGCGGCAACGTCCTCCAGGCAGCGTTCTGTCTCCTCGAAGAAGCGGGCGATGGGTTCACGTGCCGCCGCGCCGATCAGCGTCGCCTCGTCGAGCAAGGCGTCCCGCACCGTCGCGCGGCGCTCCCGGGCGAACATCAGATTGTGTACGAAGCGTCCATAGAGCGCGGCGCGGCTGGCGGGGAGTTCCACATCCGGCTGACGCTCGAAGACCGCTGCCGCGATCGTCGCCAACAGCGGCACCCGGACCAGTCCACGCAGACGGCGACGGTGCACCTCCGCGAGGAAGGCGGCGGAGTTGGCGGCGGCGGCCTCGGGCGTACGGATTCCGAACCAGCGTCGGGCGAACAGCCGGACGTCGTCCGCGTCGAACGGCCGTAGTTGATATTCACCGAGCCGGGCCTGATCCCCGATCCGGTCGACGTCGTGGCGCAGCCCGTCGAAGTCGCTTCGCATCAGTGGACGGGTCGTGATCAGGAAGCGCCAGCGGTCGCCGTACTCGGCGACCCGGCGTGACAGTAACGCGATCAGCCGCTGCCGCTTCTCGACGTCGACGACCTCGTCCAACCCATCGACGAGCAGCAGCCACTGCACACCGGGCACGGATTCGGGATCGAACACGGCGTCCGGAAGATCCCGGTCGAGGTAGGGCCCGAGGTGCTGGCGCGCTGCCTCGGCGATGGTGTGCAGCCAGGGGCGGGCGGTACCCAACGCCGCCGCCGGTAGCCGGATGGTCAGGACGGCGCCGAACGGCGCGTCCGTGGAACGGTCGGCATTCAACCACCAGGCGCTCGTCTGGTGCACCAGGTGCTGGAGCAGCGCCGACTTCCCGGTGCCAGGACCGCCCACGAGGAGCAGGTGCCGGTGCCGGCGCACGACGTCTTCGATCCGCTCGGCCCCATGCTCGGTCCACTCGGCCTGCGGGGTCAGTCCACCATGGTGCAACCGGGGTTGCGTCCATTGCCGGACGTAGACGTCAGAGAGCCGAGGCACCGGTCCGGTGACGACCCGGTACGGCGGCGACTCGCTGGCTGCCACCTGGGCCGTGAGCAGGGCGTACAGCCCGGTCCCCGGTGCGGGTCGGAACGTCGGGACGGTTGGCCGGGCCGGCCGGCCGAGGAGTGCGGCATGCCGCTGCCGGGCCAACGCCAGATCGGTGGCCTGGACGATCCAGCCTCCTCGGCTGTCCCGCTTGTCGCGGGACGCCTTCACCACCCCGTAGACCTGCCCGGTGGTTTCGTCGAGCGCCGGAGCGCCGCTGAGCCCGTCGACGATCTCGTCGTTCTTCACCCGCAGGAACTGACCGGATCGCCCGGCGAGTTCCAGTTTGAGAGTGTCCTCGGCGACCTGTTCGTGCGGGGTTGCCCGGCTGAAGCCGTACGCTGTCAGGTGGTTTGGCGTCGAGATCGAGTCGCCCAGTCGGACCACCGGGTGGTCCGGAGCCCGGGAAAGCACGATGAAGGCGAGATCCGGATGGGCGTAGAACCGCCCCCTCCCCCGCTCCGGCGGATCGAGCACCACGACGACAGCCGACAGGTGATGCTCCCGCCACCGCACGGTCAACTGTCCCTGAACCCCCGACACCACATGGGCACAGGTGACAACGATCCGGTCTTCGAGGAAGAATCCACTGCCCAGAAAGTCGTCCGCCGACCAGATCGAGACCACCGCCCAGCGCGCCAGTTCCGCCGGTGACGAGGCCAGTGCAGCCATGGCGCTCCCTCGGAATCTCCGCTGGCGACAGTGCGGGAACTCTATGGTCGCCGGCCAGGCCCCGGAGGCGAACCATGCCCAAGGACATCGATCGCGTGACGATCGTACCCATCGGCCAGCTCGATGGAGGACAGATCTTCGCCGAGGTAGCAGTCAACTCCGACGGCGACGTCGGGGCGGAACGCTTTGGCAGGCTGACCGAGATCGGAGCGGAGATCTCCCGCATCAGCCGGTTCGTGGCCAGCGCCGTCCGGGACAATCTGCCGGAGCCTCCACGCCGCTACGGCGTCCAGTTCGGCATCAAGCTCTCCGCCGAGACCGGCCCGTTGGTCGCGGTCCTCACCAAGGCGACCGCCGAAGCGAACCTCGTGGTCCACCTGGAGTGGGAGGACAACGCTCCCGAGCCCGCGCCCTGAGGGTCGCGTCGGTGACCCGGGACCCCGGCACCAACCGCCATGCCAGGCTCGGAAAGCGGTCGACGACGCCGCGTCGCCCGCCGTCAACGGCGTCGCATGGCGTACCAGGCCGCGCCGGCCACCACGACGGCCAGCGGCACGAGGCAGCAGACGAGGGTCAGGAGATGCCACGGCTTGATAGCGCCCATGCCGGGTGACCCTAGTCGACTCCCCGCGCCGGGTCCGGCCGACACCGCCGACCGGACCCGATATGCACAGTGGACGCTCGGATCAGCGGGCGCCGGTCGCCGAGTCCTGGTAGGCGGTGCGCAGCGCGGAGAGGAACGCCTCGGTCGGCTGCGCGCCGGAGATGCCGTACTTCCGGTCCAGCACGAAGAACGGCACGCCGTTCGCGCCGAACGCCCGGGCCTGTGCGATGTCGGCGTCGACGTCCGCCGCGTACTCGTCGCCGGCCAGTACCCGGCGGGCCGCCTCGGCCGGTACGCCGACCTCGGTGGCGAGCCGGACCAGGGTTTCGGCGTCGTCGACGTTCTCCGCCTCGATCAGGTTGGCCCGCATCAGCCGCTCGTGCAGTTCGGTGCCGAGCCCGTACTCCCGGGCCAGGTGGGTCAGCCGGTGCGCGTCGAAGGTGTTGGCCATGATCGACTGGTCGAGGTGGTAGTCCAACCCCTCCTCGGCGGCGAGCGAGGTCACGTGCCCCTGCATCGCGGCGACCTGGGCGGCCGAGGCGCCGAGCTTGGACCGCAGGGCCTCCGGCACCGGCCGGGGCTGCCCCTTCGGGTACGACGGGTCGAGCTGGAAGCTGCGCCAGACGACCTCGACCTCGTCGGCGTGCGCGAACTGCCCGAGTGCCGTATCCAGCCGCCGCTTCCCGAGGTAGCACCACGGGCAGACGATGTCGGACCACACTTCGAGTTGCACTGATCTTCTCCTCGTTCTACCGGCAGGTTCCGTCCGAGCACACCGGGGCGTCCTCGCCAGCGGCGAGCATCACCAGGCCCGGGACCGCCGGAAGCGGTGCCGGCTTTGTCGGCTCGTCACCTGGTACGTCCGGTTCGACGGCCGGCCGGGCAGCCGGCCCGGCTGCCGCCAATTCCGCCTCCGACCTGGTCAGACTCATCAGGGCTCCCTAGTTACTCCTTGTTAGTAACCTAATTGTGCGTCAGTATCATGCCAGCGGTAAGGAGGCACTTCCATGTCGGCTACGCACACCCGTGTGCCCTTCACCCCGGACGCCGACGGCGACTGTCCGGTCCGGGAGGTGCTGGACCGGGTGGGCGACAAGTGGAGCGTGCTGGTCGTGGTGCTGCTCGGCCGGGGTACCCACCGCTTCACCGAGCTGCACCGGGCCGTCGACGGCATCAGCCAGCGCATGCTGACACTGACGCTGCGCGCGCTGGTCCGGGACGGCCTGGTCAGCCGTACGGTGCACGCCAGCGTCCCGCCCCGGGTCGACTACGCGCTGACCGAACTCGGCCGTACCCTGCTGGTGCCGCTGGTCGCGCTCGACGAGTGGGCCAGCGCACACCGCGACGACATCCGCGCCGCGCGGCGCCGGCACGACGAGGCTGCCGCCGGACCGTCCTGAGCGGCCGGACGGGTCACTCCGACGCGGCCGGCGGTTCGGGCTGAGCCGCCCGGCTGCCGCCGGCACCTGGTCCGGTCGACCGCTTCACCGTACGGACGCTCCGGTGGTCCCGGTGGGAAACTCCTCGATGCCGACCACCCGTAGCAGTTCCAGCCGTTCGCGGGCCTCGGCGTCGGCCGGGGTGAGCACCAGCAACTGCTGGCCCTGGTCGGGAGTGACCAGGGTCTCGCAGTCCATCAGCAGCCGACCCACCCGGGGATGCACGATGGTCTTGCGGTCGACGCGCCGGACCGCCACCTCGTGCTCGGCCCAGAGCCGGCGGAAGTCGGCGCTCGCGGCCTGGAGCTGCTCGACCAGCCCGGTGACGGTGGGGTCGCCGGATCGGCGGCCGGCCGCCGCACGCAGGTCGGCCACGATCTGACGGCCGTGGTACTCGCGCTCCTCCGGTGGGTGGACGGCCCGGGTGGCCGGGTCGGTGAACCAGCGGTACACGGCGTAGCGACGGTCACCGGAGAAGGCGGTGTGGTCTCCGGTCAGCAGCACGGCGGCCCGGTTCTGGGCCAGCACCTCCCCCAGGTCGGAGAGGACCAGGGCCGGGGTGTCGCCGAGCAGGTCGAGCATGCGCAGCAGGCCGGCGCGGGCCAGCCGGGCCACCCCGTCGGCGGGCGGGGGCCGGTGACCGGCCAGGTGGAACAGGTGGTCGCGCTCGTCGTCGGAGAAGCGCAGGGCCCGGGCCAGCGCGCCGAGCAGTTGGGTCGAGGGCTGGCTGCTGCGGCCCTGCTCCAGGCGTACGACGTAGTCGACCGACATGCCGGCGAGCATCGCCACCTCTTCCCGGCGCAGCCCGGCGGTGCGGCGGCGGGGGCCGTCGGCGAGGCCGACCTCGGCCGGGCGGATCGCCTCGCGGCGGCGGCGCAGGAAGTCGGCGAGTTGGTCACGCTGCATGACCCCATGCTCCTCGCGGCCGGCGATCCGATCCAGGGACCCGCGCTCCCACGATGAACGCTCCGCTCCCGCGCGGCCGGCTCCGGGCGCAGGGTGGGTGAGGACATCGACGACGAAGGAGAACGCGATGCAGACACGAACCCTGGGCAGTACCGGACCCGCCGTTTCCGCGCTGGGCCTGGGTGCGATGGGCATGTCGGGCGGGGCGTACGGTCCGGCAGACCGCGCGGAGAGCATCGCCACGGTGCACGCCGCGCTGGAGGCCGGCGTCACGTTGATCGACACCGGCGACTTCTACGCCATGGGCCACAACGAGTTGCTGCTTGCCGAGGCGCTGCGCGGCCGGGACCGGGACAGCTACCGGCTGAGCGTCAAGTTCGGCCAGTTGCGGGGCCCGGGCCATGCGTTCGGCGGGCCGGACAACCGGCCCGAGGCGGTGAGGAACTTCCTGGCCTACTCGCTGACCCGGCTGGGCACGGACCACGTCGACATCTACCGCCCGGCCCGGCTGGACCCGGCGGTGCCGATCGAGGAGACGGTCGGCGCGATCAAGGAGATGATCGACGCCGGTTACGTGCGGTACGTCGGACTCTCCGAGGTGGACGCCGCGACGATCCGCCGGGCGCACGCCGTGCACCCGATCGCCGACCTCCAGATCGAGTACTCGCTGCTGTCCCGCGCGGTGGAGGCGGAGATCCTGCCGACGCTGCGGGAGCTGGGCATCGGCCTGACCGCGTACGGCGTCCTCGGCCGCGGCCTCATCTCCGGGCACTGGAGTCCCGGCCACGTCGCCGGTCCCGGCGACCTGCGCGGCTTCAGCCCGCGGTTCTCCAGCGGAAACGTGGAACACAACCTCGCCCTGGTCGAGGCGCTGCGGCGGATCGCCGGGGCGTTGGGCTGCACCGTCGCCCAGTTGGCCATTGCCTGGGTGGCCGCACAGGGCGGAGACATCGTGCCGCTGGCCGGCGCCCGTACCCGCGAGCGGCTGGCCGAGGCGCTGCCCGCGATGGAGCTGAGCCTCAGCGCGGACGACCTCGCCGAGATCGACAAGGCGGTGCCGCTGGGCGCGGCGCGCGGCGACCGGTACCCGCCCGCGTTCATGTCCAGCCTCGGCGTGGGGAACTGAGTCCGGCTGGCGTGGGGAACTGAGTCCGGCTCCGGCGGGCCCGCTCCGGTGCGGTCCCGCCGGGCCGCCAGCCGGCGCCCCCCGCCACGCTCGCAGAGCAACCGGTGCTGAACCGGCGTGAGTTACCGGTCAGATCCGCCGAACTCGACGCCGGTCGTCGTGATGTCCAGTGCGTGCAACTGCTCCGAGTCGGCGACCACGTCGATGCCGATGATCCGGCCGTCGCGGACGATGAAGCTGAGGGCGAACCGGATCTTGCCCCGCAGCACCACCACGGCGCCCGGAGCGCCATCGACGACGGCCGTCCGCGCGGCATCGGCCCGGCCGGCGAAGAAGCCGGCGATGTTCTGCGCGCCGCGCAGTTCCGCGGGACCGCCCAGCCGGGCGGCGGCGCTGTCGGCCCGCATGACCACGTCCGGGTCGAGCAGGGTGAGCAGGGTGCTGACCTCGCCGCCGCGCGCGGCGGTGAGGAAGGCGTCGACGATCTCCCGCTGGCGCGGCAGGTCCGCCTCCGGGGTGGCGGCATCCGCCTGGACCCGCCGGCGGGCCCGGCTGGCGAGCTGCCGGGACGCGGCGGGGCTGCGCCCGACGATCGGGGCGATCTCGTCGTAGGAGACCGCGAACAGGTCGTGCAGGACGAAGGCGAGCCGTTCGGCGGGGGTGAGGGTTTCCAGCACGACCAGCAGCGCCAGGCCGACCGAGTCGGCCAGCATCGCCTCCCGCTCCGGGTCGGCCTGGTCGGAGGTGGCGACCGGTTCGACGGTACGGGTGTCCAGCGGGTCCTCGCGGCGGGAGCCACGGGACCGGAGCATGTCCAGGCAGATCCGGCCGACCACGGTGGTCAGCCAGGCGCCGAGGTTGTCGACTCCGGTGGTGTCGGTCCGGCTCAGCCGCAGCCACGCCTCCTGGACCGCGTCGTCCGCCTCGGCCGACGACCCGAGCATCCGGTACGCCACGGCGCGCAACTGCGGCCGGTTCGCCTCGAACCGTTCGGCCAGCAGGTCCTTGTCAGTCACGGTAGAGCCCTCACTTCGCCGTTCCTTGCCCGCATTGTGAGCCATGCCACGTTTGTCACGGCTCGCTCCCCGGGTTCGTCAACACAGCGACGGACCAGAACGGGCCGGTGTGACAGCGGCACCGGCCAGCATCAAGATCGTAAGGGAGACAGTCATGCAGGCACGGATCAACAACCCCGCCGCGCTCCTGCCGGAGGCGGTCAAGGCGGTCAACCTGCTCTACAAGGAGAGCCACTCGGTCGGCCTGCCGGCGTCGACGCTGGAGCTCGTACACCTGCGGGCCAGCCAGATCAACGGGTGCGGCCCGTGCGTGGACAGCGGCGCCCGGGCCGCGAAGAAGAACGGCGAGACCGACGAACGGCTCTTCGCGGTGGCGGTCTGGCGGGAGACGCCGTACTTCACCGACGCCGAGCGTGCGGCGCTGGCCCTCGCCGAGGCGGCCACCCGGATGGCCGACCGGGCCGACGCCGTGCCGGACGAGATCTGGGACGAGGCGGCCAAGCACTTCAACGAGCGGGAGCTGGCGGCTCTCGTGCTCTGGATCGCCACCACCAACTTCTTCAACCGGATCAACGTCACCACCCGGCAGCAGGCCCCGCAGAACTGGGGCTGACCGCGCACGTCGTCCAGAGCTGACCAGCACTCGCGGGTGGCGGCCCGGCCGCCACCCGCGAGTTCCTCCCCGAGCCCGCTCCCGCCCCCGTCCGACCGCGACATGGTCCGGAAGTTCTCCGTAACTTTCGGTCACGCCCCTCCGGATCTCGGGTACCCGATTGTCATTCCGGCCGACGAGCCGCTGTCCCGACCGGTCAGCCGACACACTGACCTGCTGAAACAACCTCGGAGCGAATCGCTACCAGCCGATGGTTTCCGCAATATTTCCGGGAAGCGTTGACATGTGACCGGAACCCGACCAATACTGTCGCCATCGGCAGACCTTCACCACTGTCGATGGCTTACCACCACGTTCCGCTCCTCCGGTTGTCGACCGCGCGACGACCGGCCCACCACCACCGCGCCGTACGACGCTGGCGCCCGGTGCCCGTTGCCGGGGGCTGACAACCCTGCCGGGTCGTACCGCGCCGCTGGCCCCCGCCAGCCACCACGAGGAGGAAGCAGCTAGATGAACGACACGCACCACGCCCCCACCAGACCGAGAAAGCGCCGCATCCGGCTGCTCTTCGGTGCCGCCTGCGCCGTGGCGCTGGCGGTCAGCGGCACGGCGCTGGCCCCCAGCGCGCACGCCGAGGCCGACCGGCAGGTCTGCTCGAACAGCACCGGCACGCACAACGGGTTCTACTTCTCGTTCTGGAAGGACAGTGGCGACGCCTGCATGGTGCTGCGCGAGAACGGCCGGTACTCCAGCTCGTGGAGCAGGAGCACCAACAACTGGGTCGGCGGCAAGGGCTGGTCCAGCGGTAGCCGGCGGACGGTCAGCTACTCGGGCACCTACAACCCGGGCAACAACAACACCTACCTCGCCCTGTACGGATGGACGCGGAACCCGCTCATCGAGTACTACGTCGTGGAGAACTTCGGCAGCTACAACCCGAGCAGCGGCGCCACCCGGATGGGCACGGTAACCACCGATGGTGGCACCTACGACATCCTCCGCAGCCAGCGGGTCAACCAGCCGTCGATCGACGGCACCGCCACGTTCTACCAGTTCTGGAGCGTCCGGCAGCAGAAGCGCAGCAGTGGCACGATCACCTTCGGCAACCACATGGACGCCTGGGCCCGCGCCGGCCTGAACCTCGGCACCAGCTGGGCCTACCAGGTCATGGCCACCGAGGGCTACCAGAGCCAGGGAAGCTCCGACATCACCGTCCGGGAAGGCGGCGGGGGCAACCCGAACCCCAACCCGACCACCCCGCCGCCCGGTAGCGGCGGCTGCACGGTCAGCGTGAGCCGGGCCGAGGACTGGAGCGACCGGTTCAACACGACCTTCTCGGTCAGCGGTGCCAGCAACTGGGTCGTCACCATTAACACGAGTAGCGGCCAGAGCCTGCAGAACAGCTGGAACGCCTCGATCAGCGGCACCAGCGGCACCCTCACGGCGCGCCCGAACGGCAACGGCAACAACTTCGGTATCACGCTCTACAAGAACGGCAACAACACCACACCAACCGCGAGCTGCTCGACCGGCTGACCCTGGGTGTGGGGTGGGGTACGGTGCCGCCGGTGTCCGGGGGCGCGGACTGACCCGAACACCGGAGCACCGCCCCTGTGGCGCGGCGGCCATCGGCCGCCGCGCCACACTGCTGTTCCGGTTAGGCTCCCCGGCATGACGAGGATCAGCCAGATCTCGCTGGGGGTGATCGACGACAAGCGCGCCGGGGAGTTCTGGCGGCAGGCCCTCGGCTACGTACGCCGGCCGCCGCGATACGAGGGTGACGACTGGATCGTCCTCGCGCCTCCGCCCGGCGTCTCCGGCAGCGCCATCGCGATGGACGTCAGCGAGAGCCCCGCCGAACGGTTCCCCCGGATCCACCTCGACCTCCAGGTCGACGATCGCGACCTGGACGAGGAGGTCGACCGACTCGTCACGCTCGGCGCGCGGCGGGTCGACTGGCCGTACTACCCCACTGACGATGGCCCGGAGCCACCGGGGACCCGCCTCCGGTACGTCGTACTTGCCGACACCGAGGGCAACGTCTTCTGCGTCGAAGAGCGCGCCGGCTGAGCCCCGCAGCACCGCCTCAGCTCGTCGGCCTGCCGGTCCCGGCGGACATCCGTACGGCGGCGACCACCAGCAACACCAGGCTGGGCAGGTAGAAGAGCCCGAGCGAGGCGAGGCTCACCAGGACGCCCAGCCCGAGCAGCACCACGGCGGCGACCGTCACCGGTAGCCGGGCGGCCCCGGTGCCGAGCAGCGGCATCGCGCAGAGCAGCACCGGGACCAGCAACAGCAGCGCCACGCCCCACCCCTGCGCCTGCACGAGGGGCTGCCGCACCTCGCGAACCACCATCATCGGGCTAGCGGCCCCGCTGTCGCGGGTGGCCTCCAGGACGGTTGTGACCGGCAGGAACAGCAGCAGGGCACCGGCCGCCACCGCGAGCAGGAGCGCGGCCAGCAACCATCGGATGCCGGGCCGGACCCGCGAGGGCAGCGACGTTGCCTGGTCCATCGTCATCCTCCGGGCTAGGTCGGTCGGATGCGTCGGGCGGCGATCCCGCCACTGCCCGTCAGACTACCGCCGGCCATCGATCCCTTGTGCCGCGAGTGGCCGCTCGGCGAGCTTGTCCGGGCAGGGCGTGGTCACCCCGGGGGCCGGGTCAGTCGGGTGGGCAGAGCAGCACGCAGCCACCGCTGGGCAGCAGCGGCAGCCCGGACGGCAGCAGCGACGGCAGCAGGGGTACCGGCAGCGGCAGTACCTCCCGGCGCGACGGGCTCGCCGGTGGCGGCTGCGCCGGACCGGACCGCACCGTCGGCGGTGCCGCATCGCCAGGGGTACGCGCCGGAGCCGGGGTACGCCCCGCACCCGGTGTCGGTGGCACCGGTCGGACCGGAGTCGAACCCTCGCCGCTGGGCGCCTCGGACCGGTCCGCCGATCCGGGCAGTCCGAGCCGGACCCGCTCGATCTCGGTACGCAGCCGCCCGGCCTCCGCCGAGTCGCGGATCTCGGTCACCTGCACGGCCGCGCGGTCCAGTTCCGCGCGCGCCTCGGCGTAGCGGCGCTCCGCCACCGCCTCCCGGGCGAGTTGGATGGTGTGCTCGGCGGCGCGGACCGCGGACCGGTCCGGATAGACCGCCGACGCGACCGGCCAGAGCGGGCTGGTCGGCCCCGCGTGGTTGACGCCGAGCCCGAGCAGGGCGGTCACGACGACACCGACCACGCTGGACAGCACGAGCCGGCGGACGAGCGGGCCGGGGCGCACCGGTGGGCGGGACGGCCCCGGTCGCACGGCGGCTTCCCGCGCGGAGCCGGCCGGGCCGGCACCGGGGCGACGTCCGGCCGGCGGCCGGCTCGCCGAAGCACCGGGACCGGGTCGGCGGACCGGGACTGCGGTACGGGGCGGGCGGATGCCGTCCGGGCCCTGTCCGGCCGGCTGAGGCGTGGTCAGCGCGAACGCGGTGTCGAGGTCGAACGCCGGCAGATCGGCGTCGAGTTCCGCGCGCCAGGCGGTGAGCAGCCCGGCCAGCGGGTCGTCGCCGACCGCCGACGCTCCCCGTCCCCACGTGTCGAGCAGCAGGTCGTCCGCCGCGACCACCGCCGGATCGGGATCGGCCGTCAGATCGGGATCGTCCGACGGATCGGGACCGGCCGACGGATGGAGGTCGAGGTCGAGGTCCGGGTCGGTGAGCTGGTGCGGCTGGGCCGAGGACCGGCGCGCCGCTGCCCGCTCGGCACTCCATCCAGACTCGCCGTCCCGGCCGGTCAACGTCACATCCCGCCCCGGCACGGCGCCGCCGCGCTCGTCCGTACCGTCGTCTCGCTCTGCACCGCTTCGTAGCGTACTCATGCGGCGACCTCGTCCAGGGCGGTGCCGGCCAGCGCGCGGAGCCGGGCCAGGGCGCGGGACTGGGTCACCCGGACGGCGGCGGCCGACATTCCCACGATCAGACCGACCTCATCGGCGGTGAGGCCGACCGCCACCCGGAGCAGGACGATCTCCCGGTGCACCTCGGGCAGCCGGGCCAGCAGCGCGGAGAGCCGGCGGGCGAGGTCGGTGGCGACGGCCCGCTGTTCGGGGCCGGGTTCGGCGTCCGGCTCGTCCGGCAGCGGACCGCCGGTGGTGACGGCCGAGTCGCGGATGGCGGCCCGCTGCGCGTCGGCAACCTTGTGCGCGGCGATGGTGTAGAGGAACGCGGAGAACGGCCTGCCCTGGTCCCGGTAGCGGGGCAGCGCCCGGAGCACCGCCAGGCAGACCTCCTGGGCCACGTCGTCGGCGGTGGCGTACGCGCCGCCGATCCGGCCGAGCCGGGCCCGGCAGTACCGGACCAGGCCGGGACGGACCTCGGTGAGCAGTGCCGCCGTCGCCTCGGGGTCGCGTCGAGCCGCGCGCGCGACAAGTTCTGTCTCGGGTGCTGCGGTCATGTATGCGGTCGCACCTTCGTCGGGCCCACACCTTCGTCCGGCACCACGCCTGGAGTTACCGGCGGGTTAACCGCACCGTAGCGGGAGCCGCCGGATAGCACCACCGGCGGGGTGCGGTTCTCGGACGTCGCGCCGGCGGCTCACCGGCGTACCCACGGAAAGTGGTCGAAGAATTACCGGCCATCGCTGTTACGCGCGGCGCGGCCCGGACGATGTCCACCAGAGACGGCGGTGGACGGACGGTCCACCGGAAGCTGCGGCGGGCGGGTGTGCGGATGGGCGTCGAGGTACGGGTCGAGGGGCTGACGAAGTCCTTCGGCGGGCAACCGGTCTGGTCCGACGTCAGTCTGACCCTGCCGGCGGGCGAGATCTCGGTGCTGCTCGGCCCCTCCGGCACCGGCAAGTCGGTCTTCCTCAAGACGCTGGTCGGGCTGCTGAAGCCGGACCGTGGGGCGATCTGGATCGAGGGTCAGGACCTCCCCCGGCTCTCCGAACGCGCCCTCTGCGAGGTCCGCAAGCTCTTCGGCGTGCTGTTCCAGGACGGCGCGCTGTTCGGCTCGATGAACATCTACGACAACGTCGCCTTTCCGCTGCGCGAGCACACCCGCAAGTCGGAGTCGCAGATCCGGGCGGTGGTGCACGAGAAGCTGGAGATGGTCGGGCTGCTCGGCGCGGAGCGGAAGCTGCCGGGCGAGATCTCCGGCGGCATGCGCAAGCGGGCCGGGCTGGCCCGGGCGCTGGTGCTGGACCCGCAGATCATCCTCTTCGACGAGCCGGACTCCGGGCTCGACCCGGTCCGCACCGCGTACCTGAACCAGCTCATCATCGACCTCAACCAGCAGACCGGTGCGACGTTCCTGATCGTCACGCACGACATCAACACCGCCCGCACGGTGCCGGACAACATCGGGCTGATCTACCACGGTCACCTGGCCATGTTCGGGCCGCGCGAGATGTTGCTCAGCAGCACCGAGCCGGTGGTCCGGCAGTTCCTCAACGCGCAGCGGATCGGCCCGATCGGGATGGCCGAGGAGAAGGACTCCGACGAGCTGCGGGCCGAGGCCGAGGCCGGGGCGGAGCTGCCGCCGCTGCCGCCGATCCCGCTGCAACTCGCCCCCTCCGACGGGCGGCCCCGCGCCGCCGAGCAGCCGCCGGGTCGGTGGTGCGAGGAGCACGGTGTCACACCCCCGGCCGGCTCGTTCCGGGGCGTGCAGGGCAGCGTGTGGCAGCCGACCGAGGCGCTGCGATGAGCGCGCCGACCGGCACCGGCCAGGCCGGCGGCCCGACCCGGGTGGCGGCCGGGCTGCGCGGCCCCGGCTACTTCTTCGCCTTCTGCCTCGACGCGCTGCGCGGGCTGTTCCGGCGGCCGTTCCAGGTCCGCGAGTTCGTGCAGCAGACCTGGTTCATCAGCTCGGTGTCGATCCTGCCGGCCGCGTTGGTGGCGATCCCGTTCGGTGCGGTGATCGCACTACAGCTCGGTTCCCTGGTACGCCAGCTCGGCGCCCAGTCGTTCACCGGCGCCACCTCGGTACTGGCCGTGGTACGCGAGGCGAGCCCCATCGTGACCGCGTTGATCATCGCCGGGGCGGGCGGCTCGGCGATCTGCGCCGACCTCGGTGCCCGGAAGATCCGCGAGGAGCTGGACGCGATGGAGGTGCTCGGCATCGACCCGGTGCACCGGCTCGTCGCGCCCCGGATCGTCGCCGCCGCACTCGTCGCGGCGCTGCTCAACGGGCTGGTCAGCGTCGTCGGGGTGGCCGGCGGCTACTTCTTCAACGTGGTGATGCAGGGCGGCACCCCGGGAGCGTATTTGGCCAGTTTCCAGGCGCTGGGGCAACTCTCCGACCTGGCCGTCGGCGAGGTGAAAGCGGTGCTGTTCGGTGCGGTGGCCGCGCTGGTGGCGTCGTACCACGGGATGACGGCGCGGGGCGGGCCGAAGGGGGTCGGCGACGCGGTCAACCAGAGCGTCGTACTCACCTTCATGCTGCTCTTCGCGCTGAACTTCGTGATCACCGCGGTCTACTTCCAGCTCGTGCCGCAGCGGGGGATGTGAGGGCCGATGCTGCGTACCCTGGACAACCTCGGCGGCCAGCTCGCGTTCTACCTGCGGGCGTTCGCCTGGACCCCCCGGGCCCTGCACCGCTACCGCCGGGAGGTGGTGCGGCTGCTCGCCGAGATCAGCTTCGGTCGCGGCGCGCTCGCGGTCGCCGGTGGCACCGTCGGGGTGATCTGCTTCCTGACCTTCTTCACCGGCACCGAGGTGGGGCTCCAGGGCTACCAGGCGCTGGACCAGCTCGGCAGCAGCGCGTTCACCGGCTTCATCTCGGCCTACTTCAACACCCGGGAGATCGCCCCGCTGGTCGCCGGGCTGGCGCTGTCGGCGACGGTCGGCTCCGGCTTCACCGCCCAGCTCGGCGCGATGCGGATCTCCGAGGAGGTCGACGCCCTGGAGGTGATGGGCGTCTCCTCGCTGCCGTTCCTGGTCACCACCCGGATGATCGCCGGCTTCGTCGCGGTCATCCCGCTGTACGTGATCGGCCTGCTCTCCAGCTATCTGGCCACCAGAGGCATCGCGGTCTTCTACTTCGGACAGTCGGCGGGCACCTACGACTACTACTTCCACCTCTTCCTGCCCCCGGTGGACGTGCTCTGGTCGTTCGGCAAGGTGCTGGTGTTCAGCGTCATCGTCGTGCTGGTGCACTGCCACTACGGCTACCACGCCAGTGGCGGGCCGGCCGGGGTCGGGATGGCGGTCGGCCGCGCCGTGCGTACCGCCATCGTGGCGATCAACATCGTCGACTTCTTCCTGTCGCTGGCCATCTGGGGCGCGACCACCACCGTACGGATCGCGGGGTGAACAGGTGAGCATGGAGCATCGCGGGTCGCCGCTGGGCCGGCGCGTCCTCGGTCTCGTCTTCGTCGTGCTGCTCGGCGCGGCGCTGTCGCTGGCCGTGTTGCAGTACCGCAAGGTCTTCACCCCGGTCGCCTGGGTGACCCTGCACACCGCCCAGACCGGGATGCAGCTCAACCCCGGTGCCGAGGTGAAGCTGCGCGGTGTGCCGATCGGCGAGGTACGCGAGGTCGACAGCGACGGGGCACAGGCCCGGTTGCGGCTGGCGCTCGACCCGGACCGGATCGGGCAGATACCAGCCGACGTCACCGCCCGGCTGCTGCCGAAGACCCTCTTCGGCGAGCGGTACGTGGCGCTGGTCCCCCCGGCCGGCTCCACCGCCGGTCCGCTGCGGGCGGGTGCGGTGATCAGCCAGGACCGCAGCCGCAACGGCGTCGAGCTGGAACGGGTACTCGACGAGGCGCTGCCGCTGCTCCAGTCGATCCACCCCGACAAGCTGGCCAGCACGCTCGCCGCGCTGGCCACCGCGCTGGACGGTCGCGGCGAGCAGCTCGGCCGGACCCTGGAGACCCTCGACACCTACCTCAGCGAACTCAACCAAGAGCTGCCGGCGCTCACCGAGGACGTCCGGCGGCTCGCGGCGGTGCTGGACTCCTACGACGCGGCCCTGCCGGACCTGCTGGCCATCCTCCGGGACGTCACTCCGACGGCGCGGACCGTCGCCGACCAGCGGACCCAGCTCGCGGCCTTCCTCGCCGAGTCCACCGACGCCGCCGACGTGGGCCGGCTGTTCCTGGACCGGCACGGTGACCAGGTGATCCGGCTCGGCGAGCTGGGCCGGCCGGTGCTGGAGCTGCTGGCCGCGTACGCCCCGGAATATCCGTGCCTGATGCAGGGGCTGGTGGGAGCGCAGCCGCGCGCCGAGGAGGTGTTCCGGAACGGCCGGATGCACGTGACCCTGGAGGTCACCCGGGACAACGGCGCGTACCAGCCCGGCCGGGACGACCCGGCGTACGGCGCCTCGACCGGCCCGCAGTGCCGGGAACTGCCGAACCCGACGCCACCGGCGCCCGAGGTGCGGATCGAGGACGGCTACGACCACGGCGGTTCCCGCCCCGGCCCGGTCAAGCTGCCGGTCGGCAAACCGCCGGCCGGCACCGCCACCAGCACCGGTGATGCCCCGGCCGCCGGCAACCCACCGGGGATGGGATCCGCCGGCACCGAGGAGGAACAGAACCTGCTCAAGCCGATCATCGGGGCCGCCACCGACACCCTGCCGGTGCAGGTACCCGACATCGCGGTCCTGCTCTGGGGTCCGCTGCTGCGCGGAGCGGTGGTGAACGCGCGATGAGACGGGTACCGGTCGGACCGCTGGTCAAGCTGGTCGCGTTCGCCGCGGTGACGCTGCTGCTCACCGGGGTGCTCGGGCAGGCGCTCGGTTCGTTCTCCTTCGGCGGCACCAGCTACCGGGCCCGGTTCACCGACGTCACCGGACTGCTGCCCGGGGACGACGTCCGGATCGCCGGGGTCCGGGTGGGGCAGGTCGACAGGATCCGGGTGGTGCAGGACAGCGTCGCCGAGGTCACCCTGACGCTCACCGAGGAGGTGCCGCTGAGCACCACCGTGCGGGCGAAGATCCGGTACCGCAACCTGATCGGCCAGCGCTACGTCGCGCTCGCCGAGGGACCGGGCGGCGGACCGCCGCTGCGCCCGGACGGGCTGATCCCGCTCGGCCAGACCACCCCGGCCCTCGACCTGACCACGCTCTTCAACGGGTTCCGGCCGCTGTTCACCGCGCTGACGCCCGAGGACGTCAACAAGCTGGCGTACGAGATCATCCAGGTGCTACAGGGCGAGGGCGGCACCGTGGCCAGCCTGCTGGCGCACACCGCCTCGCTGACCAACACCCTGGCCGACCGGGACGCGGTGATCGGACGGGTGGTGACCAACCTCAACTCGGTGCTCGCCACCCTCGACTCCCGGGACGCCGAGCTCGACCAGACGATCCGGTCGTTGCAGCAGTTCGTCTCGGGACTGGCCGGCGACCGGGAGGCGATCGGTGCGGCGCTGGTCAACCTCGGCAAGCTCACCGGCAGCACCGCCGCGCTGCTCGCCGATGCCCGGCCGGCGCTCGCCGCCGACGTGACCGAACTCGGCGAACTGGCCGGCACCCTCAACCGGAACGCGGCGGTGATCGACGGCACCCTCGGCCGGCTGCCCGACCGGTACGAGGCGCTGACCCGGGTCGCCTCGCACGGCTCCTGGCTCAACCTCTTCGTCTGCGACTTCGACGGCCGGCTGGCGCTCGGCGGGCAGGGCGTCAACCCGGCGACGTTCAGTTCCCAGGCCGCCCGCTGCGCCGGATCAGGAGGTGCCCGGTGAAACCGTTCCGGGAGCGCAATCTCGTCGCCGTCGGCGCGGTCGGGCTGGTGGTGCTGACCGGCCTGCTGCTGACGGCGTTCCGGCTGGACGACCTCTCAGCACTCGGCAACCCGGCGTACGCGGCGGCGTTCCGGGACGCCAGCGGGCTGGCCGAGGGGAACGAGGTGCGGGTCGCCGGGGTACGCGTCGGCGAGGTGACCGAGGTGGACCTGGCCCGCAACGGCACCACCCCGTACGTCCGGGTGCGGTTCCGGATCGACGACGGCGAGCTGCGGCTCGGCCGGGACACCGGCGCGACCATCCGGATCAAGACGGTGCTCGGCCAGAAGTATCTGGCACTGGCTCCGGCCGGGCCGGGCCGGCTGGCCGAGGACGCGGAGATCCCGCTTTCCCGGACGGCGTCGCCGTTCGACGTGATGCAGGCGGTCACCGGGCTGGCCGGCACGCTCGACGAGATCGACACCGCCCAGTTGGCGACCGCGTTCACCACCCTCGCGGAGACCTTCGCCGACACGCCGGGCAGCGTGCGTTCCTCGCTGGACGGGCTCTCCCGGCTCTCCCGCACGGTCGCCAGCCGGGACGCCGAGCTGCGCGAGCTGCTGGAGCGGGCCCGGAGCGTCACCGACGTGCTGGCGAACCGGGACGAGGAGTTCCGCCGGCTGGTCGCCGACGGGACGCTGCTGCTCGACGAGGTGCACCGGCGGCGGGACGCGATCCACGAACTGCTGGTCGGCACCCGGGACCTGTCGACCCAGCTCTCCGGGCTGGTCGCCGACAACCGCGCCACGCTGGAGCCGACGCTGCGCCAGTTGCGCGGGGTGGTGGCCACCCTGCAACGCAACCGCGACGACCTGGAGCGGACGTTGCAGACGATGGGGCCCTTCCTCGACGCGTTCACCAACGTGCTGGGCAACGGCCGGTGGTTCGACTCCTATCTTCGCGGACTGCTCCAGCCGTACGTGCCGACGGGAGGTCGCTGATGGGCCGGCCGGTGTTCCTCGCTCCGCCGAACCGTCGGCGGGCGCTGCTCGCCGCCGGGGTGACCGTGGTGGTAGCCGCCGCGGTCGCGTTCGTGGTGCTGCACCAGGGCACCCCGCAGCGTCGCCTCGTCGCGCACTTCGCCCGGGCAGTCGGCATCCACCCCGGCTCCGACGTACGGGTGCTCGGGGTCCGGATCGGTGAGGTCGTCTCGATCTCCCCGGCCGGGCGTACCATCCGGATGGAGCTGCGCTACGACGCCCGGCACGACATCCCGGCCGACGCGTCGGCGGTGATCGTGCCGCCGAGCCTGGTCAGCGACAGGTACGTCCAGCTCACCCCGGCCTTCTCCGGCGGTGCCCGGCTGCCCGACGGCGCCGAGCTGCCGGTGGACCGGACGATGGCGCCGATGGAGATCGACGACATCTACCGGGCGCTCGACGAGTTCAACCGGGCGCTCGGGCCGGACGGCGCCAACGCCGACGGGGCGCTGGACGATCTGCTCGGCACCGCCCGGGCCAACCTGGCCGGCAACGGCGACAACCTGCACGACACCCTGGACGGGCTCTCCCAGGCCCTGGACACCCTCGCCGACGGGCGGCAGGACCTGTTCGGCACGGTGGCGAACCTGCAACGGTTCACCACCGCACTGGCCCGCAGCGACCAGCAGGTGCGGGCGTTCAACTCCCGGCTCGCCGACGTGGCCACCCAGCTCGCCGCCGAGCGGGGCGACCTGGCCGCCGCGCTGCGCAACCTGGCGACCGCGCTCGGCGAGGTCACCCGGTTCGTCCGGGACAACCGGGCCATCCTGAAATCCAACGTGGACGCGCTGGCGGACGTGACGAACATACTGGTCCGGCAGCAGAAGGCGCTCATCAAGATCCTGGACGTGGCACCGCTGACGCTCTCCAACCTGAACCTGGCCTACAACGCCCGGTCCGGCACCCTGGACACCCGGGACAACCTGCTCGGCCCGTACGACCCGGCGGCGTACGTCTGCGCCACGCTGGCCGACGCGCTGCCGGCGCCGAAGGTACCCAAGCGCTGCTTCGAGCTGGCCGAGACGCTGAACCTGAAGCGACTCCCGCTGCCGGAGGAGCTGCGCAAGCTGCTCAACCTGCCGCCGTCCGGCAAGCCCGCACCGGCGACGCCGCAGCCGCCGGCCACCGGCGACGGTACGGCCACACCCGCACCGGGAGCGCCGGGACCGGAGGTGTCGCTCGACCGCACGCTGGGCGGCATCCTGCGAGGTCTCCGATGAGCCGGCCGGTTTCCCCCGAGACCCGTCCGGCGACCCGGTCCGGGGGCGGGCGGACGGTGACGCGGGCGGTCGCGGCGCTGATGGCGGCGACCGTCGGGGCGACCGGCTGCGGCACCCCGGACCTGGCCGACCTGCCGCTGCCCGGCGGGGCACCGGACGGGCCGGCGTACCAGGTCACGGCCGAGTTCACCGACGTGCTCGACCTGGTACCGCAGGCGTCCGTCAAGGTCAACGACGTCACCGTGGGCAGCGTGCGGGAGATATCGCTGCGCGGCTGGACCGCCCTGGTCCGGCTCGACATCGACCGCACCGTGACGCTGCCCGGCAACGCCACCGCCGCGGTCCGGCAGACCAGTCTGCTCGGCGAGAAGTACGTCGCGTTGGCCGCCCCGGTCACCGAGCCACCCGCCGGGCAGCTCGCCGACGACGCGGTGATCCCGCTGGCCCGGACAAAGCGGTCGGCCGAGGTCGAGGAGGTGCTTGCCGCGCTCGGGCTGCTACTCAACGGCGGCGGGCTCGCCCAGCTCAAGACGATCAACCAGGAACTCGCCGCCGCGTTGCAGGGTCGGGAGCCGGCCGCCCGGGACGCGCTGCGCCAGTTGGACACCTTCGTGACCGGGCTCGACCGGCAGAAGGCGGATCTGGTCCGCGCGGTGGACGCGCTGGACCGGTTGACGGATCGGCTGGCCCGGCAGCGGGCCGTGATCGGTGACGCGCTCTCCGCGCTCGACCCCGGCCTGACGGTGCTGGCCGAGCAGCGGGAGCAGCTCAGCGAGGCGGTGACCGCCCTCGGCGAACTGGGTCGGGTGGGCGCCCGGGTGGTCACCGAGAGCCGGGAGGACCTGGTGGCGAGCGTACGGGCCCTGCAACCGACGCTCGAACAACTCGTCCGGGCCGGCGACGCGCTGCCGAAGTCGCTCGACTTCATGCTGTCGTACCCGTTCCCACCGAACGTCACCGGGGCGATCGTCGGCGACTACATCAACCTGTCGCTCACCGCCGACCTGGACGCCGCGACCATCCTGTCGAACCTCTTCTCGGCCAAGCCGGTGGCGAAGCCGCCGTCGAAGGGCGGGACCCGGCCCGGTGGCACCGCCAGCGGCAACCGCCCGGGTGCGACCGGCGGCGGGCAGCGCCCCGGCGGCAGCGGCGACGAGCGGCCGGGCGGGGTCGGTCCGCTGCTGCCCGGCGTACTGCCGCCGATCTGCCTGCCGATCGGCGGGCTGCTGCCGATCGACTGGCTGCCGCCGCTGCTGCCCGAGTGCGAGCTGCCGCCCGGCTGTGAACTGCTCCGTCCCGGGTCGCTGCTGCCGCCGGGCGGGCTGCTGCCACCCCGTGGTGTGGTGCCGCCGGGCACCATCTTCCCGCCCGGCACCAAACTGCCGCTGGGCACCATCCTCTCCCCCGGCTGCCTGCTGCCGCCGCCGGACGGGGCGACGAACGGGCGGACCGGCGGGCTGCTCGACGTACTCGGCGGGGGGTTACTGCGATGATCGGACGTACCGCCCGACTCCAGGTACTGGCGTTCCTGCTGGTCAGCGTGCTCGGGATCAGCTACGTCGCGGTCCGCTACGTCGGGCTCGGCGACCGGCTGCTCGGCCACGGTTATCTGGTGCACGCCGACTTCGCCGACTCCGGGGGCATCTTCCCGAACGCGTCGGTCAGCTACCGGGGTTTCCCGGTCGGCCGGGTCGAGGCGGT
Organism: Plantactinospora sp. ZYX-F-223; assembly: GCF_039649625.1. Lineage (NCBI taxonomy): Bacteria > Bacillati > Actinomycetota > Actinomycetes > Micromonosporales > Micromonosporaceae > Plantactinospora > Plantactinospora sp. ZYX-F-223. The sequence goes on along the minus strand of NZ_JBDJAV010000002.1, from coordinate 115,838 downwards.
CGACCTGCACGACGGGGCGGTCCGGGTCACCCTCCGGCTGGACGAGGGAGTCCGGGTACCCGACGCGCTGCGGGCGGTGGTCTCGCACCGTTCCGCCGTCGGTGAGCAGTACGTCGACCTGCGCCCCGAGCGCGACACCGGCCCCTACCTGCGGGACGGTTCGGTGATCCCCCGGGACCGCACCGGCACCCCGCTGGCCCCGGAGACCCTGCTGGCCAATCTGGACGCGCTGGTCCGCTCCATCGACCCGGACGACCTGGCGGTGGTGATCGACGAACTGGGCGTCGCCTTCGAGGGCAACGAGGCGGCACTGCGCCGGATCCTCGACGCGAGCGGCGCGCTGCTGGCCGAGGCGACCGTACGGCTGCCGGAGACCGTGACGCTGATCCGGGACGCGCGCACGGTGCTGCGTACCCAGCAGGAGTCCGCCGCCGCGCTGCGTCGCTGGGCGGACGGGCTGGCCCGGCTCGCCGAGACGGTCCGGGCGGCCGACCCGGATCTGCGGCGGATCCTCGCCGACGGACCGGGCGCCGCAGGCGAACTGGTCGGCCTGCTGCGCGACCTGGACCCGTCGATCGGCACCCTGCTCGGCAACCTGGTCGCGGTGAACGGGGTGGCCGCCCGGCGGCTGCCCGGCATCGAGCAACTGCTGGTGGTCTACCCGCTGGTGGTCGACGGCGCGTTCACCGTCACCCCCGGCGACGGCACCGTGCACTTCGGGCTCGTGGTGAACGTCGCCGACCCGCCCGCCTGCGTCTACGACGGGTCCACCCGCTGCACCTCGGCGGAGGCGGCCCGCGGTTCCAGCGTCCGGGGCAGCGCGGCGGCGCCCCGCCCGGGCGGCACGGACCCGGCGCCGCCCCGGCCCGGCGGGCCGGCGCTGCCGGAGTCGGACGAGCCGGCCGGGGACGTCCCGCCGGTCTCCCCCGCCACGGTCGCCGGCTACGACCCCGCGACCGGGTTGGCGCTGGGCCCGGCCGGCGGCCCGCTCTCCTTCGGCTCGACCGGCGGGCAGTACCAGCTCGCCGGCGACCAGTCCTGGAAACAACTCCTACTCGCCGGCCTCGCGCCGTGACCGACCCGAGGAGCCGACCGATGCGCAGCGGTGAGGAACGCAGGTTGAAACTGGTAAAGGGCACAGCACCGGCCGATCCGGCCACTCCGGCCGCCCCTGCGCAGGCACCCGCCGAGGGACGGGGCCCGGCCGGCGGGGCACGCCGGTCGGGCGACGGGACGCGGCAGCCGGCCAGGGGCGGGCGGGCGGCGACCCGGCGTACGGTGACCCGGCGGGTGCCGGCCGCCAAGGACCCCGTGCGGGAGATCCTGGAACGGCTCGACCAGGAGCCGGTCGACAGGCCGGGCAGCGGGGAGCCGACCGCGGCGGGCGGGACGGCCACGACCGACGAGCCGACCTCCACGGACGAGCCGGACCTGACCGACGAGCCGACCGCGACGAACGGGGCGACCGCGACCGACGAGCCGACCGCGACGAACGGGGCGACCACCACCGACGAGCCGGACACGACCGGCACGGCGACGAGCACCAGCAGGGCGACCCGCATCGGCAGGGCGATCCGCATCGGCAAGGCGACCAGGACCGGCGCGGCGGGCTCGACCGGCGAGACGGCGGCGGGACGGGACGGGCCCGGGCGGCGGCTCGGGACGACGATCACGCTCGTCGCCGCGCTCTGTGCGGCACTCGCCCTGGCCGGTGTCTTCGGCTACCAGTGGTGGGAGGACCGGGCAATCGAGCGGTCCCACGCGCAGGCCCTGGCCGCCGCGCGGCAGACCACCGTCAACTTCGTCTCGGTCAGCGCGTCCAGTGTGGACAGCGACCTCCAGCGGATCACGGCCGGCGCCACCGGCGAGTTCAAGGAGGAGTTCGTCCGGGGCCAGGCCAAGGTGCGGGAGGCGGTGCTGGAGAACAAGGTCGAGTCGAGGGGTACGGTGCTGCGCGCCGGCCTGCTCTCCGGCGACCGCCGCCACGCCGTGGTGCTGGTGGCGATGGACGCGACCGTCAAGAACGTGAACGCCCCGGACGGGCGGCCCGCGCACTACCGGATCCAGGTCGACCTGACCAGGGAAGACGACTCCGACACCTGGCTGGTCGCCCGGCTCCAGTTCGTCGGCTGAGAGGAGTTCTCCGATGCGATCGTCCATCGCCACGCTCGCCCGACGGCTGCGCCCCGGGCGTCGTACCCGCGAAGAGCCGGCGGCCGACGGCGCGGAACGCGGCCCCGAGCCTGCCCCGGCACGGCGTCGCCGGTACGCCGGCAGCCGCCTGCACCTCGCCCTCGCGGTCGCCACCGTGCTCGCCGCCGCCGTGGCCGGCACCGCCTGGTACGCCCACCACCGGGCCGAGCAACGCGACTCCGCGGTACGCCAGGCGCTGGCCACCGCCGGTCCCGCCGCGAAGGCGATCTTCTCCTACGACTACCGCAGCTTCGACGCCAGCGTGGCGAACGGGCGCGCCTTCGTGACCGGCCCGTTCGCCGACGAGTACGCCGAGACGACCTCGGCGCTGAAGTCGACGGCCGTCTCCGAGCAGGCGGTGGTGCTCGCGGAGGTCTCCGCCAGCGGGGTGATCCGGGCCGAGTCGGCCGAGGTGGAGCTGCTGGTCTATCTGAACCAGTACCGGCGCAACGCCAACACCGACGGCGAGAAGGTCGACCAGAACCGGGTGGTCCTCGAACTGCACCGGGTCGGCGGGGAGTGGAAGGTGGCCCGGGCCACCGCCATCTGATCCACGCCGGCCGGCCACCCGGGGAGGCGCCCGACGCCGGGAACATTCGTGCCGCCGGGAAATGTCGGTCCGGTGTTGCAACATCGCGGGCGTGTATTTCGTGTACCGCTCCCACTACGAGGGGCCGCTGAGCAAGCATGTCCAGCGCGAGCACCTCTATCTCGGGGGTGACCCGGAGACCCACCTCCGGGTCACCGAGCACTCCGTGCGGGCGTACACCGACGACGACGAGGTCGAGTTGGCGTACTTCTTCCTCGACGACGAGGTGCCGGCGGCCGCGCCGGACCGGCTGGCCTACCTGTTCCAGTCGTGGCCGCTGCCCGCCGAGGTCACGGTGCCGGACGCCGCGTTCGTGCCGGCGGTGCCGGTCCGGCCGGCGATGCCGCCCGCCGCAGGTGCCGGCGCCAGCTACGCGGCGCTGCTGACCTTCTACGACGGCGCGTCGATCGCCACCACCCCACCCCAGGTGTTTCCCGGGGTACGCCTGCCGGGGCTCGCCGCCCGGCTCCGGGACGGGTTGGTCGCACCGGGAGAGCCCGATCCGGACTGGCCGCCGGAGTTGCAGGTGCTGGCGGCCCTGCTGGAGCCGGCGGACGAGTCGATCGAGCCCGCGTTGCGCCGGGCCAACGAGTGGCCGGGCTTCTACCGGACGATCTGGAAGCCCTGGCCCGACCTGCCCGGCGGCGCCGACGACCCGGATCCGGTGGCCGCCCGCCGGGCGGCGCTGCCGCCGGGCGGCGCCGACCGGCACCCGGACCGGTCGCTGCTGCTCGTCTCCGCGCACCTCGCCCAACTCGCCATACACACCGACGAGGTGTTCGGCTTCCAGCAGTGGTTCTTCTTCGACGACCTGTGGGCCGGCAGTCATCCCCACCTCGCCCAATCCATGCTGCGCTACGCGAGCCACTGGGACCCGTTCGGCTGACTCCACCGGTCCCGGCCACGGTCGCGGGTGTCGGGACGACGCCGGCCCGACCGGGCGGACGGCGGGGCCGTGCCGGTACTCGCCCGCCGGGCAGCGGATGGTTGACTGTCCGCGATGACGGAAGATCACGTGCGATGACGGAGTACTCCGCGCCACTGCTCTGCGAGCCGTACCTGCTCGATCCGGGCCCGGACGACGTCTGGGTCGCCTGGCACACCGAGGAGCCCGGCACCGGCGGGTTCGTGCTGGTCGGCCCGGGAGTGGCCGGGATGTCGCCCCGGCAGGCCCGGGACGCCGCGTCCGGCGGCCAGCCGTCCGGCCCGGGGTGGCGGCGGTTCGTGGCGGAGACCCGCCCGCTCTCCCGTACCCGGGAGGACGCCGAGTCCCGGGTACCGGGCCGGAGCTATCCGACAGTGACCCGTCGACCGGTGTACCGGCACCTGGCCCGGGTCACCGGGCTACCACCCGGCCGTACGCCGTACCGGGTGGTGGCGCTGCAGGATCCCGGTCGGGCCACGGTCACGGCGGCGTACTCGCTGGCTCCGGCGGCGCCGGCCGGGGCGGGGGTACGGCTGCTGCTGACCAGTGACCACCAGCTCAAGCCGATGACGGCGGCCAACCTGGAGAAGGTGGCCGAGACCGTCGGCGTACGGCTGGACGGCGTGCTGATGGCCGGCGACATGGTCAACGTCGGTGACCGGGCCAGCGACTGGTTCGACTCGGCCAGCGGTCCGGCCTTCTTCGCCAGCATGACCGGGCGGGCGGAGACGCCGATCGCCGGCCGGACCTACCGGGGTGCGCCGCTCCTGCCGCACACACCGATCTTCCCGGCGATCGGCAACCACGAGGTGATGGGCCGGTGGTCCGAGACCGCCACCCTGGACAGCCAGTTCAACGACCCGCAGCCCCGCGAGGTGGCCCGCGAGCGGCACCGGGCGGGCAACTCGATCGGGTTGGGCGGCCCGGACGGCTCCGCCGATTCGACCGGCTCGGCCGGCTCCGGCGCGGACGAGCGCGGGGGCGTAAACGAGCGCGGAGGCGTAAACGAGCACGCGGACGTGGACGTGGACGAGGCGGACCTGGGCCGACGGTCCTGGGACGTCACGACCTACGAGGAACTGTTCCCCTACCCGCGCAGTGCGGCGGGTGGCCCGCGCTGGTGGTCGCGGACGATCGGCGACGTGCACCTGGTGACGCTCTTCGTCACGTCGATCTGGCGACCGCACGTGCCGGTCGGGCGGGGCAAGTTCCAGGAGGACGTGGCCGACCTGGCCCACCCCGAGCGGTGGGGGCACGGCCAGTTCATCTTCGAGCCGGTGCACCGGGGCTCCGCGCAGTACCGCTGGCTGGAGCAGGAGCTGACGTCGGCCGAGGCCCGCGCGGCACGGTTCCGGGTGGTGATGTTCCACCATCCCAGCCACGGGCTCGGCGGCAACTCGGCACCGCCGTACACCGACCCGGTGCGGACCGTCGAGCGCGACCCGGTCACCGGAGCGGTCACTGCGGTCCGGTACGCGTATCCGCTGGCCGAGGACCACATCCTGCGCGACCTCGAACCGCTCTTCTCCGCCACCGGGGTGCACCTGGTGCACAACGGTCACGCGCACCTGTGGAACCGGTTCCGGAATCCGGCCGGGGTCAACTGGCTGGAGACCTCGAACGTCGGCAACAACTACGGCGCGTACGACGTGTCGTCCGGTGCCGCCCGGCACCTGCCGGCGGGGCCGGACTACGTCCGGCAGGGTGATCCGGGCGGGCTGGCACCGGTCGTCCCGACGATCGCGCCGCTGACCGGGCCGACCGGTACCCCGCTGCCGTACGTGGCGAGCGACGACATCACGGTCTTCTCGATTCTCGACTCGGGCGCCGGAGTGGTCCGGTCCTACCGGTTCGACACCCGGGACCCGGACGCCCCGGTACTGCTGTTCGACGAGTTTCCGTTGGTCTGATCCGGGCCGCCGTCAGTCCGGCGGCTCCGGGGTCGCCGTCTGCCCGGAACCGGCCGTCTGCTCCGGTGCCACCGTCTGCTCCGAGGTGCGCCGTTCCAGGAACGAGTCCGGCGCGGCAGCCGCCTCGGCGATCCGGCGCTCCGACTCCGTCGTCCGCGGGTCGGACTCGGCCAGCACCGCCGCGCCCGCCTCGCGCCGATCGGACTCGGCCAGCACCGCCGCGGCCTGCGCCTCCGGGTCGTCGCTGCCCACTGACTCTTCCTCGGGGAGCAGGTGGGCGGCCCGGTTCTCGACCCGGTCACTCGGCTCTTCACTCATGTCGTGATCCATACCCGAAACGTTCCGCCGCTACTCGTCGGACCCGCGCGGGCCGTCGAACGGATCCCACCCCGAGCCCGGCCCCCGGTCACAACCCTCGCCCAGCGGATCGTCGCGACGAGTATCGGCCGGAATATGAGATCTGTGCCGCAAACAGGTGTTTGAGGAGGATCTATTACGGCCGTCGGACATCGTCGGTTGACGTGTCGTCGGCGTCATTGAGCTGCAAGGATTTTCCGCACGGTGGATGGTATGGGGCGGCCCTCAGGAGTGCGGGCCGCTCCGTGATCATCATGGTGTCACCACCCCGGTAGCGTGGCGATGCGCGCCGACCAGGCGGTTGGCCTGGTCGAACCGCGGGCTGGAACCGCCGCTCGTGCGGAAACGGCTCGAAGGGCCGACGCTGGTAGGACCGGGCTTGGATCGCCACCGCATCCCCGTGCCACCAGCCGCTGAGCCGACGCGTCCCGGTGTTCCACCATGCCGTTTCGCTTGCAGGCGCATGTGGTCAATGATCGAATGCCGTTGATGATGACGGCCTGTCGAGAGTCCTCGATGCTCTTCCAAGCCGCCGACGGCAGGGAGCTGCCCTTGCTGCTCTTCGAGCCGGGCGACGGCACACAGCCGCGTGCTGGCATCGTCCTGTTCCATGGCGGCGCCTTGCGCGAGGGGTCGGCCGACGGGCTCGCCCCGCACTGCCGGAAATTGGCGTCGCGTGGAATCTTCGCCGTGTCCGCCGGGTATCGGCTGTTGGGTCGTGGCGCTGTCAGCATCGACGACTGCATCGCTGATGTTCGGCGCGCGGTCGAGCAGTTCGGCCGGCTGGCAGCGTTGCGCGGGCTCGAAGCGCCGCACCTGGCCTCGGGTGGCAGCTCAGCCGGTGCCCATCTCGCGATTGTTGCGGCGATGACCCCGGAGGCGTCCGCCACGGCACCGGAGCCCGGCATCGCGGCCGTGGTGGCCCTCAATCCTGCGGGGCTGAATCTGCGCTCCTTCGCGCCGGAAGTGCAGCGCCGCCTCGAACAGCAGGTCGGTATCGCTGCGGGCCGACTGATCGAGTACTCGCTGATCGAGTTCGTGCGGCCGGGGAATCCGCCGATGCAGATCCACCACGGCACCCGCGACGAGGTCGAGCCGATCGACTCTGTGCGGCAGTTCCGGGATGCGATGGTGCGCTCCGGCAACGAGTGCACGCTACTTGAGTACGAACACGCCGAACACGGATTCCACTACCCCGGCAACAGCAGGCACTTCGACGCCGACGGGAAGCCGACCTCGATCTCCTTGTAGCCCATCTGCACCCCCGCTCACCCGGCGATGAACTCTGCCCTCTGCAGGAGAGGACATGTCCACTCAGGCCCCGCCCACCCCAATGCGTCGCCCTCACCCTGGTCGACCGTGGCCGGGGCCGTCGCCTTGCTCACGGCGAGCATCAGCCTCCTGCCCACCGTATTCGCCTGGCCGTCGGTTCGCCCATCGGTGCACGATGTGCCGATCACCGTCGCCGGCGCCGGGATTTCCATCTGCGGCCGACGGACCGCAAGGAGAGGTTGAGGAGGTCCGAGTGGAGAGCTCGGCGGAGGATCGGCTCGGCGCCGAATGGCGGGCCGAGAACGACGCCTGGATCGCGGACCGGCTCGCCGGGCAGGGCATCGCCGCGACCGGTCCGGTGCACACCGTCCGGGTCCGCGCCTGGTCGATCGTGCGGCGGCTGGAGACCAGCGCCGGCCGGATCTGGTTCAAGGCGAACGTGCCGAGCAACGGCTTCGAGGCGGCCGTGGTCGAGGCGCTGGCAGCCTGGGTGCCGGAGCTGGTCGTACCACCGCTGGCGGTGGATCGGGACCGGGGCTGGCTGCTCGGACCGGACGGCGGGACGATCCTGCGGGAGACGGCCCAGCGGCCCGATCCGGTCCGCTGGGCGGAGCTGCTGCGGACGTACGCCGGTCTGCAACGCGCGGTGGCCCCGCACGCCGACCGGCTGGTCGGGCTCGGCGTGCCGGACCTGCGGCCGGCACGGATGCCGGCCGCACTGGCCGGGCTGCTGGCCGATCCGACGGTGCGGCTCGCCGAGCCGCACCGGGCCGCCCTGGTCAGGCTCCGGCCGGAGTACGACCGCTGGTGCGCCGACCTCGCCGCCGACGGGCTGCCGGCGTCGATCCAGCACGACGACCTGCATGACGGCAACGTCTTCGTCGGCGCCGCCGGCCTGCGGTTCTTCGACTGGGGCGACGCCTGCCTGGCCCACCCGTTCGGCAGCCTGCTCGTCGCGCTGAACATCGCCGCCGACCAGCTCGACGCCGACCCGGCCGGTCCGGAGCTGTCCCGGCTCCGGGACGCCTACCTGGAACCCTGGACCGACCTGCGGGACCGCGCCGACCTGCGCCACTCGGTCCGGTTGGCGCTGCGGGTGGCGAAGGTCGGTCGGGCGGTGTCCTGGCAGCGGGCGCTGCGCGGCGCGACCGCGCCCGACTGGCGGCGCGCCCTCGGCGGGCCCGCGCGGATCGCCCCCGAGCACACGACCGCGCCGGCCGCCTGGCTGGAGGCGCTCACCGAACCCGATCCGGATCAGCCGGCGGGCTGACCGATCCGGGTCACTGCCGGAAGAGGCGGGCCGGGACGGCGTCGGCGAGCATCTGGTAGCCGGCCGGGTTGAGGTGCAGGTGGTCGCCGGTGTCGGCGGCCGGCAGCAGTCGACGGGGGTCGGCCGGATCCCGTACGGCGCGGTCGAAGTCGATCACCGAGTCGAACCGGCCGCTGCTGCGGATCCACCGGTTGACCGCCTGGCGGGTGGCTTCCCGGAGCCGGGCCGGGTCGTCGTAGTCGGGGTTGCCGCCGAACGGGGTCAGGGTCGCGCCGTACACCCGGATGCCCTGCGCGTGCGCCCGGGTGACGATCTGGTCGTACGCGGTGATCAGGTCGTCGGTGACCGCCCGCTGGGCCGCCTCGGTGGCCTCGGCGGTGCCGATGTCGTTGATCCCCTCGAACACCACCAGCCAGGTGACGCCGCTCTGCGCCAGTACGTCCCGGTCCAGCCGGGCCAGCGCGTTCGGCCCGAGCCCGTCGTTGAGTACCCGGTTGCCCCCGGCCGCCTGGTTCGCCACCGCGACGTCCCGGGTCGGCCGGTACGCGTGCAGCCGCGCCACGAGTTGGTCGGGCCAGCGGTCGTTTCCGTTGGTGGTGGAGCCGCGCCCGTCGGTCAGCGAGTCACCGAGCAGCACCGCGACCCTGGTGCCGGGCCCGGCCGGCACCTCCAGCCCGCTGAGGAAGTACCAGTGGTCGACCGGGGTGGCGCCGGGCAGCGTCGGTGCCGCGACGTGATTGCCGCGCAGCAGGTAGGAGGTGGTCCGGGAGCCGGGGTGCGAGGTTATCCGGTCCGACGCCTGCCCCTCGGCGAGATAGAGCGTCACGGTGAGGTTGGCACGGGCCGGCACGGAGATGTCGATCGGGTCGGAGACGATCTGCGCACCGACCGGGACGGTCACCGACGCGCGCCCGCTGAAGGTGACCGGCCGCGCGCTGCCGGGCCGGATAGCGCTGACCCCGGCCCGGCCACCCTCCGGCAGCGCCACGGTGGCAGCGGTGACCGGCAGCGGCGCCCCGCCGAAGGCGTTGGAGAGGCGCAACCGGATCCGTGACCCGGCCACCGAGACCCGGATGGTCTGCCGGAGCGTGCTGTCGGCCAGCACCCGGTCGTGCTCGGTGAACGGTGCCGGCGGCATGTTGTCCGGCTCGGCGAGCTGCGGCATCGACGCCCAGCTCGTCGCCCAGCGCTGCCCGGCCGGGCCGGAGTGGGCGTGGCCGGTCGGTTGCGGCTCGACGTCCTCGCCGGGACCGGCCGGCTCCGGCTGGTCGGCACCGTCCGAGGGGTCGGTCGCCGGCCGGGGTTTGGTCACGGCCGCGCTCCGGGACGAGCCGGCGACGGCCAGGGCGGTGCGGATTCCCACCGTCACCAGGCTGAGCAAGGCCACCTCCGGCTCGTGTCGGATCCTCCGGCCGCCCGCTGCGGGAGGCCGGGAGCGGGCGGGTTCGGCTGCGGACCAATATAGGGTCCGGCCGGGCCGGGCCGGGCCGGGCTGGTCCGGGTGCGCGGCGACGGTCTGGTGGTGCGGCCCGTGCCCTCGGGTGCCGGGGTCACTGCGCCGGCCAGTTCCGCAGCACGACGTCCACGGCGTCCACCGTTCTGGCCCAGGAATCGTCGACCGCGCGGGGATGGTGCCGGAATCCGCCGGCCCGCTCCAGGCAGACGTAACCGTGGAAGGTGCTGTGCAGCATGCGTACCGCATCGGTCTGGTCGGGCTCGGCCAGCCGGTAGCCGCGCAGGATCGCCCGGGTCAGCGCCGCGTGCCGGCGGGCGGCGTCGGCGGCCGCCGTGTCCGTCTCCGGGTCGAGTTCCAGCTGTGCCGCCGCGTACCTGCCGGGGTGTTGTTTCGCGTAGTCGCGGTAGGCGTCGGCGAAGGCCGCCAGCGCGTCCCGGCCGGCCCGGCCGGCGAGCGCGGCGGCGGCCCGGTCGGCGAGTTCCGCCAGGGCCAGGGTCGCCACCCTGACCTTCAGGTCGCGGGCGTTGCGGATGTGGGAGTAGAGGCTGGCGTCCTTGACGCCGAAGCGGCGGGCGAGCGCCGAGACGGTCAGGTTCTCGAAGCCGACCTCGTCGGCCAGCTCCGCCGCGGCCAGCGTGAGCCGCTCGGCGGTGAGCCCCGCTCGGGTCATGTGCCACACCTCACGCCTAGGGTTGTTGTTCGTTTGCCTAGAGATATTAGGCTGGTTCCTATGGTACCCCTGACCGAGCCCGACATCCGCGCGTCCTTCGTCAACTGCACCAAGGGCGAGGCGAAGCGTCTCGCCGTGCCGAGGGACCTCGACGAGGCGCCCTGGGCCGACCTCGACTTCTTCGGCTGGCGGGATCCTGCCGCGGACGAGCGGGCCTACCTGGTCGCCGAGTCCGGCGGTGGGCTCGTCGGCGTGGCGCTGCGGGCGGCGCCGCAGACCGGGCGGGTCCGGCGCAGCATGTGCTCGCTCTGCCTGACCACACACACCGGGGACGGCGTCTCGTTGATGACCGCGCGCAAGGCCGGGCGGGAGGGCCGGCAGGGCAACTCCGTCGGCGCGTACCTCTGCACCGACCTGGCCTGCTCGCTCTACCTGCGCGGAAAGAAGGACGCCGGGCGGCGCCTCGACGAGACCATCACGCTGCCGGAGAAGATCGAACGGACCACGGCCAGCCTCGCCGCCTTCCTGGACCGGGTCCGCGGCTGACCCCGGCCGCCACCGGCCGGCCGCCCCGGCGGGCCGCCTCGCCGTGGTGCTTCGGGAACCGGGCTCAGGAGCCGCGGGCCGCCCGGGACCGCTGGGAGATGCCCTTGAGGTGCCGCCCCAGCTCCCGGGCGATCTCCCGGTTGGCGTCCCGTTCGGCCAGGGCCTGGCGCTTGTCGTACGACCGCTTGCCGCGGGCGACGCCGAGCTCGACCTTGGCCCAGCCGTTCGAGAAGTACAGCGACAGCGGCACCAGGGTCAGGCCGGGATCGTGGATCCGGTCCAGGATCTTGTTGATCTCCACCCGGCGCAGCAGCAGTTTCCGCATCCGCTTCGGCTGGTGGTTCGTCCAGGTCCCGTAGGCGTACTCCGCGATGTGCAGCCCGTAGAGCCACAACTCGCCGTCGCGCTCCTGGGCGAACGCGTCGACCAGCGACGCCTGCCCGGCCCGCAGCGACTTGACCTCGGTGCCGCGCAGCACGATCCCCGCCTCGTACGTCTTCAGGACCGCGTACTCGTGCCGGGCCTTCTTGTTCGAGGCGATGAGCCTGCGCTCGCCTTCCCTGGACGCGACGACCTCCCCAGCGTCTCGACCCGGCAATCCCGGGCCGCCCGGCCCCACCGAGCAGCCAGACTATACGCAGCGGTCGGTACCGGATCGACGGATTTTCCCCGCCGCCGCCGAGGGCGCCAGCGCCGAAACCGGATGGGACAATGTCGCGATGCCAGCCGCCGGCCGTACCCACATCCTCTTCGACTTCTTCGGCACCCTGGTCGACTACTCGGCCAGCCGCACCGAGCAGGGCTACCCGGGCTCACACGCACTGCTCCGGCACCTCGGCGCCGACCTGGGCTATCCCGACTTCCTGACCGCCTGGTCGCGGGCCTGCGAAGCGTTCGACCGGCGCAGCGACGCGGACGACTCCGAGTTCTCGATGACCGAGGTCGGCACGGCATTCCTGACCGACCTCCTCGGCCGCCGGCCGGCACCGGACGACGTCGACGCGTTCGTCCGGGAGTACGTCCGGGAGTGGAACACCGGCGTGCACTACTCCGCCGCCATCGCTGATCTGGTCCGCGACCTGCACCGCGACCACCGGCTCGCGGTCGTCTCCAACACGCACCAGCCGGGCCTGGTCCCCGGCCACCTCGCGGCGATGGGGCTGGCCGAGTACTTCGACGCCGTCGTCACCTCGGTCGAGCTGGGCTGGCGCAAACCCCACCCCATGATCTACGCCACCGCCCTCGACACCCTCGGCATCGACGCCGGCTCGGCCGTCTTCGTCGGCGACAGCTACGGGCCCGATTTCGTCGGACCCGAGCAGGCCGGCATCCCGGCGTACCTGATCGACCCGGACCGCCGGGCACCGGTGCCGGAGGCGCGCCGGCTCGGCTCGATCCTCGACCTGCCCGGCCGGCTGCGGACCCGGCAGGCCGCCGACGACCGGCTCGCCGGCTCCGCGCGGTGACCGGCGGGCACCGGCCCCGGGTCAGGACCCGTCCCCGGGTACGCAGACCGTCAGCGCGCCGGGGGCGATCCGCGCCTTCAGCCGGCTGACGCGGGCGCGGGCGCCGCCGTCCAGCTCGTAGGTCATCGGCTCGGCGAACCGGACGTTGATCTTCCGGCCCCGGGTGATCCGGACGAACGGCGAGGAGTCGGACCGCCCGACCGCCATCCGGCCGAGCGTGCGGGCCCAGTCCAGCACCCCGCTGGCGGTCGCCACGCCCACCTCCAGGCAGCCGTCGTCGGGACGGGCGTCGTCGAAGGCCGGGATGCCGCCGGTGATCGTGCCGACGTTGCCGAAGAGTACGCAGCTCGCCTCCCCCTCGAACCAGTCCGCGCCGTCCACCCGGATCCGCATCCGGGTCGCCTCGCTGCGGACGTGCCGCAGCCCGGTCCAGACGTACGCCAGCCGGCCCAGCCGGTCCTTCAGGTCGCGGTCGGCGTCCCGGATCAGCTCCCCGTCGAAACCCGCGCCGGCCTTCACCGCGAAGTGCTCACCGCCGAGCCGCCCGAGGTCGATGCGGCGGCGCGGCCCGGTCAGCCCGATCCGGACCGCCTCGGCCAGGTCCTCCGGGATGCCGAGGTTGGTGGCGAGCAGGTTCGCCGTGCCGGCGGGCAGGATTGCCAGGGCGGCGTCCGAACCGGCCAGCGCGGCAGAACAGCGCTGCACCATGCCGTCCCCGCCCCAGACGAAGATCAGCTCGGCACCCTTGCCGAGCGCCTTGCGTACCTTCTTCGGCGCCTTGCGGCTTTTCGGCACCTCGTACCAGAGCAGGTCCTCGACTCCGGCGCCGCGCAGCCGGGAGCGGAGTTCGTCGAGGCCGTCGCCGAGGGACTTCTTCCGGTGCGCGACGACCGCGACCCGGGCCACCTGGGCCGGGGTCACGGCCGGTCCGGGCGTCGGGGCGGCGGCCGGCTCGGCGGTCGACGTCGTGCTCATGGCGCTGGTCTTACCCAGCGGCCCGGGCCGCCAAGCGGTGCCTGGCGTCCCGGGCCGTCCGTGCCCGCGGTCGGGATCAGAGGGTACGGGCGAGCCGCTCGGCGAGCAGCCGGGTGAACCGGGCCGGGTCGCCGAGTTCGCCGCCCTCGGCGAGCAGCGCCATCCCGTACAGCAGCTCGGCGGTCTCGGCGACGGTCGGGTCGTCCTTGCGCTGCCCGTACGCCTCCCGCAGCCCGGTCACCAGCGGGTGCGTCGGGTTGAGTTCCAGGATCCGCTTCACCGCCGGCATGTCCTGCCCCATCGCCCGGTACATCTTCTCCAGGGTCGGGGTCATGTCCTGGGCGTCGCCGACGATGCAGGCCGGTGAGGTGGTCAGCCGGGACGACAGCCGCACCTCCTTGACGTTCTCGCCGAGCTGGGTGGTCAGCCAGCCGAGCAGGTCGGCGAAGTCCTTCTGCTGCTGCTCCCGCTCCGCCTCGGTGCCTTCCTTCTCCTCGTCGGTGTCGAGGTCGACCTGCCCCTTGGCGATCGACTGGAACTTCTTGCCGTCGAACTCCGGCACCGAGGAGACCCACATCTCGTCGATCGGGTCGGTCAGCAGCAGCACCTCGTAGCCCTTGGCCCGGAACGCCTCCATGTGCGGCGAGTTCTCGATCATGGTGCGGGACTCGCCGGTGGAGTAGTAGATGTCGGTCTGCCCCTCCTTCATCCGCTCGACGTACTGGGCGAGGGTGGTCAGCTTCTCCGGGTCGTGGGTGGAGGCGAACGAGGAGATCTCCAGGATCGTGTTCTGGTTGTCGAAGTCGTCGAGCAGGCCCTCCTTGACCGCCTTGCCGAACTCCGACCAGAAGGTCTGGTAGCGCTCGGCGTCGCCCGCCTGCATCTCCTTGACCGTGGAGAGCACCTTCTTGACCAGGCGGCGGCGCATCAACTGGATGTGCCGGTCCTTCTGGAGGATCTCCCGGGAGATGTTCAGCGACAGGTCCTGCGCGTCCACCACACCCTTGACGAAGCGCAGGTATTCGGGCATGAGTTCCTGGCAGTCGTCCATGATGAAGACCCGCTTGACGTACAACTGCACGCCGCGCTTGGCGCCGCGCGTGTACAGGTCGAACGGTGCGCGGGACGGGATGAAGAGCAGCGCCTCGTACTCGAAGGTCCCCTCAGCCCGCATGTGGATGGTCTCCAGCGGGTCGGTCCAATCGTGGCTGAGGTGCCGGTAGAACTCCTTGTACTCGTCGTCCTTGACGTCGTCCTTCGAGCGCGCCCAGAGCGCCTTCATCGAGTTGAGCGTCTCGGTCTCGGTGGTCGTCTTGCCGTCGTTGTCGGTCCGCTCGACCGCCATCCGGATCGGCCAGGCGATGAAGTCCGAGTAGCGCTTGACGATCTCCCGGATCTTCCACTCGGCGGTGTAGTCGAAGAGCTGGTCCTCGGCGTCCTCCGGCCGGAGGTGGAGGGTCACCGAGGTGCCCTGCGGGGCGTCGTCGACCGTCTCGACCGCGTAGGTGGCCCCGCCGTCGGATTCCCAGCGGGTCGCGGTGGACTCGCCTGCGCGCCGGGTCAGCAGGGTGACCTTGTCGGCGACCATGAAGCTGGAGTAGAAACCGACCCCGAACTGTCCGATGAGATCCTGCGAGCCGGCCGCGTCCTTGGACTCCTTGATCTTTTCCAGGAGTTCCGCCGTGCCGGACTTGGCGATGGTGCCGATGAGGATGATGACCTCGTCCCGGGACATCCCGACGCCGTTGTCCCGGACGGTGAGCGTACGCGCCTTCCGGTCGACCTCGATCCAGATGTGCAGGTCGGACGTGTCGACCGCCAGCTCCTTGTCAGCGAAGGCCGCCAACCGCAGTTTGTCGAGCGCGTCCGAGGCGTTGGAGATGAGTTCCCGAAGGAAGATGTCCTTGTTCGAATAGATCGAATGGACCATCAGCTGAAGTAGCTGACGCGCCTCGGCCTGGAACTCGAAGGTCTCGGTTCCGGTGCTCATGTGACCCTCCACGAAAATGCCCAGTGCGCCGACAGGGAGCGACGCCGGTGATCCTGGCCCACACCGGGGATACGTTCCGGATAGCCGGCGCCATCCTAAATGACCCCGGCACGGTGACCACGCGGACCCGTACCACCGACCGGTCGGTTTCGCCTCGTCCGGCCGGCGTCGCCGTCGGCTCCCCTGCGATGTGGGACAGCCCGGGCGTCGAATTCGCCACGGACGGCCGCTGTGTGATCCTTGAACCGGTCGTCCAACCCGACCACCGGGCAGGGTTGCCCCGACCAGGCGGAGGTTCGCGGACGGTGCTGGAGTTTCGGCTGCTCGGGGACATCGACGTCCGCGTCGACGGGCACCGGATCGAGGTGGGCCCGGCACGACAGCGCTGCGTCCTGGTCGCGCTCCTGGTCGAGGCGAACGGAGTGGTCTCCGTCGACCAACTGCTGGACCGGGTCTGGGGCGACCGCCGCCCGCAACGGGCCCGGGAAACGCTCTACAGCTATCTCTCCCGGCTGCGCGGCTGCCTCTCCCCCGCCGGAGACGTCACGGTGCTGCGCCGATCGGCCGGCTACCAGTTGACCGTCGAGCCGGACGCCGTCGACCTGCACCGGTTCCGGGGGCTGGTCCGGCAGGCCCGGAGCACCCCGGACGACGCCCGGGCGCTCGGGCTGTTCGACGAGGCGCTCGGGCTGTGGCGGGGCGAGGCGTTCGCGCATCTGGAGACGCCATGGCTCAGCGCCCTGCGTACGGCGCTGGGGCAGGAGCGGTTCGCGGCCGAACTCGACCGCTGCGACATCGCCCTGCGCCAGGGCCGGCACGCGGAGCTGCTGCCGGAGCTGACCCGGCGGGCCGGTGAGCATCCGCTGGACGAGCGCCTCGCCGGGCAGCTCATGCTCGCGCTGTACCGCAGCGGACGGCAGGCAGACGCCCTGGAGCACTACAGCCGGCTCCGGCACCGGCTGGCCGACACCCTGGGCGTCGACCCCGGCCCGGAGCTGCGCCGGCTGCATCTGCGGATGCTGCACACCGACCCGGAGCTGGCCAGCCCGTCCGGCGACGGCATCGAGGCCGCCCCGCCGGTGTCGAGCCCGCCCCGCCCGCACCAACTGCCGCCGACGGTCGCCGACTTCACCGGTCGCGACGACGCCGTCGGCTGGGTGGAGCGCGGCCTCACCGGTCCGGCCGACCGGCTGCGGGTTGTCGCGCTCTCCGGTCCGGCCGGCGTCGGCAAGTCCAGCCTGGCCTGGTACGTGGCGCACCGGCTGCGTCGGGAGTACCCGGACGGGCAGCTCTACGCGGACCTGCGGGGTAGCTGGCCGGACGCGGCCGACGCGTTCGCGGTACTCGGGCGCTTCCTGCGGGTACTCGGCATCCCCGACAGCCTGCACAGCGACAGCCTGGAGGAACGCGCCGGCCAGTTCCGGGACGCGGTGCACGAGCGGCGGCTGCTGGTCGTACTCGACGACGCCCGGTCCGCCGCGCAGGTCCGGTCGCTGCTGCCCGGTGGCGCCCCGGGCGCGGTCATCGTCACCAGCCGGGCCCGGCTGACCGGGCTGGAGGGCGCCGCCCACCTGGGGCTGGCGACCTTCGCGCCGGACGAGGCGATCCGGTTGCTGGAGCGGATCGTCGGGCCGGACCGGGCCGGGACCGAACCCGCGGCGGTCGCGGAGATCGTCCGGCTCTGCGGGTACCTGCCGCTGGCGGTGCGCATCGCCGCCGCCCGGCTCGCGGCCCGGCCGCACTGGCGGCTCGGGCAGCTCGCCGAGCGGCTCCGTGACGAACTCGGCCGGCTCGACGAACTCGCCACGGACGATCTGGAGGTACGGGCGAGTCTCGGGCTCAGCTACCGGGCGCTGGCCGAACCGGCCCGCCGGATGCTCCGGCTGCTGAGCCTGCTCGACGCGCCCGACGTGCCGGCCTGGACCGGTGCCGCGATGCTCGACGTGCCGCTGGCCCAGGCGGAGAGCCTGCTGGAGTCGCTGGTCGACGCCTGCCTGCTGGAGCTGCTCGACCCGGCCGGCGGCGAGCCCCGGTACGGGATGCACGACCTCGTCCGGCTCTTCGCCCGGGAGCGGGCCGCCGCCGAGGAGTCCGACGAGGTCCGGCGAGCCGCGCTGGAGCGGGCGTTCGGCGCCTGGCTGAGCCGGGCGGAGGCGGCGGACGAGTGGCTGCCGGCCCGGACACTGGCCCGGATCTCCGGCCCGGCCCGCCGCTGGCCGCCGGCCGGCCCGGCGGCACCGGTGGAGGACCCGGTCGGCTGGTTCGACCGTGAGCGTCCGGCGCTGGTCGCCTCGATCCGGCAGGCGGCCGGGCTCGACCTGGCCGAGCTGGCCTGGAACCTCGCCGCGACGACACAGCCCTGCTACGAGTTGCGCGGCATGCACGACGAGGCGCGGCAGCTACACCAGGCGGCGCTGCGGGCCTGCCGACGGGCGGGAGAACGGCTCGGCGAGGCGGTACTGCTGCGCAACCTCGCCGACCTGTGGACCTCGCGGCCCGGCGCCGAACTGCGGGACAAGCTCGACGCGGCCGAGGCGGCGTTGCGGATCTTCCGGCTGGTCGACGAGCCGCGCGGGGTGGCGGACGCGCTCTGGCTCTGCGCCGACGTATACCGGGTCACCGGCCGGCACGGCGAGGCGGCGCCGCTGCTCGCCGAGGCGCTGTCGATCTCGGCCGCCGCCGGTTACCAGCTCGGCGAGTGCCACGCGCTGGCGCAGCGCGCCATCATCAGCCGGGAGCAGGGGCGCGACGAGGTCGCCCGGGACCTCGGTCACCGCTACCTGGACCTCGCCCGCCGGATGGGGGCCAGTCGCGACGAGAGCACCGCGCTGACCCTGCTCGGCCTGACCTACGGGGACCTGGACCGGCCCGAGCCGGGGCAGGCGTACCTGCGGCAGGCGGTGGCGGTCGCCCGGGATACCGGCGACGAGGTGCAGGAGACGTACGCGCTGGCCCGGCTGGGTCAGCTCTACGCCGTAATCGGTCACCGGTCCGCCCGGCACACCCTGGCGGTGGCGCTGGCCCGAAGTCAGGCCGACGGGCTGGCGTTCGGCGAGGCGATCTCGTTGATCGGGCTCGGCGAACTGGAGCTGATCGACGGCCGGCCGCGCCGGGCGGTGGCGTTGCTGCGCCGGGTGCTCCAACTGCTCGGGGAGGCGCGGTTCCACTTCATCCGGGCACGGACGCTGACCGTACTCGGGCACGCGTACGCCAGTGTCGACGACAACCCTGCCGCCGCGTCGGCCTGGTCCGCCGCGTACGCGCTGTTCCGGCAGATCGACAACGAGCCGGCGGCGAGTCGGGTGGCCGAGCTGTTCCCCGGGATACCGGTCCAGCGGACCCTGCGCTGACCCGCGCCCCGCGCTCGGCTATCGGCTACCGGCGCGGCCCTGCTCCGGCCGGCGGCTGTGGGGGCCGGCGGGCGCGGGCGCGGCATCAGCTCGGGCGGGCGGCCGTGGTGGCAGCGTGCGCGGCGAGGCCCGCAGCGACCCGGCCGATGAACCGGCCCAGTGCGCGCCGGTAGAGCCAGCCGGTGCCGGGCACCTTGGCGGTGAAGGTGGAGTGCCAGCGGATCGAGGTGCCACCGCGCTCCGGCGTGAGGTCGACGTCGGCCCGGTAGTCGCGCAGCGGCAACCCGGAGAGGAGTTCGTAACTGAACCGGCGGTCCGGCACCCGCTCGACCACCCGTTCCCGGCTGGTCACCCGGCCGGTCCGGAAGACCCGGATCGCGCCGACGCCCTCCGGCTCGTCCGCGCCGGGGCGCTCCAGCTCGAAGGAGCCCAGTGGTGACCAGCCGGGCCAACCGGCTCCGTCGATGAGCAACGCGTAGACCACCGCCGGGCTGGCCGTGGTGTGCACCCGTACGTCGATCTCTTTCCGCGCCACGTCGCATCCTCCTCCGCTGCATGTACCAGGTGGTACATGTACCGTACGGTACATGTCTGGTGAAGTCCGAGGGGAACTGCTGTCCCGCGTCGTGGACCGGATGGCCGAACAGGGCGTCAGCGCGTTGAGCCTGCGCCGGTTGGCGGCGGACCTCGGCACCAGCCACCGGATGCTGATCTACCACTTCGGTTCCAAGGAGGGACTGCTCGTCGAGGTGGTCCGAGAAGTCGAGAGCCGGCAGCGGGCCAAGCTGGCCAGTTTGGAGTTCGACCCGGCCGACTCACCGGCCGACGTCATCCGGAGCATGTGGCGGCGGCTGGCCGACCCGGCGCTGTGGCCGTACGAGCGGCTCTTCTTCGAGCTGTACGGCCAGGCGGTGCAGGGCTATCCGGGCACCACGGCCCTGCTGGAGGGGGTCGTGGACAGTTGGCTGGACCTCAACGTCGAGCTGGCCGCCCGGCGGGGCGTACCGGCCGAGCTGGCCCGCACGCACGCCCGGCTCGGCCTGGCGGTGGTCCGGGGACTGCTGCTCGACCTGCTCGCCACCGGCGACCGGGCCGGCACCGACGCCGCGCTGGAAGCCTTCGCCGCCGGCTACGAGGCGGGCCTGCCGGTCCCGACGCCAGCCACCGCGGGTGCCCGCCGGACGTGACGGGCACCCGCGCGGTAGATCAGGGACGCACGAAGGTGACGTCGGGGTGCTCCGGCGACGGGTCGCGGAGCAACGGTTGCGGCCGACCCCGCAGATGCCGGTCGAAGAACGCGCTCAGGTACGCCTTCAGCGACCCGACGATCCGGTCCGGGTCGACAGAGCCGATCGAGCCCTCGACCAGACCCGGCGGCAGCGGAAACGCCTCGGCGAGCTGCGGCAGCAACGCCTGGTGGTCGGTGAAGGTGAAGTGCTCGCCCTCGGCCACGTGGAGGTCCAGCTTCCAGCCGGTGGAGTGCGCCCAGAAGCCCGCCCAGTCCCGGGCGTGCTGGTGGGTGTGCGGCGCCCCGGAACTCTGCCCCGCACCCATCAGCAGGAACGGCCGGTCCAACCCCTGGTGTACGACGTCGCCGAAGTCCCCGGCCGAGAAGCTGTACGCCAGGCTGCCGTCCATGTCCACCCCGGCGTCCAACCGGCGGTCCACCAGCATCGTCTCGGCGGCGGTGAAGCCTCCGGCCGAGTGGCCGAACATGCCGACCCGGGACAGGTCCAGTGCGGCGCCGAGGCCGGGCGGCAGCCGCCGACGCCCGGCGTCCGGGTTGCCGCCTCGGGCGAGCACGGCGAGCTGGTCGAGAACGAACCGGGTGTCCCGGACCCGGGTCTCGAGCATCCGGTGGTTGAGCTCGGTCGGGTCGATCTCGGGTAGCCGCTGCGTCTCGACCCGACCACCGGGAAACTCGACCTCCGGCGTCTCGTAGGTGTGGTCCACCGTCACCACCACGTATCCCCGGCTGGCCAGCTCGGTCACCAGCATGGTGCCGTGTGCCCTCGGTACACCTCCACCGGGTGAGAAGACGACGACGGGGTGGCCGCCGTGCCGGGGACGTACCGGCACACCGGTCCGGGCGTGCGTGGCGATCCCGGCCCAGTCGACCTGGCCGGCGGCCAGCCCGAGTTGCGCGTCGGTGCGCTCGGCGAACCGCTCCGCGGCCAGCGGCGGCAGGTACGGTGTCGGCTGCCCGCCACGGGTGGCCGGGGCCGGATACCAGAGGCTCACCATCAGTTCTCTGGGCCGGCCGTCCACCCACGGGTCGGGGCGGTCAGCGTCGACCAGGTGCAGTTCGGTGCTGCCGACCGGGTGCGGTCCGGTCGGTGCGGGCAGGCTCAGCCGCAGCGGTGTGGACGCGGCCCGCCCGGTCGGGTCGGGTGCCGGTGACTCGGACCGGGCGAACGCGGCCGGCGCGGCGGCCGGCACCGCCAGCAGCGCCACCAGCCCGCCGAGCAGCCAGCGTCGAGAAGGATTTCGCATACCCGCAGACTGTCCGGTCAGAGCACCCGGGCACATCTGTCGAAGGTGGCCAGCGGAACCCGGAGAAATCTCAGGGGTTGTCCCCGCCCGGAACCAGGGTCCGGCCCGGCGACCGGACACGGCAACGCCCTCGCTTGGCGCCGGTCAGATCCACTTCTCTGCCACTTCCTTTATCAACTCGGCGGACTGCTGCCACGGAAGGGCCTCGCTCCGAACGGCCTCCCATGCCCGCTGTAGCAACGCCAGATCCTCCGGGTCTTCGATCACCTGCCAACTCAACTGGTTGTCGAGATAGCCGGTCTCGGTCCGGTCCCGCGCCGTCGCGATCGCGAATGGTCCGTTCAGCCCGGGGTACGCGCCGGCCGATATCGGGACGACGTGCAGTCGCACGTGTGGCAGGGCACACGCGGCGAGCAGTGCGTCCAACTGTTCACGCATGACAGCCGGCCCACCGACAGGGCGGTGTAGCAACTCCTCGTCGAGCACGGCCGTGAGGTCTACCGGATTGTCCCGAGTCAGCAACGCTTTGCGGGCGAGGCGCATGGCGAGCCGGCGTTCCGCCTCCTCAAGGTTGGTCAACCCCGCCTCGGTCAGCACCGCCCGGGCGTACGCCTCGGTCTGCAACAGGCCGGGCACGACCAGAGCCTGGAACGACCGCAGCGACACCGCCCCCTCCTCGACGGTCCACCAATCAACGAACCAAGACGACGAGCCGAGGCGGGCGGCGAGGCGGGCGAGCGCACCGCCGGTCTGTAGGGCGCCGTCGACGGCGACCCAGAAACCGGGTGGGGGTTTGCGACGGCCACTCTCGATCATTCCGATGGTGGAGGCCGCCCACGGGATATGGCGGGCCAGATCCTCCTGCGTCATTCCGCGCGCATCCCGGGTCAGTCGCAACTCGTCGAGCAGATAGCGGATTCGATCATCCATAATCACACCGTCCTCACAGGTCCGACCGGCGCGCCACACACCGAACACGATGTGCCGTGACCAGACACAATGCGGCGCGATGCCTTCCGAGGATAGGGCCGGTCGGGCCACTGTGGAAGGGAGGCGCCCGCGCTCGAAACCAATTCCGGGAAGGTGACTGAAGGCCGGGCGAGGGCTGCCGCGGGGGTGGCACCGGAAGGGAACAGGGATCCGGGCGCCGCCCCCGCTTCCAATTTCGAGAAAGGAGGCAACGATGATTCCGGTGGGTCGAACAAAACCGCGCCATCGCCGAGACTGGCGGCGGCTCTGGCGGTACTGCCGATGCGGGTTTCGCTGGCGCTGCCCGGACTCCGTCGCACTCGTCCCGAGGCCGTATCCGCCGCCGCGCGTCCCTGCCGCGAACAGCCGGTTCCCGTTCCGGACCTCGCCGACCGGCTCGCCCGAGAGCGGCCGCGCGAGCGCGTCGACCCCGACCCGGACCCGCCGGGCGGACCGGGGCGGCCGGGCGGGACGCCGGCTGCGATGAGCCGGTACGAGTCCGGCGGCACACCGTGACCCGGCCGCTCTTCGCCCGCCGTCGCCCGCACACCCACACCCGCCCGCTCTTTCTCTGCCGCGCCTGTGGGGCGAAATGGCCCTGTCAGCCGGCCCGACTCGTCCTGCTGCACATGTACCGGGACGACCGGCAAGGACTGCGGCTGCACCTCGCCCGCACGATGCTGACCGCCCTGGCCGACCAGCCGGACAGCGACGCCCTCACGCTGGCCGTGCATTTCCTCGGCTGGCTGCCCCGGAAGAACTGACGCCTCATCACCCGACCGGCCCGCCCCGGGTCGCCGCCCTCCCCCACGGCGATCCGGGGCGGGCCCGTCCCACTCGTCGGCGGGCTCCCGCCGAGGGCGAACCGACCTTCGGCTCCTTTTCGGTCCTGCCTGATGTCATGGCTTCCATCGGGCGCCCGGTTCTCCACTCTCCCCTGATCCGGGCGCCCGCCCTGAGCACCATCTTCGACGGAAGGAACAGGGACCATGCGGATCAAGCGGATCGCCGGGCTGACCCTCGCCGGTGCCGCGGCCGTCACGGCCGTCGGCATCGCCACCGCGGCGTACGCCGACGACCCGGCCGGCTCGGAGAAGACCGTACGGATCGTCACCGAGAACAACGGCAACGTCTTCGGCACCTCGACCGACGTGGCCGAGGACTGCCCCGAGAAGAACGGCGGCGCGGCCACGCCCGCCGAAGCCGGCCTGTGAGGTACCGCCGATGAGCATCACCGCAGCCGGCCCGGAGGCGGCACGCGTCCTGCCGGAGGCGCCGCACATCGCGCTCGAACAGGCGATGTTCGAGGTCAAACGGGTGATCGTCGGGCAGGACAAGATGGTGGAGCGGCTCTTCACCGCGTTGCTGGCCGACGGGCACTGCCTGCTGGAGGGCGTACCGGGGGTGGCGAAGACCCTCGCCGCGCAGACCCTGGCCGTCGCGGTGGGCGGGAGTTTCTCCCGGATCCAGTTCACTCCGGACCTGGTGCCGTCGGACATCGTCGGTACCCGGATCTACCGCGCCTCATCCGAGAGCTTCGACGTGGAGCTGGGTGCGGTGATGGCGAACCTGGTACTGGCCGACGAGATCAACCGGGCACCGGCCAAGGTGCAGTCGGCGTTGCTGGAGGCGATGGCCGAACGGCAGGTCTCGATCGGCGGCCGGAGCTATCCGGTGCCGGAACCGTTCCTGGTCCTCGCGACCCAGAACCCGATCGAGTCGGAGGGGGTCTACCAGCTACCGGAGGCACAACGCGACCGGTTCCTGCTGAAGATTCTCGTCGACTACCCCAGCGACGACGAGGAGTTGGGCATCCTCTACCGGATGGGCACCGCCCGGCCGGAGCCGCGCACCGTGCTGGACCCGGCCCGGCTGCGCGGGCTCCAGGAGCGGGCGCGCGGGGTGTTCGTGCACCACGCCATCGCGGAGTACGTGGTGCGGCTGGTGGTGGCCACCCGGCATCCGGACCGGTTCGGCGCGGGCGACCTCTCGGCGCGGCTCGCCTACGGGGCGAGTCCCCGGGCCACCCTCGGGCTGGTCGCGGCCGCCCGGGCACTGGCCCTGCTGCGGGGCCGGGAGTACGTGCTGCCGGCCGACGTGGCCGAGCTGGCGGTCGACGTACTGGCGCACCGGCTGGTGCTGTCGTTCGACGCCGTCGCCGACGGGATCTCGGCGGAGTCTGTGGTGCGCCGGCTGGTCGCCGCGGTACCGCCGCCGCAGATCGCCCCGCAGCAGGCGGAGCAGACGCAGCAGGCGGAGCAGGCGGAGCGGGCGGCGTGAGTCGCCGCCGACCGGGCGGGCGGGGCGGGCGACGGTGGTCCCGCCGCCCGCCGCGCCGGACGGACCGGAGGAACGGGAGACGCACTCGATGAACGAGGGATACGCCACGGTGCACCAGCTCGCGCCGCACCGCCGGCTGCGCCGGCTGGAACTCGCGATCACCCGGCGGCTCGACGGGCTGCTGCACGGGCAGCACCTGGGCCTGCTGCCGGGGGCCGGCAGCGAGCTGACCGGCAGCCGGGAGTACCGGCCCGGCGAGGACGAGGTGCGCCGGATGGACTGGGCGGTGACCGCGCGTACCGGGGTGCCGCATGTCCGGGAGGTGGACGCCGACCGGGAACTGACCACCTGGCTGCTGGTCGACTCCACCCCGAGCATGGACTTCGGCACCGCCGAGCTGGAGAAGCGGGAGCTGGCGGTGGCCGCCACGGCGGCGATCGGCTACCTGACGGCCAACTTCGGCAACCGGCTCGGCGGGCACCTGCTCGGCGCGGACGGGATCCGGCGCTTTCCGGCGCGTACCGGTCGGGAGCACCTGCTCGGCCTGCTGCACACGCTGCTGGCCGCGCCGCGTGGCCCGGCCGGGTCCCGACCACCGTCGCTGGCGCAGGCGCTGGCCGGGCTGCACAGGGCGGCGCCGCGCCGAGGTCTGGTGGTGGTCGTCTCCGACTGGCTCGACGGGCTGCCGGATGGCGCGCCGGGTCGAGACCCGGCCGAGGAGCGGCCCGGGTGGGAGACGCAGCGGCCGGAGTGGGAGACCGAGCTGCGCCGGCTCGCCGTCCGGCACCAGGTGCTGGCGGTCGAGGTGACCGACCCGCGCGAACTGGAACTGCCGGACGTCGGGCTGATCACGTTGGTCGACCCGGAGAGCGGGCGGCGCCGCGAGGTCTCCACCGGCAGCCGGCGGCTGCGGGAGCGGTACGCCGAGGCGGCGCGTCAGCAGCGGGCACTGGTCCGGGCGGCACTGCGCCGGGCCGGTGCGGCGCACCTGGCGCTGCGTACCGACCGCGACTGGGTGACCGACATCGTCCGGCACGTGTACGCCCAGCGCCGCCTCGCGGCGGCGGCCCGTACCCCCGGCCCGGCCGGCGGTCCGAGCGGCGGCGCGGCGTGAAGGAGGAGGAACGATGACGCTGGAGAGTCCGGGCCGGCTGTGGCTGCTGGCCGGGGTGGTGGTGCTGGCCGTGGCGTATCTGGTGATGCAGCGCCGCCGCAGCCGGTACGCCGTCCGCTTCACCAACCTGCGCCTGCTGGACCGGGTGGCGCCGAGTCGGCCCGGCTGGCGGCGGCACGTGCCGGCGAGCCTCTTCCTGGCCATGCTGGGGCTGCTGGTGGTCGGCTTCGCCCGCCCCACCGACGAGGTACGGGTGCCGCGCGAGCGGGCCACCGTGGTGATCGCGGTGGACGTGTCGCTGTCGATGCTCGCCGACGACGTACCGCCGGACCGGCTCAGCTCGGCCAAGGCGGCGGCCCGGGAGTTCGTCGACGGGCTGCCCGAGGAGTTCAACGTCGGGCTGGTCGCCTTCGCCGGCAACGCGTCGGTCTTCGTCGCACCGGGTACCGACCGGCAGATGCTGGACGCCGGTATCGACCGGCTGGCCGAGGGCGGCACCGGGCAGCAGGGCACCGCGATCGGGGACGCGATCGCCACCGCGCTGGAGACGATCGCCACCCTGGACGGGCAGGCCGCCGAGGATCCGCCGCCGGCCCGGGTGGTGGTGCTCTCCGACGGCGCCAACACCTCCGGCAGCGACCCGGAGGATGCGGCGGCCGAGGCGTCGAGTGTCGGGGTACCGGTGGACGCCATCGCGTTCGGCACCTCGGACGGGGTGATCGAGCAGGGCAGCCGGCCGATGACCGTACCGGTGGACGGCGAGACGCTGCGGATGGTCGCCGAGCGGACCGGTGGCGGCTACCACGAGGCGGGCAGCAGCGACGAGTTGCGGGCCGCGTACGCCGACATCGGCAGCTCGGTCGGTTACACCCTGGAGCGGCAGGACGTCTCCGCCCGGTTCATCGGGATCGGCCTGATCCTGGCGCTGCTCGCCGCCGCCGCGTCGATGTTCTGGTTCGCCCGGATCCCCTGACCGGGCAGGTATTTCCACAGTGGAGGGAGTGGCGGAGAGATGGAGCACGCAGAGCTGACGGCGGCGCCACCGGGACTGGGCCGCCCCCGGGGACCGGGCTTCGTCTCCCCGGCGCTGGACGCCTGGCCGGCGCCGGCCGCCCCGGTCGGCGTACCCGAGCGGGAGCCGGCGGCCGGCGCGGCGCGGTGGCGGCGGACGTTGCTGGCCGGGCTCGCCGTGGTGGCGCTCTCGGCCGCCTCCGGCGCGCTGGCCGGCGGATACGTGGCGGCGGACGAGCCGCCACCGGCGGCGGAGTTGGCCGGTCCCCCGCCGGCCACTCCGTTGTCGCCGGCGCCCGCGCCGAGCGGCGGGCCGGTGCCGAACGACCTGGTCGGGGCCGCCGCCACCGCGCTGCCGGGGGTGCTGTCGGTGCGGGCCGGCCGGGCCGGCGGATCCGGTTTCGCCGTCGACGAGCGGCACGTCATCACCAACAGCCACGTGGTGGCCGGCGCTACCACGGTGAGCCTGGTCGGTCAGGACGGCCGGCGGCTTTCCGCCGAGGTGGTCGGCCGCGATCCGGGCAGCGACATCGCGGTGCTCCGGGTCAGCTCGGCCGGGGCGTTGCGGCCGCTGCGGCTCGCCGCCGCCGACGTCCGGGTCGGCGAGCCGGTGCTCGCGGTCGGCTCCCCGCTGGGGCTCTCCGGCACCGTGACCGCCGGCATCGTCAGCGCGCTGGACCGGCAGGTGCGGCTCGGCAACAGCGGCGCCCGGCAGAGCGCGATCCAGACCGACGCCTCGATCAACCCCGGCAACTCCGGCGGGCCGCTGGTGAACGCCCGGGGCGAGGTGGTCGGGGTGAACACCGCGATCGCCACCCTGGACGGCAGCGGCAACATCGGTATCGGCTTCGCGATCCCGATCGACCGGGCCCAGCGGGCGGCCGAGCGGATCATCAGGAACGGCGGATAGCGTCGGATCATGCGGTTACTGGTGGTGGAGGACGAGGAGGACCTGGCCGACGCGGTACGGCTCGGCCTGGTCCGCGCGGGGTACGCGGTGGACGTCGCCACCGACGTCGCCGGGGCGTACGAGCGGTTGGCGGTCAACGCGTACGACCTGATGCTGCTCGACCTGAACCTGCCCGATGGCGACGGGTTCGCGGTCTGCCACGCGATCCGCCGGGGCGAGGTACCCGTCGAGGGCGGCAGCGACCTGCGGGTACTGATGCTCACCGCCCGGGGCGCGCTGCACGACCGGGTACGCGGGCTGGACGAGGGCGCCGACGACTACCTGGTGAAGCCGTTCGCCCTGGCCGAACTGCTGGCCCGGGTACGCGCGCTGCTGCGCCGGGACTCCGGCGGCGGTTCGGCGGTGTTGCGGGTCGGCCCGCTCCATCTCGACGTGGCCCGGCAGGAGGCGAGCCGGGACGGCACCCGGCTGCACCTGACCCGCAAGGAGTTCGGGGTGCTGGAATACCTGATGACCCGCCCCGGTCACGTGGTCTCGGCGGAGGAGCTGCTGGAGCACGTCTGGGACGCCAACGCCGACCCGTTCACCCAGACCGTCCGGGTCACCGTCGGCACGCTGCGCCGCAAGCTCGGCGGCGAGGCGATCGAGACCGTCGTCGGGCGCGGCTACCGGCTGCGGGAGACGGCGTGACGTCCGAGCCGGAGGTCCTGGTTGCGGGAGACGGCGTGCCGTCCGGGCCGGGGACACCGGCTGCCGGAGGTGGCGTGATGTCCGCGCCGGGCCGGCGGTTGCGCCGCTGGCTGCCGTTCGTGCAGTCGATCCGGTTCCGGCTCACGGTGCTCTACTCCACGCTGCTCTTCGCGCTGGCCGGGGCGGGGCTCGCCGTCACCTACCTGGCGGTGGAATACAGCACCAACCCGAAGCCGATCACCAACCAGTACGAGGCGGACGTGGTGAAGCACGGCCGGACGGTCGGGACGCTGACGGTGGCCGAGGTGGACGAGATCGAGTCGGAGGTCAACTTCCGCACCCTGGAGACGCTGCGCAACTACTCGCTGATCGCGCTGGCCGGGCTCTTCGTGGCCAGCCTCGGCATCGGCTGGGTGCTCTCCGGGCGGGCGCTGCGGCCGGTGGGCGCGATCGCGCGTACCACCCGGGAGATCCAGGCCACCGACCTGTCCCGGCGGATCCGGCTGGCCGGCGCCCGGGACGAGCTGCGCGAGCTCGGCGACACCATCGACTCGATGCTGGACCGGCTGGAGGAGGCGTTCCGGACCCAGCGCCAGCTCATCGACGACGCGTCGCACGAACTGCGCAGCCCGCTGGCGATCATCCGGGCCAACCTGGACGCCTCGCTGCTCGACGCACCGGACGCCACCGAGGCGGAGCGGGTCCGGGCGGTCGCGGTCATCGACCGGGCCACCAACCGGATGTCCCGGCTGGTCGAGGACCTGCTCGCCACGGCGCGCCGCCGGGCCGACGCGCTCGCCGACACCGACGTGCTGCTCGGCGAGGTCGCCCGGGAGGCGGGCGAGGAGTTCGCCGCGGTCGCCGCCGCCCGCCAGGTCTTCATCGCGTACGACGTCAGCCCCGACCTGCTGCTGATCGGCGACCACGACGCGCTGCGCCGGGCGGTCGGCAACCTGCTCTCCAACGCGGTACGGCTCTCCCCGGCCGGCGGCACGGTCACGGTGGCGGCGGGGCGGATCGGCGGCTGGCTCTGGGTCGGCGTCGCCGACGAGGGACCGGGGATCGCCACCGCCGACCAGTCCCGGGTGTTCGACCGGTTCTGGCGCGGGCGGGCCGATCCGGCGGCCGGGTCCGAGCGGCGTACCGGGCTGGGGTTGGCGATCGTCCGGCAGATCACCGAGTCGCACGGCGGGCAGGTGGCGCTCTTCTCCTCGGTCGGCCGGGGCAGCACCTTCGTGCTGTGGCTGCCGGCGGCGGACCGCACCGACGACGCCGAGCCGCCGTCGTCGGATCCGCTGTCCTGATCCCCTGGCGCGCGGGCGGGGCCCATCCGGGTCGGAAGGGCCCCGCTGTCAGCGCTGGACCGCCGCTCCCCGTCCCGCCGCCGACGGGTGTGCGGCGGCGCGGTCAGGAGACGCCGCAGGAACTCGCCGACCAGGTACGGATCGGGTCGTGCGCCACGTGGGTGTGGTCGCTGTGTCCGGGGTAGCCGGGGCCGAGGATCTCCCGCCAGCCGTGGTTGCGGGCCTGCTGGGCGAGCCGGCACAACGAGTGCGGCGAGACGCCGAGGTCGACCGCGTCGCCGTAGAGGTGCCGGCTGCTGGGCGAGCCGCCGACCGCGTCGTTGCAGGCGTGGCTGCGGAACGCGCTGGTGACCCGGATCGGCTGGTCGCCGAGGGCGTGCCGCATGGCCTGGAGTTTCCACATGTTCACCAGGGCGTTGAACCGGGCGGTGGCGGCCGAGACCGCGCCGCCGGCCCAGGTGGAGTTGCAGTTGTTCAACTCGGCGTAGCTGAAGTTGACCGGGGTGCAGTCGTCGTCCTGGAGCGCATAGATCCGGTTGAACGTCTGCTGGCCGGCGATGCCGTCGGCCCCGAGGCCGTACGCCTGCTGGAAGCGCACCACCGCGGCCCGGGTGGCCGGTCCGAAGACGCCGTCGATGACGAGTACCGCGTTGTAGCCGGGGTAGCCGGCGACCCGGATCTGCAACTGCCGTACGTCCTCACCGGTCATTCCCTCGGAGAGGGTCCGGCCCCAGGTGTAGCAGCCGTCGGCCTGGGCGGGGGCGGCGGTGGTCACGGTGGTGACGAGGGTGGCCGCGGCCGCCATGGTGAGCGCCGCGAGGATTCTGACGGTACGTCTGAACAAGGGGTCCTCCATACCGAGCGGGGGTTTGAATATCGACGAGGATGGCTGCTTGTCGATCACAAGTCAATATCTTCCGACGACCTTTTGCGATACGGCAGTTTCCTTCACCCGTCGGAGACACCCCGTTCACCGCCCCGCCGCCACCGGACGCTGGTGACGGCGAGGCGGTGCCGGGCCGGAGCCCGGGCGGCTACCGGACCAGGGCCGGGGCGGGCTCCGGCGGTGCCGGCTCGGCCTCCCGCACCTCGATCCGGGCGTGCAGCCGGCGCAACGGCCCCGGAGCCGACCAGTTGTACCGGCCGAGCAGCGTCATGGTGGCCGGCACCAGCAGCATCCGGACCACGGTGGCGTCCAGGGCGATCGCCAGCACCAGGCCGAGCCCGATCGCCTTGACCGGGGCGAAGCCGCCGACCAGGAACCCGGCGAAGACCACCACCAGCAGCAGGGCCGCCGAGGTGACGATCGCACCGGTCCGCTGCAACCCCTCGGCCACCGCCCGCTGCGGATCGGCGCCGGCGAGCCAGCGCTCCCGGATCCGGGACAGCAGGAAGACCTCGTAGTCCACCGAGAGCCCGAAGGCGATCGCACCGACCAGTACCGGCACGGTGAGGTGGGTCGAGTCGAGCCGTACCGTGCCGAGCAGGCCGGCCAGGTGCCCCTGCTGGAACACCCAGACCACCACCCCGAGCGCGGCGCCGAGGCTGAGCACGTTGGTCAGGACGGCCTTGATCGGCAGCAGTACCGAGCCGGTGAGCGCGAAGAGCAGCACCAGGGTGGCGAGCACGACCACCAGGACCGCCCAGGGCAGCCGGTCGGCGAGCATCTGCCGGTAATCCACCAGCCGGGCGGCGTTGCCGGTGACCACCACCTCGAAGGGCGCGGGCAGCGCGCGGATCGCGGTGACCGTCTCCCGGGCCGCCGCCTCCACCGGCGGTGCGGCGGGCGCCGCGCGCAGCACGGTCAGCTCCGGACCCGCCGGTACCGCCTCGACCCGGGTGACTCCGGGCACGGCGGCGACCCGGTCCTGCCAGCGGGCCAACTCCGGATCGGTCGACGGCACCGAGGCCAGCACCACGATGTCGCTCGGGGCGGTACGGTCCGGGAAGTGCGTGCCGAACGCGTCCCACATCTGCCGGGTCTGGGTGCTGGTCGGCAGCAGCCGGGGGTCCCCGGTGGACAGCCGCAGGTCCAGCACCGGTACGGCGAGCGTGCCCATCACCCCGACCGTGGCGACCAGGGTCAGCACCGGCCGGCGCTGCACCAGCCCGGCCACCCGGGCGAACACCCCGCCCCCGGTACGCGGCTTCGCCGCCGGGATCCGCCGGCCCACCAGCACCAGCAGCGCGGGCAGCAGGGTGAGCGCCGCCAGCATGTCCACCGCGACCACGGCGGCACCGGCCAGCCCCATCGAGCGGAGGAACGGGTCCGGGAAGAGCAGCAGGCCGGTGAGCGCCACCGCCACGGTCAGCCCGGCGAACAGCACGGTACGGCCGGCGGTGGCCACCGTCCGGGCGACCGCGGTCGGCACGTCCGGCGCGGTGACCCGCTCCTCGCGGAACCGGCTCACCATCAGCAGCGCGTAGTCGACCGCGAGCCCGACCGCGAGCATCGTGGTGACCTGCACGGCATAGACCGAGACGTCGGAGACGAGGCTGAAGGCGTAGAGCAGGCCGAAGGTCCCGCCGATGCCGACCACCGCCACCAGCAGCGGCAGCCCGGCCGCGACCAGGCCGCCGAAGATCAGCAGTAGCAGTACCAGCACCACCGGCATGCTCAGGGCCTCCGCCCGGGCCACGTCCCGCTGGGCCTGCGAGTTGAACTCCTGGTCGGTGATGGGCCCGCCGCCGACCACCACCGACGGCGCCTCGATCCGGTGCAGCCGGGCCGCCGCCGCCTCGGCCGCCTCGGTCTCGTCGTCCCCGGGAGTCAGGGTGACCGAGATCAGCAGCGCCTGCCCGGTTGTCGTGGACGGCACCGGGTCGGAGACCTCGGCGATGCCCGGCATGGTGCGTACCTCGGCGATCGCGGCGGCGGCGCTGGCCCGGACGGCTGGATCGGTGGCGGGTCTGCCGGTGACGACGGCGGTGATCCGGACCGGCTCGGGCGGGGCGTCGGCCAACCGCTGCTCGGCGACGTCGGACTCGCTGCCCGGCACGCCGCCGACGTCGGAGACCAGGCGGTCGAACACTCCCACTCCGACTCCGAACCCGCCGGCCAGGACGGCCAGCCAGAGCAGGAGTACGACGACGGGTCGCCGGATGACGTACCCGGTGATCAGACGTGACATGGCACTCTCCAATATGGACCTCCCGACTCCGGGAGCTGCCATGATGGTGGTCCGGGAGGCGGTCGCGTCGGATCGCCGTACGGAGTGGATCTCCGGTCCGCCGCTCGGGTGGGTCGCCCCCGGTCACCTCACTCCGCGGAGCGAGCCGCCACCGGACCGGCCTCCCCCGGTACGCCGAGATCGCCGGGCAGCACCAGACCCGACTCGTACGCCAGCACCACCGCCTGCACCCGGTCCCGCAGCCCCAGCTTGGCCAGCAGGTTGCTGACGTGCGTCTTCACGGTGTGCTCGCTGACGAAGAGCGCGGCGGCGATCTCGGCGTTGGAGAGTCCCCGGGCGACCTGGCGCAGTGTCTCCGTCTCCCGGGTGGTGAGCACCGCCAGCCGGTCCGGGGCGGGATCGGGTCGGGCCGGACGGCCCCGGGACACCACGTCGGCGATCAGCCGGCGGGTCACCGTCGGCGCCAGCAGTGCCTCACCGGCGGCCACCACCCGGACGGCGTTGACCAGCTCCTCCCGGCGCATGTCCTTGAGCAGGAAGCCGCTCGCCCCGGCCCGCAGCGCGTCGTAGACGTACTCGTCGAGGTCGAAGGTGGTCAGCACCAGTACCCGGGCCGGCGTCTCGGCGCAGATCCGGGCGGTCGCCGCGATACCGTCCATGTTCGGCATCCGGATGTCCATCAGCACCACGTCCGGGCCCAGGTCGCGGGTCCGGTGCAGCGCCTCGGCACCGTCGGCGGCCTCGCCGACCACCGTGATGTCCGGCTGGGCGGCCAGGATCATGCCGAAGCCGTCCCGCACCAGTGCCTGGTCGTCGGCGATGAGCACCCGCAGTGTGCTTCCCTCGGACATCTGCCCTCCCCCGCGCTGGCCGGCCCGCCGGCACCGCACCGGCGCGGGCCTCGGTCGTGTCGCCACCGTCGTCACCGTTGCCGCCCACGGCCCTGCGGCGGTCCGCCGGCAGTGGTCCGCCGACGGGTCGCCCGGCGGTAGTGGTCCGGCGACGGGGGGTGGCGGTCGGCCGGCAGTGGCCCGGCGACGGGTGGTCGGCCGGCAGTGGTCCGGTGGTGGTGCGTTCCTACCGTAGTGGCAGCGTCGCCGCGACGCGGAACCCCGTGCCGTCCAACCCCGGTCCGGTGCTGAGGGCGCCGCCGACCGCCGAGACCCGCTCCCGCATGCCGATCAGCCCGAGCCCGCCCGGCCGGCCGTCGCCGGACGGCCCGCGCCCGTCGTCGCTCACCTCCAGCCGGAGCGCGGCGTCGGCCCAGTCGATCCGGACCCGCACCGCGCCGGCCCGCGCGTGCCGCAGCGTGTTGGTCAGCGACTCCTGCACGATCCGGTACGCCGTCACCCCCAGGTCCGCCGGCACCGGCCGCCGCTGCCCGTACTCCTCCAGGGTGGCGACCAGGCCGGCCCGCCGGGCGCTCTCGACCAGCGGCCGTACCGCGTCCAGGTCCGGCACCGGCGCCCGGGCCGGCCCATCCGAGCGGAGCACCCCGAGCGCGCGGCGGAGCTGCACCAGCGCCTCCCGGGCGGTGTCGGAGATGGTGTCGAAGACCTCCTCGGCCTTGCCCGGATCCGATCGGACCACCACCGGACCGGCCTCGGCCTGCACCACCACCAGGCTCATCGAGTGCGCCAGGATGTCGTGCACCTCCCGGGCGATCCGCTCCCGCTCCCGGGCGGCGGCGGCGTGCTGCTCCTCGGTCAGCCGGTGGGCCCGCTCCTCCAGCATCGCGATCCGGTCCCGGCGTGCCCGGGCACTGGTGCCCATCGCGTAGGCGACCACGAACGCGATCGCGGCCGGCCCGAAGGAGAGCAGCTCGCCCTTGGGTAGCGAGATGCCCACCCCGACCAGGGTGCCGAGCAGCAGGACGGCCCGGTGGGACAGCGGGCAGATCGCCGCGAACGTGTAGGTGGCAACCAGTTGGGCGACCGGGATCTCGCCGATCGCGTGCTCCAGGGCTAGCCAGGTCGTGCCGATTCC
Organism: Plantactinospora sp. ZYX-F-223; assembly: GCF_039649625.1. Taxonomy (NCBI): domain Bacteria; kingdom Bacillati; phylum Actinomycetota; class Actinomycetes; order Micromonosporales; family Micromonosporaceae; genus Plantactinospora; species Plantactinospora sp. ZYX-F-223. Next base: position 80,981 of record NZ_JBDJAV010000002.1, on the reverse strand, counting down.
GGTCAGCAGAGTGACCCAGAACGGATACCGCCGGCGCCAGATCAGCGGGATCGCGTTCAGACCCGCGAGGACGAACACCCACCATTCGGCACGGTCCTTGGTGAAGGCGTTGATGATGATGATCAGATAGCAGGCGACCGCGACCAGCGCGTCCACGACCAGCGGCGGCGTGGACCGTCCCCACTCGGTCAGCCGGTCCCACCAGGCGCGCATCGCCCCAGTATCGCCAGCCGCGCCCGCCGGCACCTCCCTCCCGGGAGCGAGTTCCGGGCCCCCGAGGACCACCCGCGCGAGCTGCGGCACCGGCCCCGTCCCGCCCCGGGTGCACCGCCGGCCGCCCCGGGGCGGCCGGCATAGTCTGGGGACATGCCGAAAGCCATCTGGAACGACCTGGTCATCGCGGAGAGCGCAGACACCGTCGTGGTCGAGGGCAACCACTACTTCCCGCGTACGGCCCTGCGCGACGATCTGGTGCGGGACTCGGACACGCACACCGTCTGCCCCTGGAAGGGCACCGCGTCGTACTACACGCTGGAGCACGAGGGGCGGCGCAGTGTCGACGCCGTCTGGTACTACCCGGAGCCGAAGCCGGACGCCGAGATGGTCCGGGACCGGGTCGCCTTCTGGAAGGACGTCGAGGTCGTCGACTGATCCCCCGCCGTCCCGGCCGAGGTGACGGAGACCGGCACCGAAAGGCGCTACTTGCGGCAATAGCCTGCGGAGTCGCCGCAGCGGGCACGATCCTGAAGCCGTGGCGACGTACGAGTACCGGTGTCCCCGGGACGGAATCTTCCCGGCCCGGTTTCCGATCGGGCAGGCCCCCGCGCGCGTCCGCTGCGTGACCTGCGCGGCGGAGGCCGCCCGGATCTTCTCGGCGCCGTCGCTGCGCGCCATGCCGCGGCCACTGGTCGCGGCCCTCGACCGGGCCGGCCGCAGCGCCGAAGCGCCGGAGGTGGTGACCCGGGTTCCCGGCCGACGCGGCGCGGCGGCCCGGCCGGTCCATCCCGGGCACGCCCGTCTGCCACGACCCTGACGGGTGAAAGGGAAGCCGCGATGCCCGAGCTGTTGTTTCCGCTGGACTCGACGAAAAAGTTCACCGAGCAGGAGCTGCTCGGCCACAACCGGTGGCATCCGGAGATCCCGCCGGTCGTCACCGTCCGGCCCGGCCAGACGTTCCGGGTGCACTGCCGGGAGTGGTTCGACGGCGCGATCCACAACGACGACTCGGCCGACGACGTCCGGGACGCGCCGCTGCCGATCGTGCACGCGCTCAGCGGCCCCTTCTCGGTCAGTGGTGCGGAGCCCGGCGATCTGCTGGTGGTCGACATCCTCGACGTGGGGCCGATCCCGCAGGAGGACTCGGGTCCGCTCGCCGGGCAGGGCTGGGGCTACACCGGCATCTTCCCGAAGCAGAACGGCGGCGGCTTCCTGACCGACTACTTCCCGGACGCGTACAAGGCGATCTGGGACTTCAGCGGGCAGCAGGCCACGTCCCGGCACGTTCCCGGGGTGACCTTCACCGGGATGATCCACCCCGGGCTGATGGGTACCGCGCCGTCGGCGGCACTGCTGGCGAAGTGGAACGAACGGGAGGGAGCGCTGCGGGCCACCGACCCGGACCGGGTACCGCCGCTGTCGCTGCCGCCGCTGCCGGACGGGGCGATCCTCGGCTCGCTGACCGGCGGCGACTTCGACCGGGTCGCGGCGGAGGCGGCCCGGACCGCGCCGCCCCGGGAGAACGGCGGCAACCAGGACATCAAGAACATGACCAAGGGGACCCGGGTCTTCTATCCGGTGTACGTCCCCGGCGCCAACCTCTCCGTCGGAGACCTGCACTTCTCCCAGGGCGACGGTGAAATCACCTTCTGCGGCGCGATCGAGATGGGCGGCTTCGTCGACCTGCACGTGGACGTGATCAAGGGCGGGATGACCACGTACGGGGTGTCGGAGAACGCGATCTTCCTACCCGGGATCGTGGCTCCGCAGTACAGCCAGTGGCTGGCCTTCTCCGGCATCTCGGTCACCACGGACGGGGAGCAGCGATACCTCGACGCGCAGCTCGCGTTCCAGCGCGCCTGCCTGCACGCGATCGACTACCTGACCCGATTCGGCTACAGCCCCGAGCAGGCGTACCTGATCCTCGGCGCCGCCCCGATCGAGGGGCGCTTCTCCGCGGTGGTGGACATCCCGAACTCGTGCGCGACGGTCTACCTGCCAACCGCGATCTTCGACGTCGACGTACGCCCCTCGGCTGCCGGGCCGACCCGGGTCAGCCCGGGCCAGGGCGCCCCGAAGTCGACCTTCTGACTCCGCCGGGGACGCTGTCAGCGACGGCGGCGGCGACGTTGCGTCGGGTGCCGCGAGGGGTCGGTCGGCACGAACGCCGGCTCGACCAGGCGTAGCCGCCGGGTGGCCGGGCCGACGGTCAGCCGCTGCCCCCAGGCCATCGTCAGGTGGTCGGTCTCCAGCCCGTCGGCGAAGACCACCAGCCGCTCCCGTTCCGCCACGATCTCCAGCGTCTCGTCCGGGCCGAGTCGCCCGGCGGTCAGCGACGCGCCGGTCGCCGGGGACGGCCACGCCTCCCGGACGAACCAGCACAGTGCCGGTTCGTCCGGCGCCGGCGGCGGCGGCGCGGCGGTGCGTTCCCGGGCGATCGAGGCGCACCAGCCCGTGGCGCCGGTCCCGGTGCCGACCACCAGTCCGGAGGAGGACTGCCGTTCCCGTCGGCCATCGGCGGTGGAGAGCAGGTACCGCGCGGACTGGTGGCCCGGGTGCCCCGCGTAGACCTCGTTGAGCCCGATCAGCTCCTGGCCGTCGTCGAGCGCGGCCCGGACCATGGTCCGCTCGCGGACCGGAGCCCGCCCGGCGACCACGGCGGGCAGCAGCCGGCTGACCGCCTCCGGCCCGAACCGGACGAGTACTCCGGCGTTCTGTCCCGGCTCCGGGTCCACCCCGATCACCGGCTGCCCGTCGAGGTATTTGGCGACGTTGGCGACCAGCCCGTCCTGGCCGACCGCCACCACGATGTCCTCGGCCGCGAACGGGAACCGGGTCAGGTCGTCCCGATCCGCCTGACCGCGCCGCCAGTCTGCCGGGATGGCCGCCCCGACGGTGGTCAGCGCCGCCTGGAGCGCCTCGTGCCGGGTCACCACCTCGGCCAGGTCGCGCCCGCGCTGGCGCAGGTAGTAGCCGGCGGCCGCCCGGGTGCCGTGGTGGGCCAGCAGCTCGTCCAGCTCGCTGCGCCGGCTCACCACGACGACTCTCGGCGCGAGGGTGGCGCTCACCCGGCCCACCCCACCGCTCTCGACCCAGGGCTGTCCAACCCCGACCCACGACGGTCCGGTCTCGACCGGCGACTCCCCGGCGCCGACGCATGGCTGCACATCCTCGACCGGCGGCCGTCCAGCGCCGACGGGCGGCTGCCCGGCCTCCTCGTGACCGGAGCGGTGCCGGTCACCGGGACAGCCGGCCCAGCAGGCCGGTCAGCACGTCGGGGGTGACGGTGAGCTGGCCGATCTCGGGCAGGTGCCCGGCGACCTCGCGGAGTGCGAGCGCGTGCAGCACCTCCGGCGGCAGGTCCCGGTACGCCGCCAGCCGGGCCGCCTCCGCGTCGGCCTCGGCGAGCCCGACCACGCGTACCCCGTCGGCCTTGGCTCCGGCGAGGATGCGCTCCTTCTCCGCCTCGGCGGCGGCCAGCACCCGGGCCCGCTCGGCGGCCGCCGCGTTCGCCACCTTCTCCCGCTCGGCCTTGCCCTGGGCGACCGCCAGCTCGGCGGCGGCCTCCAGCTCGACCTTGCGCCGGGAGTTGGCGCCGTGCTGCTCCACCAGTTGCTGCTCCCGGCGGGCCAGCTCGATCTTGTTCTGCAACTCGTTCTCGGCGATCGCCCGCTCCTGCTCGACCGCCTGCGCCCGCCGGGCGTAGGTGGCCCGGTCGGCCTCGACCTGCACCGTCTCCCGGGTCGGCGTCTGGAGCGCCCGCTCCATCTCCGGCTCGGGCCGCACCGCCACCACCCGGGCGCTGACCACCGCGACACCGACGTCGGTCAGCCGGGCCTCGTCGCGCAGCGCCGCCGAGACCGCCTCGCGGACCGCGGCGATGTCGGTGAGCGCCTCGGCCAGCGGCACCCGGGCCAGCAGGTCGAGCGCCGGCTGCTGGGCCAGCTCGGCCAGCAGCGTGGCGACCTGGTCGAGTGGGCGGGCCCGGGCGACGCCCTTGTGCGGGTCGACCGAGAAGTCCAGCCGGCTCGCCGCCAGCGCCGGGTCGGCGATCCGGTACGTCACCGTGGCCTGCACGGTGACGTCGGCGAAGTCGCTGGTCCGGGCGTGGAACAGCAGCGGCAGCTCGCGGTCGTCGACCGGCACCTCGCTCAGTACGCCGACCAGCGGCCGGTACCAGAAGGACTGCCCGACTCCCTCGTGCCGGACCCTGCCCCGCACGGAGTGCCGGACCCACGTGGTCGGCGCCCCGCGCAGGTGTCGCAGGAACAGCCGCCTGGTCACGTCGGCCATGACGCGCCACCTCCCCTGTTTTCGTCGCCACGACGATAAAGGGCAGATCCATTTCGCGTCAAGTCGCCGATAAATCCGGTCGAGTACCCCCCGTCGACCTCGGCCAACTCCTCCCCGGACGATCCGGGGCCGGATCAGGCGCCGGCGAGTTGCGGATAGAGCGCGGCCAGGTCGGCCGAGAGTCCGGCCTTCACCCGCCGGGTGACGTCGTCGGCGAGCACCTCGAAGGCGCCGGCCTCGACGCCGTCGAGCGCCTGCCGGGCCACGTCGTCCGGTGCGACCTTCGGCGCGTCGACGTGCGCGACCATGTCCGTGTCGACGTACCCGACATGCACCCCGGTCACCCCGACCCCGCTGCCGAGCAGTTCCAGTCGCAGCGAGTTGCTCATCGACCAGAGCGCCGCCTTGGAGGCGGCGTACGAGCCGGACATCGCCACCCAGGAGAGCACCGAGTGGATATTGAGGATGTGACCGCCACCGGCGGCGACCAGGCCCGGCACGAAGGCCCGGGTCACGGCGAGCGGACCGAAGAAGTTCGTCTCGAACTCGCGGCGGACGTCCTGCACCGGCGAGTCCAGGAAGTTGGCGGCGACCAGGCCGGCCGCGTTGTTCACCAGGATGGTGACGTCGGGTGCCTGCCGGGCGGCCTCGGCGACGGACTCGGGATCGGTCACCTCCAGGGCCAGCGGCACGACGTCCGGGTTGGTGACCGTACGGGGATCGCGGGCGGTGGCGTAGACCTTGCGGGCACCCCGGGCCAGGGCCTCGGCGGCGATGGCCCGGCCGAGCCCCCGGTTGCCGCCGGTGACGAGTACGACGGCATCTTTGACCTGCATGGTGGGACCTCCGAGGAGTAGGAAACCGATCGGTTTCCACCACCGTAAACCGATCGGTTTCCACTCGCAAGTCCCGGGGTAGGCTGCGAACATGACCTCGACCACCGACCAGGCGACGCCCCGAGACCGGCTACTGCGGGCGGCGGCCGAACTGTTCCACCGGGAGGGCATCGCGACCACCGGGGTCGAGCGGCTCTGCCAGGTCGCCGGGGTCTCCAAGCGGACCATGTACCAGCTCTTCGAGACCAAGGACGCCCTGGTGGCGGAGAGCCTTGCCGCGTGCGGCCCGGCGGTGGTCGCGGCACACCTGCCGGACGAGACGTCCGGACTCGGCCCCCGCGACCGGATCCTCGCCGTCTTCGCCCACCTGGACGAGCTGTCCGGGTCACCGGAGTTCCGGGGCTGCCCGTTCCTGAACACCGCGGTCGAACTCCGGGACCCGCACCATCCGGCCAGCGTGATCGCCCGGGACTACAAGCAGCGGCTGACCGACTTCTTCGCCGGCCAGGCCCGGCTCGCCGGTGCCCGCGACCCCGAGACGCTGGCCAGGCAGCTCACCATCGTCTACGACGGGTCGGCCAGCCGGGCCGTGACCCAGGGCGCCGGACTGGACGGGCTGGCCACGCTCACCGCCTCGGCGCTGCTCGACGCCCACCTCGGCGCCTCCTGAGCCGCTCGCGACACGATCTCCCGCCCGCACCGGCTTCCCAGCGGCGGTGACCGGCGCCGCCGCCCGCACGCGGTCCGGCCCGTACCCGCCAGACGTGCGGATACGGGCCGGATCCCCCCGTGCGCCCTCCGAGCGCTATCCCCCGGCGCGCGGCGGTACGCGGTCCGCTGTCAGCGGCTCAGCCGCTGGTAGCGCCGGACGGCCAGCGGCGCGAAGATGGCGATCAGGAGCAGCGGAAAGCCGACCGCCAGGATTGTCGGGTGCTGCGCCGCCCAGGAGTCCCCACCGGTCCCGGGATTGCCGAACAGCTCCCGGCTGGCCGCCACCGTCGCCGACAGCGGGTTCCACGACGAGACCGCACCCAGCCAGTCCGGCATCAGGTCCGGTGCGACGAAGACGTTGGAGAGCGCGGTCAGCGGAAAGGCCAGCGGAAAGACGATCACCCCGACCGTGTCCGGATTCGGCACCATCAGGCCGAGGAAGATGCCGACCCAGGTGAGCGCGAGCCGCAGCAGCAGGATCAGCCCCACCGCGGCGAGGGCGTCGAGCACGCCGTTGCGCCACTGCCAGCCCACCAGCAGGCCGCAGACCACCAGGATGGTCATCTCCAGCAGCGCACGGAGCAGGTCGGCACCGGTCCGCCCGGTGACCAGCGCGGTCCGGGCCATCGGCATGGACCGGAACCGGTCCACCACACCCCGGCTGACGTCCATGGCGATGCCGCTGGCGGTGGCGCCGAGGCCGTACAGCATGGTCATCACGAAGACCCCCGGCAGGAGGTACTCCCGGTAACTGCCCGCGCCGGGCACCGCCATGCCACTGCCGAAGACGTAACCGAAGACCAGCACGAATATGATCGGCAGGCTGAAGTAGATCACGATCTCCTCGGGCGACCGGATCACGTGCGCCATGTTCCGGCCCGTCATCACCCAGCCGTCGGCCACCGCCCAGCGGAACCGGGTCAGCGGCCCGGCCGCCCGCCCGGCGGTCCGCCCGGCCGGGGACACCTCCGGCGTCCGGTGCTGCGCCTGCAACGTACTGGTCATGCCGTCACCTCGTTCCACTCGTCGTCGTACCCGCCCGGCCGGCCCGCACCCCGCCCGGTCACGCCGGCACCTCCGCCGAGGTCGGCCGCGCCGCCGCAGGCTGGTGCCCGGTCAGGTGCAGGAAGGCCTCGTCGAGGGTGGGCCGGCGCAACCCGATGTCCTCGACCGCGACCCCGGCGTCCCGCAGCGCCCGCATCACGTCGCCGAGCGCCGCCACCCGGTCCACGACCGGGGCGCTGAGCTGGCGGATCTCCGCGTCGAGCGTCACCGGCCCGGCGGAGGAACGTTCGACGATCCCGGCGGCGGTGCCGAGCTCCGCCGCGTGCCGGACCACCACCTCGATCCGGTCCGCCCCGATCCGCGCCTTCAGTTCGGCCGAGGTGCCCTCCGCGACCACCCGCCCGGAGTCGACCACCAGGATCCGGTCGGCGAGCTGGTCCGCCTCGTCGAGGTACTGGGTGGTGAGCAGCACCGTGGTGCCGTCGGCGACCAGACTCCGCACCGCGGACCAGAGGTGGTTGCGGCTGCGCGGGTCGAGCCCGGTGGTCGGCTCGTCGAGGAAGAGCACCCGGGGCGCCATGATCAGGCTGGCCGCCAGGTCCAGCCGGCGGCGCATCCCGCCGGAGTACTCCGCCGCCGACTTGCCCGCCGAGCCGGTCAGCCCGAACTGCTCCAGCAGCTCGTCCGCGCGGCGCCGGGCCACCCGCGCCGGCAGGTGGTGCAGCCGACCGAAAAGGATCAGGTTCTGCCGGCCGCTGAGCACCTCGTCGACCGCCGCGTACTGCCCGGTCAACCCGATCACCCCACGGACCAGGTCGGGCTGGCGAACCACGTCGTACCCGGCCACCCAGGCCCGGCCGGCGTCGAAGCGCAGCAGCGTGGAGAGGATCCGGACCGCCGTGGTCTTGCCGGCGCCGTTCGGTCCGAGCAGCCCGCACACCGTGCCGGCCGGCACACTGAGGTCGAACCCGTCGAGGGCCCGGGTCGCGCCGTACCGCTTGTGCAGTCCCTCGGCCACGACCGCTGATGTCTGTGTTGTCATGCCCCGACGGTCGCCGGGCGCGCTGACCGGTCACGCACCGATCGCTGACGGCCCCGCTGACCGGCCACGCACCACCACCGCCGCCTCGTCCGCCGCCGGCGCCATCGCCTCCGGTCAGGCTATGTCGAGCGTCGCGAGCGCCTCTTCCCGGGTCAGGGCCGCGCCCCGGGCCAGCACGCGCTGGTACGCCGGGTCGCCGAGCCGGGCGCGGGTGGCGGCGGCGACCGGCGCGGCGTCGATCGCCCCGGCGCTGCCGACGCCGACCTGCAACACCGCGATGGCGCCGAGCAGCAGGCCGGCCCGCTCGGCGTCGCCGCGGCGAAGCACCGGTCCGACCAGGCCGTCGACCGCGATCGTGAGGGTACTCAGTTCCCAGACCCCCACGGTGGCGCGCAGCACCTGACGGAACTTCGCCTGGGCCCCGACCGTGTCACCGATCGCCGCCAGGATCTGCCCCAGGGCGACCAGCGCGGCGAGCCGGATCCCCTCCGCGCCGAACCAGCCGGTCGGGCACTCCGCCAGCGCCTGCTCGCACAGCCGGCGTGCCCGGTCCAGGTCGCCGCGCCGCCGGGCGATCTCGCCGAGCCCCAGGTGAGCGGCGGCGAGCAACTCCGGCGCCCCGGCCGGCGGGGCCAGCTCCACCACCTGCTGGTAGTCGCCATCCGCCCCTTCCAGGTCGTCGACGCTGAGCCGGCCGTCCCCCCGGGTACGCAACAGCTCGGTCATGTCGAGCGTCGAGCCGAGTTCGTCGGCCAGCCGCAGCGCCTCGTCGACCAGTGCCGTGTGGGCGTGGTCGCGGCGCCGGTAGGCCAGCTCGGTCAGGGTCGTCAGCACCAGGATGGTCCCCCAGCGCTCTCCGAGGGTCCGGAAGTCGGCCAACGCCTCGCCGAGCTTGGCGCGCGCCGCCTCGTACCGGCCCCCGAGCATCCAGACCGTTCCCAGGCCGAGCGCCCCCAGCGCCCGGCTCCACGGGTCGGTTCCGAGCAGTCCGGCCCAGCCTTCCGGGGTGGCGAGCATGGTCTCCACCAGCTCCGGTGGTGGACCGTTGGCCACCCCGGACAGATAGAGCAGAAACGGCTGCCGGGGCGGCCGGCCCAGGTTCCACAGGATGGTGGCGGCCGGCTCGACGCCCTGCGGGCCCGAGCCGTACCCGCCGAGCGAGGCGTGCAGCAGGCAGAGCGCGTACTCCTCGGCGAGGTCGGGTGGCGGGGTGCCGTCGAGCTGCTCGACGAGCTGGGCAGCCAGCGCCGCCCCCTCACCCCGCAGGCCGCGCAGCCACCAGTAGAACGACAGCGCGGAGACCAGCTTCAGCGCGGTCGCGACGTCCCCGCCGGCCATCGCCCGGCGCAACGCGGCGTGCAGGTCGTCGCGGTCGCCGTCCAACCGGCGCAGCCAGTCCAGTTGGTCCGCGCCCCGCAGCCGCAGGTCGCCGGCACGGGCCAGTTCGAGGAAGTACGCCGCGTGTGCCCGGCGCAGCTCGTCCGCCTCGCCGGCCTCGGCCAACCGTTCGGCACCGAACGCGCGCACCGTCTCCAGCATCCGGAAACGCCCGCCCCCCGCCTCCACCAGGGACTTGTCGACCAGGCTGGAAAGCAGGTCGAGCACGTCCGCGTCGAGCGGCTCGCAGACCCGCTCGACGGCGTCCAGGTCAGCGCCGCCGGCGAAGACCGTCAACCGGCGCGCCAGCCGTTGTTCGGCCTCGTCCAGCAGGTCCCAGCTCCACCGCACCACCGCGCGCAACGTCTGGTGCCGCGGCTGGGCGATCCGGCTGCCCCGGGTCAGCAGCCGGAACCGGTCGTCGAGCCGGGCCGCGACCTCGGAGACCGGCAGGGCCCGCAGCCGGGCCGCGGCCAGCTCGATGGCGAGCGGCAGGCCGTCGAGGGTACGGCAGATCCGCAGTACCGCGGGGAGGTTGTCGGGACCGACGGCGAATCCCGGCGACACGTCAGCGGCCCGTTCGACGAAGAGCCGGACCGCCGCGTACGCCGGGGCCGCCTCGGCGGTCGTCTCGGCCGGTGGCAGGGTCAGTCCGGAGACCGGGCACAGTGCCTCGCCGGTGAGCCCGAGCGGCTCCCGGCTGGTCGCCAGGACCCGCACCTTCGGGCAGGCGCCGAGCAACCGGGCGGCGAGCCGGGCGGCGTCGGCGACCAGATGCTCGCAGTTGTCCAGCACAAGCAGCAGGCTCCGCTCGGCGAGCGCCGTGACCAGCCGGTCGGCGGCGTCCCGGGGACCACCCTGGCCGCGCAGCGCGGCGTCCCGCAGGTGCAGCGCGGCCAGTACCGCCGAGGCGACGTCCGCGCCCGCGGTCACCGCCGCGAGTTCGACCAGGTAGACCTCGCCGGGCTGCTGACCGGCCGCCTCGATCGCCAACCGGGTCTTGCCGGCACCACCGGGACCGTGCAGGGTGACCAACCGCGCCTCACCGAGCAGCTTGCCGACCCGGCCCAGCTCCTCCTCCCGCCCGACGAAGCTGCTGAGCTGCCCGGGCAGCCCGACGGCCGGACGGGACGGCTCGGCAACCGGACCGGGCGGCCCGCCGACGGGGGCCGCCGCGCCGGCAGGCACCGGACCGGCGACCGTCCCGGCGGGCGCCGGAGCGGAGACCGTATCGGCAGGAGTCGGACCGGCGGGCACCGGCCGGGCCGGGCCGGGACGGCGCCCGGGCGGGAGCAGGGCGGGATCGTCCCGCAGCACGGCCACGTGCAGCGCGGCCAGCTCCGGCGACGGGTCGGTGCCGAGTTCCTCCGCGAGCAGCCGGCGGGCCTCCTCGAAGGAGGCCAGCGCCTCGGCCCGCCGGCCACCCGCGTGCAGGGCTCGGATCAGCTGGCCGCGCAGCCGCTCCCGCAGCGGGTACGCCGCCACCAGCTCGCGCAGCTCGGCCACGGAGGGTCCGGGCCCGGCAAGGTCGAGTTCCGCCGCCACGCGGTCCTCGACGGCGGCCAGCCGCAGCTCGTCGAGGCGGACCGCCTGGGCCCAGGCGAACGGCGCCTCCCGGACGTCGGCCAGCGGCTCCCCGCGCCACAGCCGCGACGCCGCGCGCAGCAGCTCGACGGCGTGCCGCAGGTCACCACCGGCCAGCGCGCGCTGACCCTCGGCCACCAGCCGGGTGAACCGGTGCAGGTCGACGTCCTCCGGGTCCACCGCGATCCGGTACCCCGCCGGATGGAACTCCACCAGTGGCTCCGACCCGCCGTCGACGCCTGGCTCCGGCCCGCCGACGCCGGAGAGCACCTGGCGCAACCGGGAGACCTGGGACTGCAACGCGTTCGCGGCCCGGGCCGGCGGGCTGTCGCCGTACAGGCCCTGGATCAGCCGGTCCGCCGAGACCACCCGGCCGGCGTCGAGGAGCAGCAGCACCAGCAGGGCGCGCAGGCGCGGGCCACCGACGACGAGCCGCCGGCCGTCGCCCGCGTACACCTCGGTCGCGCCCAGGATGCCGAACCGCATGGCGTCGATTGTCGCCTACCCCCGCCCGGCGCCCGCCACACGCTCGGTCGGCACCGTGGCCGGGGTGCCGGGGCGAACGGTCGGCACCGCCGCGCCGAAGGCGTACGGAGCGTTGCGAGTGGCTTTGCGCATTTCGCCCCTTTGCCGCATTGGTGTCGTTAGCTTGGGGGGTGTTCATCCGCGACTCGATCCCACGAGGAGGCCGGAAGGATGGATGCCGAGGTCAACCTCCGGGTGGACGGGGCCGATCACCGGCTGACCGTCGACACCCGGACCACCCTGCTCGACACCCTGCGGGAGCGGCTGGGCAACACCAGCCCGAAGAAGGGCTGCGACCACGGGCAGTGCGGCGCCTGCACGATCCTGCTGGACGGGCGGCGGGTGAACAGTTGCCTCGCCCTCGCGGTGGCACACGACGGGGCCGAGATCGTCACCGCCGCCGGCCTGGCACCCGACGGCGAACTGCACCCGATGCAGCGCTGCTTCATCCAGTACGACGCCTTCCAGTGCGGCTACTGCACGCCGGGGCAGATCGTCTCGGCCGTCGCGATGATCCGGGAAGCCGAGGCGGGCTGGCCGAGCGCGGTGACCGTGGACGGTGCATCCGCCGGCGACGGGGGCCGGGCGAGGCTGGACGCCGACGAGATCCGGGAACGGATGAGCGGCAACCTCTGCCGCTGCGCCGCGTACGCGAACATCGTGCCGGCGATCCAGGAACTGGCCCGGCGATGAAGCCCTTCCGGTACGCCCGCGCCGACGACGTGACCGGTGCGGTGGCGCTGCTCGCCGGCTCGCCGAACGGCGCCTTCCTCGGCGGCGGGACCAACCTGGTCGACCTGATGAAGCTCGACGTGGCCACGCCGGACCTGCTGGTGGACGTACGCCGGCTCACCTCCGACCAGGTCGAGGAGCTACCCGGCGGCGGCATCCGGATCGGCGCCGCCACCCCGAACAGCGAGCTGGCGGCGCATCCACTGGTCCGGGGGCGCTATCCGGTGCTCTCCCAGTCACTGCTCTCCGGTGCCTCCGGCCAACTGCGCAACCTGGCGACCGCCGGCGGAAATTTACTGCAACGCACCCGGTGCGTGTACTTCCAGAACGTCACCACCCCGTGCAACAAGCGGGATCCCGGCACCGGCTGCTCGGCGATCGACGGATATCACCGCGAACTCGCGATCCTCGGCACCTCATCGGAGTGCGTCGCCACCCATCCGTCGGACTTCGCGGTCGCACTCGCTGCGCTGGACGCCACCGTGCACACCGAGGGTCCGGCCGGCGCGCGGCGCATTCCCATGGCCGAGCTGCACCGGTTGCCGGACGGCGAACCGCACCGGGACACCGTACTGGCACACGGTGAACTGATCACCGCGATCGAGGTGCCAGCACTCTCCTTCGGCACCCGGTCCCGCTACCGCAAGGTACGCGACCGGGCGTCGTACGCGTTCGCGCTGGTCTCGGTGGCGGCGGCGGTCGACGTGGCGGACGGTACGGTCCGGGACGTCCGCATCGCGCTCGGCGGGGTGGCGCACAAGCCGTGGCGGGCCACCCGGGCCGAGGAGCTGCTGCGCGGCGGCCCGGCCCGGGAGGACCGGTTCCGGGCGGCCGCCGAGGCGGAACTCGCGCAGGCCCGGCCGCTGCCGGGAAACGCCTTCAAGGTGCCGCTGGCCCGCAACACCCTGACCCGTACCCTGCTCGACCTGGTCGACGGGCCCGCCTGACCTCGGCTCCCCGGCACCGCCACCCTGACGGCCGGTACGCCGGCGCGAGTAGGTTGATCTGGAGGAACGCCGCACCGCACCGGCCCGCACCCCTGGGCCGGACTGGACCGCAGGAGATCAACCAGATGAACGCAGAGCCGACCGTGCCGACCCTTCCGCTGGCGAACGGTGCCCGGATACCGCAGCTCGGTTTCGGGACCTGGCCGCTGTCCGACGCCGAGGCCGAGCGGGCCGTCGCCGAGGCGATCGGGGTCGGTTACCGGCTGATCGACACCGCCTACAAGTACGGCAACGAGGTGGGCGTCGGCCGTGGCCTGCGCGCCTCCGGGGTGCCCCGGGAAGAACTCTTCGTCACCAGCAAGCTGAACGGCGAGTGGCACGGTCGGGACAGGGTGCGGGAGGCGTTCCAGGACAGCATCGGCAAGCTCGGCGTCGACTACCTCGACCTCTACCTGATCCACTGGCCGATGCCCTGGCAGGACCGGTACGTCGACGCCTTCCTGGGCCTGTCCGACCTGCTCCGGGACGGCCGGGTACGGGCCGTCGGGCTGTCCAACTTCAAGCCGGCACACATCGACCGGATCCGCGCCGCGACGGACGTGACGCCGGACGTCAACCAGATCCAGTTGGACCCGACGCTGACCCGGGACGCCGCCCGGGCGTACCACCGGGAGCACGGCATCGCCACCCAGTCCTGGGGGCCGATCGGGCATGGCGGCGAACTCCTCGCCAACCCGGTGGTGACCGGGCTGGCCGACCGGTACGGCCGGACGCCCGCGCAGGTCGTGCTGCGGTGGCACCTCGACCTGGGGCTGGTCCCGATCCCGAAGACCGCCTCGCCGGACCGGATGAAGAGCAACATCGACGTCTTCGACTTCACGCTCGCCCCGGAGGACGTCGCCGCGCTCTCCGCGCTCGACCGCGGTGAACAGGCCGCCGCCGACTCCGACACCGTCGGACACTGAACCACCCGGTCAGGCCGGGCGGTGGCCCGGCCTGACCGGTACCGAGGCAGCGCATCGGCACCGGGTCACGGCAGTTCCATCGTCTCCGCGACGGCGATCTCGGACAGTGCGGCGGCCAGGTAGTCGCCGGCCGCTCCGCCGGTGACGGCGAGCAGGTCGGCGACGAGCAGCGGGGCGTGCCGGGCCACCGCCGCCGGATCGGGCGGCGGTGCCTCGTCCGCCATCTGGTGTACGCCGAGCGCGCCGGTCAGCAGCAGCGCCAGCACCCCGACGTCCAGTCCCGGCAGCCAGCCGGCGTTGCTCCGGGCACACCGCACGAGCACGGCCTGCACGTCCTCCCCGGCCAGCCCGTCCGGGTGCGCCTGCTCCAGCAGCAGTCGCAGCACCGCGCCGAGCACCAGCCCGACCTGTTCGCCGGGGAGCAGGGCGAGGTCGCCGGCCGCCTCGTCGAGCGCGTCCGGGTCCTGCGCCCGGACCGCCTCGACGGCACGGACGGTGGCCTGCGTGATGGCCCGGGGCACCGGTGGGATCATCAGGACATTCAACCGGACGTACCCGCACCGGCCGGGCCCCGGGCACCCCCGTCAGCCGGGCCGGCGGAGCTCAGTCGCCGGAGCCGCGCCGGATGGAACCTCAGTCGCCGGTCAGCAGTTGGTCGAAGGTCGTGGTGAGCCGGAACGGGTCGACGGCCTCGGCCGGTTCGCGGCGGGCGACCTGCTCGGCGAGTTCCCGGGCGGCCCGGTCGATCCGGCCGCGCAGCGTGCCCTGGGCGCTGCCGCCGGCCCAGTCCTCCGGCGCGGCGAAGACCGAGGTCGGCACCACCACCGCGCGCAGATAGCTGAACATCGGCCGCAGCGCGTGTTCGAGCGCCAGCGAGTGCCGGGCGGTGCCGCCGGTCGCGCCGATCAGCACCGGCCGGTCGACCAGGGCGTCGTCGCCGAGCACGTCGAAGAACGCCTTGAACAGTCCGCTGTAGGAGGCGTTGAAGATCGGGGTCACCACGATCAGACCGTCGGCGGCGGCGACGGTCTCCAGTGCCCGGTTGAGCGCCTCCGACGGAAAGCCGGCGAGCAGGTGGTTCACCACGTCGTGGCCGAGGTCGCGCAGCTCGACCACCTCGGTCCGGACCGGCACACCCCGGCGGTCGAGTTCGGCGCCGGTGGCCGAGGCGAGCTGGTCGGCGAGCAGCCGGGTGGAGGACGGCACCCGTAGCCCGGCCGAGACGACCACGAGGGTCCGGGCCGTCATCGGACCGCCCCCGCCTCGGCCGCCGCGTCCCGCTCGGCCTTCATCGACGCGTGCGTCGGTGCCTCGGGTACGTGCGCGGGGCGGAGCGCGGCGAACTCCCGCCGCAGCACCGGTACGACCTCCTCGCCGAGGATGTCCAACTGCTCCAGTACGGTCTTCAGCGGCAGTCCGGCGTGGTCGACCAGGAAGAGCTGCCGCTGGTAGTCGCCGACGTAGTCCCGGAAGGTGAGGGTGCGGTCGATCACCTGCTGCGGGCTGCCGACGGTCAGCGGGGTCTCCCGGGTGAAGTCCTCCAGCGACGGGCCGTGCCCGTAGACCGGCGCGTTGTCGAAGTACGGCCGGAACTCGCGTACCGCGTCCTGCGAGTTGCGCCGCATGAACACCTGGCCGCCGAGGCCGACGATGGCCCGGTCGGCGTCGCCGTGGCCGTAGTGCGCGAACCGCTGCCGGTAGAGGCCCACCATCCGCTGGGTGTGCTCCTTGGGCCAGAAGATGTGGTTGGCGAAGAACCCGTCGCCGTAGTACGCGGCCTGCTCGGCGATCTCCGGGCTGCGGATCGAGCCGTGCCAGACGAACGGCGGGATCCCGTCCAGCGGCCGGGGCGTCGAGGTGAACGACTGCAACGGGGTGCGGAACTTGCCCTCCCAGTCGACGACGTCCTCCCGCCACAGCCGGCGCAGCAGGTCGTAGTTGTTGATCGCCAGCGGGATGCCGTTGCGGATGTCCTGCCCGAACCACGGGTACACCGGTCCGGTGTTGCCCCGACCCATCATCAGGTCGACCCGGCCGTCGGCCAGGTGCTGGAGCATGGCGTAGTCCTCGGCGATCTTCACCGGGTCGTTGGTGGTGATCAGGGTGGTCGCGGTGGAGAGCAGCAGCCGACTGGTCCGGGCCGCGACGAACCCGAGCATGGTGGTGGGTGAGGAGGGCACGAACGGCGGGTTGTGGTGCTCACCGGTGGCGAAGACGTCGAGACCGACCTCCTCCGCCTTCAACGCGATGGCGACCATGGCTTTGATCCGCTCCGCCTCGGACGGCTCCCGTCCGTTCGTCGGATCGGTGGTCACGTCACCCACGCTGAAGATCCCGAACTGCATCGCCAGCTCCTCACTCGGTCCCGGGCGCCAGTCCCCGGATCGCCCCGCACAACATACTTGCCGAGTCAACTATTCCGGCGTCCAGCGGGACCGGGGCGGCGGAGATCGCCCGGGACAGTGGCCCGCGGCGGACAGCAACCCACTACCCTCCGTGATATCCGCCATGCCGGCAGGTCGAAGATGCGCGGGACGCGGCCGATACGTTATTCATGTCGGGTGGAGGCTGGCAGCGCGCGACAGGATGACCCGGCACCGACCGGCGGGCCGGACAGCGACCCGGCGCGCCCGTGGGCCCGCCCCGGGCCGACCCGGCAGCAGCGCCAACGGGACCTCTACCTGGGCCTGTCGATGGCGGCGCTCGGCCTGCTCAGCGTGGTGCTGTCGAACAGCATGGGCAGCTTCCCGCTCGGCACCCCGCCGTCCTGGCCCGAGCAGCTCGGGTGGGCGGTCGCGGGCGGCCTGCCGCTGATCTGGCGACGCAGCCATCCGGAGATCAGCACCAGCGTGCTCGCCGCGATCTTCATCACCGCCCAGGTCCGGCACGTTCCGGAGGTATGGGTCGCCTCCGCGACGCTCTTCGTCGCCGTCTACAGCCTCGGCGCCTGGGGGCGGGACCGCCGGCTCTCGGCCTGGATCAGGGTCGGGGTCATCGTCGCGATGTTCGTCTGGCTGGTCATCGCGGCGGGGCTGAGCATCGCGTCGGCGGAGTCGAACTTCCCGGGCGCGGCCGGCCCGATCTCCCCGCTCGTCGCCGTCGCGATCACCACCGTGCTGTTCAACGGCGCCTTCTTCCTGCTCGCCTACCTGCTCGGCAACCGCACCTGGACCTCCGCGCTGCGGCAGCACGAGCTGGAGGTGCAGGCCGAGGAGCTGCGCCGGTCCCGGGCCGAGAACGCCGAGCGGGCGGTCAACCAGGAACGGGTACGCATCGCCCGCGAGCTGCACGACGTCGTCGCCCACCACGTCTCGGTGATGGGCGTGCAGGCCAGCGCGAGCCGGCGGGTCATGGACAAGGACCCGGACAAGGCCAAGACCGCGCTCGCCGCGGTGGAGCAGAGCGCGCGTACCGCCGTCGACGAGTTGCGCCGGATGCTCGGGGTGCTCCGCGACGCGGGCGCCGCCGACGGGGCCCTCGGCTACGGGCTGGAGCAGGTCGACAGCCTGCTCCAGGGGGCCCGGGACGCCGGGCTCGCCGTCGAGTACAAGATCTACGGTACGCCGGTGCCGGTGCCGGAGTCGGTCTCGCTGGCCGGCTACCGGGTGGTCCAGGAGGCGATGACGAACACCATCAAGCACGCCCGGGCCAGCGCGGTCGACGTACGGATCCGGTACCTGCGCCGGGAGGTCGAGGTGGAGGTGACCGACGACGGCCGTACCGGGCTGGCCGCCGTACCGGGCCGGTCCGCTGGGGGCGGTGGGCTCGGCCTGATCGGCATGCGGGAACGGGTCGCCGCGCACGACGGCAGCCTGGAGGTGGGCGCCCGGGCCGACGGCGGTTTCCGGGTACGGGCCCGGTTCCCGATCGCCCCGGCCGGTGCCGCCGACGCCTCCCCCGCGACGGCGACGGCGTGACCGGGCGCAGCGCCGGCCCCGGCCGGCCCGCCCCGGCGGCTCGACGGGACGACGAGCGAGCGGAGCAGTGGTCATGACGGAGCCGAACACCCCGATCCGGGTCCTCCTCGCCGACGACCAGCACCTGGTCCGGGCCGGCCTGCGGATCATCCTGGAGACGGAGGAGGACTTCGAGGTGGTCGGCGAGGCGGCGGACGGCCGCCGGGCCGTCGAACTCGCCCTGGCCGAGCGGCCCGACGTCGTCCTGCTGGACGTGGAGATGCCGCACCTGGACGGGTTGGCGGCGACCCGGCAGATCGTGGCGGCCACCGGGGCGGACGGGCCGGCGGTGCTGATCCTGACCACGTTCGACCGGGACGACTACCTGTTCGCCGCGCTCCAGGCCGGGGCCAGCGGATTCCTGCTGAAGAACGGCTCACCGGAGGATCTGGTCGAGGCGGTGCGGATCCTCGCCCGGGGCGACGCGCTGCTCGCTCCGCAGATCACCCGTCGGGTGATCGCGACCTTCGCCACCCCGGCCGGAGCGGTCGCCCCGACCGCCGGCCGGCCCGGCGCGGGCGGCGGACCGTCCGACCTGGACCGGCGCCGGCTGGCCGAGCTGACCGAGCGGGAACGGGAGGTGCTGGTGCAGCTCGCCGGGGGCGCCTCCAACGCCGAGATCGCCGAGCGGCTGCTGCTCGGCGAGGCGACCGTGAAGACGCACGTCTCCCGGGTACTGATGAAGCTCGGGCTGCGCGACCGTACCCAGGCGGTGGTTTTCGCGTACGAGCACGGGGTGGTGACCCCGGGCGGTGCCGGCGGCTGACCGGCCCGGCCGCCGGGCGCGGTGCCG
The DNA here is from genome assembly GCF_039649625.1 of Plantactinospora sp. ZYX-F-223. NCBI lineage: Bacteria > Bacillati > Actinomycetota > Actinomycetes > Micromonosporales > Micromonosporaceae > Plantactinospora > Plantactinospora sp. ZYX-F-223. The sequence goes on along the minus strand of NZ_JBDJAV010000002.1, from coordinate 61,999 downwards.
GCTCATCCCGGCGGCGCACCAGGCGGTAAGTGGATCATCCTTGCGGTTCCGCCGCGCGACGGACGTCAGCGGAGTCCCGCCGGACTAACCTCGTCCCCGCCGGTGCGGGTGCGCCGGCGGAAGACCTGGTGAAGGAGGCCGGATGCTGCGCGTGGCGTCCGTCGATCGGTCGTTCGGCGGCCGGAGAGTGCTCGACGACATCTCGTTCGAGGTGGTCCCGGGCCGGATGACCGGGTTCGTCGGGGCCAACGGTGCCGGCAAGACCACCTCGATGCGGATCATCCTCGGCCTGCTCGCCGCCGACTCCGGCACGGTGACCTGGCACGGTGAGCCGGTCAGCCGGGCCGTCCGGCAGCGCTTCGGCTACATGCCCGAGGAACGCGGCCTGTACCCGAAGATGAAAGTCCGGGAACAGCTCGTCTACCTCGGCCGGCTCTACGGGCTGACCGCGCCGGCCGCCCGGCGCAGCGTCGACGAGCTGCTGGACCGGATTGGTCTGGCCGAGCGGGCCGGCGATCCGCTGGAGAAGCTCTCCCTCGGCAACCAGCAGCGGGCCCAGATCGCGGCGGCGCTGGTACACGACCCCGAGGTGCTGATCCTGGACGAGCCCTTCTCCGGGCTCGACCCGATCGCCGTCGAGGTGATCGCCGGGGTGCTGCGGGAGCGCGCCGCCCGAGGGGTACCGGTGCTCTTCTCCAGCCACCAGCTCGACGTGGTGGAGCGGCTCTGCGACGACCTGGTGATCATCGCCGCCGGGGCGGTACGCGCCGCCGGCAGCCGCACCGAACTCCGCACCAGGTACGCGACCCCGCGCTACCAGCTCGTCCTCGACGCCGACGCCGGCTGGGTCCGCGACCTGCCCGGAATCTCCATCGTGGACCTCGACGGCGCACGGGTCGTGATCGAACTCGCCGATCCCGCCGACGACCAGGCGGTGCTGCGGGCGGCCCTCGCCCGGGGCCCGGTACGCGCCTTCGGCCCCATCGTCCCCTCGCTCGCCGAGATCTTCCGGGAGGTAACCCAGTGACGACGCTCGCACCGTCCCGCGACCGGCAGCAGGCCGGACCGACCGCCACCGGCACCTCGCTGTGGAGCGCCACAAAGCTGGTCGCCGGCCGGGAGATCACGGTCAAGCTCCGGGACCGGACGTTCCTGATCAGTACCGTCCTCTTCCTGGTGATCGCGGCGGGCGCCACGGTGCTGCCGGCGCTCTTCGGCAACGGCAGCTCGACGGTGGCCGTGGTCGGCACCGGCGACGCCGGCGGCCTGCTGGACCGGGCCGGCATGGAGGTGGTGGCCGCCACCGACGTCGCGCAGGCGGAGCAACTCGTCCGGGACGGCGACGTGGACGCCGCCGTGGTGCCGGGGGACGGGGCCGGCGGCATCCGGGTGCTGGCGATGGACCGTACGCCGGACTCGGTGGTCCGGGCGCTGAGCAGCGCTCCCCCGGTGCAGCTCCTCGACCCGGACGCGGTCGACCCGGTGCTGGCCTTCCTGGTGCCGATGTCCTTCTCGATGGTCTTCTTCTTCCTCTCCATCACCTTCGGCGTACAGATCGCGCAGAGCGTCACCGAGGAGAAACAGACCCGCATCGTGGAGATCCTGGTGGCGGCGGTGCCGGTCCGGGCCCTGCTCGCCGGCAAGGTGCTCGGCAACGGCGCGCTCGCGCTCGGCCAGGTGGTGCTGATCGCGCTGGTCGCGGTGGTCTCCATGCAGGCCGTCGGCGGCGACACCGGCCTGCTGGGGCAGCTCGGTCCGGCGATCGCCTGGTTCATCCCGTTCTTCGTGGTCGGTTTCGTGCTGCTGGCCTCGCTCTGGGCGGTCACCGGCGCGCTGGTCAGCCGACAGGAGGACATCAGCGGGGCGTCCGGCCCGGCCCAGTTGGTGATCATGGTGCCGTTCTTCCTGGTGATCTTCCTCAACGGCAACCCGACGGCGATGACGGCGCTCTCCTACGTGCCGTTCTCGGCGCCGACCGCGATGCCGCTGCGGCTCTTCTTCGGCGACGCCGCCGGCTGGGAGCCGGTGCTGGCGCTGCTGCTCCTGCTCGGCGCCGCCGCGCTCTGCATCACGCTCGCCGCCCGGCTCTACGAGGGGTCGCTGCTGCGTACCAACGGGAAGACCTCGGTGCGGGCCGCGTGGCGGGAGCGGGAGACCCGGGTCTCCTGAGCACCCCGTCGGCCGGGATCAGGATCGTTTCGCGGCGAGGCCGGAACAGCGCCTCGCCGCGGCGATCCGGTCCTCGATCCGCTCCCGGGCGGCGCCGGAGACGAGTACCGGCTGGCCGGTCCGGGAGACCGTGGCGGGCAGGAACTCGTTGCGGATCACCGTACGGCCCCGGACGGTGAGCCGGAGTACTCCGGAGTCGGTGCTCTTGGAGTCGCCGTACCAGAGGAAGTTGCCGAGCCCGTAGTGCAGGTACGTCCGGCCGAGCCAGCCGTCGCCGAGCAGGGTGTGCGCGTGCGTACCGAGCACGATGTCGGCGCCGGCCCGGGACATCCGGCCGGCGAAGCTCTTCATCTCGCCGCTCGGGCAGGAGTTCCCCTCGATCCCCCAGTGCATGAAGACGATCACCAGGTCGGCCTGCTCCCGGGCGGCCCGTACGGCTGCGGTGGCCCGGGCGGTGTCGAACGCCATCGCCACCCCGGGCCGGGTCGCGGTCGGCTTCCACTGCCCGGCCAGCTCGTGCACCTGCGACATGCCGAGTACGGCGATCCGCACCCCGCGCACCGTGGTCAGCCAGGGCGCGTACGCCGCGTCGGCGTCGCGGCCCGCGCCGAAGACCGGGAAATCCGCCTCCGCCGCCGCGTCGAGGGTGTCCCGGAGCCCTACCTGCCCGTAGTCCAGTACGTGGTTGTTGGCGACCGAGGCGGCGTCCACCCCGGCGGCCCGCAGCGCCGGGTAGGCGCTCTTCGGCGCCCGGAAGTGGAAACGCTTCGGCTGCGGGGTGCCCCGACCGGTCACCGCCGTCTCCAGGTTCAGCAGGGTCAGGTCGGCGTCCCGCAGGGTCGACGCGATCCGGCCGAACGCCGTCGCCGGCTCGTCGAGCAGCCGCAGCGTACGCCCGGTGAAGTGGACGTCACCGGCGAACGCCAGCCGCAGCTCGACCGGCGCGGCCGGGGTCGGTGCCGCCGCCGGGCTGGTCGGCGCCGGAGCGGGTGCGCTCGCCGAGGTCCCGGGTGTCGCCGGACCGGTGTCCGGCTGCGCCGAGCATCCGGCCAGGACGGCCCCGGCCGTGACCGCCGCCAGCATCGCCCGCCACGCCCGCACCGCGCCGCCGCCCATCCGGCGAGGGTACGCGGCGGCGGGCCGGCCCGCCGCCCGGCGACCGGTCACGGACGGCGTGTCGACGTTCCCCGCTCGGTCGACGCCCTCGTCCGGGGGTTACCGCCGGACGAGCCGGCCGAGCAGGTCGAGTTGGCGGGAGTCCTGCAACGCGGACCCGACCGCCACCACCCGGGCACCGGCCGCGAGGAAGTCGTCGGCGTTGTCGGCGTCCAGCCCACCGGTGGCGACGAACTTCACCGCCGGGAACGGGCCGTGCTGGGCCCGCAGCCAGCCGGTGCCGAGTTCGCTGGCCGGAAACGCCTTGAGCCAGGTGTGCCCGGTGCGCAGCGCCTGGCCGATCTCCGAGGAGGTGGCGACTCCGGGCAGGTGGGCGAGGCCGAGCCGGGAGCACTCGGCGGCCACCTCCGGGTCGTACCCGGGGGCGACGGTGAAGACCGCGCCGGCCTCGTACACCGTGTGGACCTGTTCCGGGGTGAGCACCGTGCCGGCGCCGACCGGCCGGTCCCGCTCCCGGCCGGCGGCGATGGCGGCGTGCAGCGCGGGCAGCGCGTCCGGGCTCTGCACCGGTACCTCGACCACGTCGATGCCGGCGTCCCAGGCCCGCTGGCAGAGTTCGACGGTCCGGTCCGGGTCGAAGCCACGGAGGATCGCCATCACCGGCTGGCTGGCGAAGAGGCTGTCGAAGAAGGTCGTCGAGGGGTTGGGCACGGTCGCTCCGTTCATGATCGGTGTTCTCCGGTCCAGCCGAGGTCCCGGGAGATCGCGGCGCAGGTTCCGGTCAGCTCCGGCAGGTGTTCGCGGAGGCGCTCCAGCGGGGCCAGGGCGCGCAACGCGGTGATCGACACCGCGCCGGCCACCCGGCCCCGGGCATCCCGGACCGGTACGGCGACACAGCTCACGAAGTCCTCGAACTCGCCGTCGTCCTCGGCCCAGCCGCGCTCGGCGATCCGGGCCAGCTCCGCCCGGAACTCGGCCGGGTCGGTGATCGAGGTGTCGGTGTGCCGGGGGTACGTCAGCCGGGCCAGGAAACGTTCCCGGGCCGGCTCGTCGAGGTGGGCCAGGATCGCCTTGCCAACTCCCGAGGTGTGCGGGTCGACCGGCTGGCCGACCCGGGACCGCATCCGCAGCGCGCCGCGACCATCCACCTTGGCCACATAGACGATTTCGTCGTCGACGAGTTGGGCGAGGTGCACGGTGTGGCCGTACCGGTCGCCGAGCCGGACCAGGTGCGGGTGGGCGACCGGGTGCAGGTCGAGCTGTTCCACCGCGTGCTGCGCGATCGCCACCATCCGGAATCCGATCGTGTAGCGGCCGTCGACCGGGCGGGCGAACCCGCCCCGTTCGAGGGTCTGCACCAGCCGCAGCGCGGTCGACTTGTGCACCCCGAGGTCGTCGGCGAGCTCGCCGAGCGAGCGGGGTCGCTCGGCGAAGAGTTCGATGATGCGCAGTGCGCGCTCGACGGTCTGGGACATCTCGACTCCCCGGCTCAGGCCGGTCCGGTGGGCCGGTGCCAGTCGTCCGGCGTGATGTCCAGCACCGCGCAGATCGTCGGCACCGGTGGCAGTTCGGCGAAGTCCGAGACGGAGCCGAGCGCGGCACCGGCGACCAGGTGCCCGAGCCGCAGCCGGGCGGCGGGGGCGAGGCCGCGCAGCGCGCCGGAGAGCCAACCGGCGGCGAACGCGTCGCCGGCACCGACCGGCTCCACCACCTCGACCGGCCGGGCCGGCTCGACGGTCACCCCGTCGGCGGAGAACGCGACCGCCTCCACCGCACCGTTCTTCACCACCAGGGTCCCGGGCCGGTCGACCAGGGCACGGACGTCCTCCGGCTCCTTGACGTCCCAGAGCCGCGCCGCCTCGTCCAGCCCGACGAAGACCACGTCGGCGGCCTGGGCCAGCCGGAGCAGCTCGGTCGCGGCGGTGGAGAGGTCGGGCCAGAGTGCGGGCCGGTGGTTGACGTCGAAGGAGACCAGCCGCCGTCCCGCCGGTCGCGCGCTGATCAGCCGCTCGACCAGCGCGCGGCAGCTCTCCGAGAGCGCCGGGGTCACGCCGCTGAGGTGCAGTACGGCCGCCGGCACCGCGTCGACCCGGGCCGCGTACCCCGGATCCATGCTGGCGGCGGCGGAACCGCGCCGGTAGTAGTAGACCTTCGTGCCGTCCGGGCCGGGGTCCTTGAGGTAGACGGCGGTCGGCCGGGTCGGGTCGACCTCGACCAGCGAGGTGTCCACCCCGGTCGCCCGGACCTGCCCGACGACCAGCTCGCCGAGCGGGTCGGCACCGACCCGGCTGGCCCAGCCGGCCCGGTGGCCCAGCGCGGCGAGGAACATCGCGACGTTGGACTCGGCGCCGCCGGCCCGGAGCACGAAGGTCGACTCGGCGTCCAGCCGCCCGCCGGGGGTCGGGGTCACCATCACCATCGTCTCGCCGACGCACACCGCGTCGAGCACCGTCGCCGGCTCGGCGTCGGTCGTCGTGACCGGGCTCACCGCATTCCCCTCCGTTGCATATGTTGCAACTGCCGCCTCATCATCTGCACCCACCGCTGGACATAGGCTAGATCAGCGACCGCGGCACCGCGACAGCCGGAGCGGATGGAGCGCCGACGAGTGGCCATGAACACTGCCCGGGCGGGTGCTCGGCGGCACGGGTTCAGTCGTGGTCGGGTGCGCCGGTGAGGTGGTGGTCGGCGGCGTACAGCACCTCGGCGACGAGCCGCCGGACGTGGCCGCCCCGCGCCCGGTAGACCGCCCGCCGGCCGTCCCGCCGCACGCTGACCAGGCCGGCGAGCAGCAGCTTCGCCAGGTGCTGGGAGACCGCCGGCCGGGCCGCCCCGACGGCCAGGGCCAGGCTGCCCACGTCGTACTCGTCGTCGCGGAGCAGCCACAGCAGGCGGAGCCGGGTCGGCTCGGCGAGCATCCGCAGCGCGGTCACCGCCGTCTCGATCTGGGCGTCGGTGGGCAACTCCTGCCCGCTGCCGGCGGTCGGTGCCTCGTCGGGTGCGTACACGAGCACCTAGTCTGCTGTCGCCGCGCTGGCCGCGTCCACTCCGCCGGACCACCGGCTCAGTCGGGCGGGTGCAGCGGGCCCAGCCAGCGCAGATGACCGTCGACCCGGAGCAGCGGTACGACCACGCCGTCCGGACCGTGCATCGCCAGCTCGCCGCGCGGATCGGCGACGTGCCCGCCGTGCGGCGCGGACGGCGGCTCCTGCCAGACGTGGTAGAGCGGGCCGCCGTCCCCGATCGAGTCGATCGCGCGGTCGAAGGCCGCCCGCCGACCGGCCGGAACGTGCATCCGGGTCGCCGCGTGGAACACCACCCTCGGCTCACCGGGTGGCAGGCCGCGGCCCAGTGCCGGGCAGACCTGCACCGCGTCACCGCCGACGACGGCGGGCGGCTCGGCCGCCACCGCGTCCAGGGCGGCGTCGAGCAGCGTCGCCGCGTCCTGGTTCTCCGGCCAGACCAGCGCCCGCAGCCAGCGCCGCGCGTGCGCGTCGGTGACGTCCACCGGATTCAGGTCCACCCCGGTCCGGCTGGCGATCGGCGGTACGTCGTCCAGGTCCGGCAGCGGCGTACGGCCCAGCCACCGGCTGTCCAGCGTGACGGTGGCATCGACGGGTCCGAACGCCCGGTCGCCGACGAGGTAGCGGTAGCGGTCGACGTACAGGTGGATGCCGGCGCTCGACCCGACCTCGACCAGGTGCACCGGGCCGGCGCAGCGCTGCCCGATCACCCAGAGCGCGTACCGCAGCGCGACCGCCCGGCGTACGACGTTGGTCTGCACCAGGCGGGTGCGGACGAGTTCGCCGAGTTCGGTCCGGTACCGGCGGCAGAAGTCCCGCAGCACCGGCCCGGCGCCCGCCGGCTCGGCGGCTGACGAGCCGACCAGCGACGGGTAGAAGTCGCGCAGCGGATGCCGTGCCCCGGCCAGCAGCAGGTAGTGTGCCGCCCCGAAGAACAGGTACGACGCCTGCTGCCCCGGCCGCCGGCCGGTCAGCAGTTCGAGAGTCGACCAGTCCCCCGCCACCACCGGGCAGAGCGCCCGGTAGAGCGGGGAGGTGGTGAAGGTTGCCGGCGCGGCGGCGAAGTGTTGCGCAAGCTCGTCGATCTCCCGCGCCGTCGCCATGTCCCTCGTTCCGCGTCCACGTCCGCCGAGTAGTCCACATCCACCGGGTAGCCCAGGTCCACCGGGTCCGCGTCCGGCGATCCGGGTCCGCGTCCGGCGATCCGGGTCCGCGTCCGCCGATTCGGTCGCCGTCCGAAGCTACCCGGGTGGTCCGGGAAGCCGCTCCGGCGAGGTTGCGGCCCGGTCGTACCGGTTGGGTGCCAGCCGTGGTGATTCTGCCGGTTCCCGGACGTCGTACCAGTATCCGGCCCGCGGCGGGCCGGCGGATGTGAGCTGAGGCACCGTTTGATCAAGCGGGAATGTGCCGGAGCGCCAGCGGTTGGAGGCAGGTGTGATCTTCGCTGTCCGCGTCCAGACCCACGACCACCCGCTGGGAAGGCTCTCATGACCGCCACCGCCACGCACGTCGAGGCGTCCGGGCCGCCCGCCACGCCCGGCGACCTGATGACCGGGCGGGAACGGCTGCGGCTCGTCCTCGTACTCGGGTCGTTGATCGCGATCGGGCCGTTGACGATCGACATGTACCTGCCGGCGCTGCCGGCGATCACCGCCGACTTCCGCACCGCCGAGGCCGCGGTGCAGTTGACCCTCACCGGCACCCTTGCCGGGCTCGCCCTCGGCCAACTGCTGATCGGCCCGTTCTCGGACGCGGTCGGCCGGCGGGTCCCGCTGCTCGCCGGCCTGGTGCTGCACGTGGTCGCCTCCGTGCTCTGCGTCGTCGCCCCGAACATCGGGACGCTGGGCGTGCTGCGGGTGTTGCAGGGGCTCGGCACCGCTGCCGCCTCGGTGGTGGCGATGGCCGTGGTACGCGACCTGTTCAGCGGTACCGCCTTCGCCAAGATCTTCTCCCGGCTGATGCTGGTGATGGGCGCCGCCCCGGTGCTGGCGCCCACCCTGGGCAGCGCGGTGCTGGGTTGGTCGGACTGGCGCGGGGTCTTCATCGCGCTCGCCGTCTTCGGGATCGTCCTGGTCACCCTCGCGGCGTTCAAGCTGCCCGAGACGCTGCCGGTGCACCGGCGGCGCAGTGGCGGCGTACGCGGCACCGCCCGGGTCTACCGCTCGCTGCTGCGGGACCGTACGTTCGTCGGGCTCGTCCTGGTCGCCGGGCTGGCGATGGCGGCGCTGTTCGCGTACGTCTCCGGCTCGTCCTTCGTCTTCCAGGAGGAGTACGGCCTCGACGAGCAGCAGTTCGGGATCGTCTTCGGCGCCGGCGCGGTGGGGCTGATCTCCGCCTCCCAGCTCAACGTCCGGCTGCTCCGCCGGTACGCCCCGCAGCGGATCCTGGTCACCGCACTGGGCGTCGGCACGCTGGCCGGGTTCGCGCTGCTCGCCTTCGCCGCGACCGGATTCGGTGGGCTGCCCGCCGTGCTGGTGTCGCTCTGGGTGGTGCTCGCCGCCTCGGGCCTGGCCATGCCGAACGCCCCGGCGCTGGCGTTGAGCCGGCACGGCGAGGCGGCCGGCACCGCGGCGGCGCTGCTCGGCGCGGTGCAGTTCGGCATCGGCGCGCTGCTGGCGCCGCTGGTCGGCGTACTCGGCAACGGCAGCGTCGGGATGGGCCTGGTGATCGCCGGTGGCATGGTCGCCGCGCTGACCGTGCTCTTCCTGGTCGTCCGCCCGGCCCGCCTCTCCGCCACCCCGGAGGTCGCCCCCGCCGTCGCACACTGACTCGACCTCATGATCCGGGAGCGTCCGGCTCGCCCCGACCGGCCGGACGCTCCCGAATCATGCCGGGCGCTCCCGAATCATGCCGGCGCTCCGATCATCTGGGGCGGCGGCGGTTGCGGGCGCGGGTGGGTGCGCGGTGGTGGTGGGAGGGGGCGATGGTCAGGCGCCAGTGGTCCGGGTGGCGCAGGGCCGGCGGGAGGCCGGTCCGGACATCCCCGGCCGCCGCGTCGACCTGGGCCTGGGTGAGGAAGAGGCTGCCGGTCAGGTCGGCACCGCGCAGGTTGGCGCCGCGCAGGTCCGCCCCGGTCAGGTCGGCCAGGGTCAGGTCCACACCGCGCAGGTCGGCGCCGATCAGGTACGCCCCGCGCAGGTTGGCGCAGGTCAGGTCGGCACGGCGCAGGTCGGCGCCGATCAGCTCGGCTCCCCGCCGGTCGGCTCCCTTCCGTCCGGTGCGGGACCGGATCTGCTCGCTGGCCCGCAGCAGCACCTCGTTGACGGTCCGGCGGTGGGTCGCGACGTCCAGGGCGACGAGCGAGGACGGCTCGCCGTCGGCGAGCCGTTCGGTGGCGGCGCGGGCGGCGGCCAGTTCGGCGTGCAGCGGTTCGGCCGGGCGCAGCGCCAGCGCCTCGGTCAGATACCAGAGCAGTTCGTGGAGCTGCCGCACCACCGGGAACACCTCGAACATCCCCGCCGCGATCTCCGGGTCGGCCCGCCAGTCCCGTCCCTGGTAGGTGACCTGGGCGACCTGCTGGCCGGCGCCGAAGCAGTCGAAGACCGTACACCCGGCGAAGCCGCGCTCCCGCAGGTCACGGTGGATGCCGCAGCGGTGGTCGGGCCGGAGGTTGGGGCAGGCCCGGCCGGCGGGCTTGTCGATGGCGAAGTCCGACGAGGCGGCGAAGGCCGGCACCACGCAGCACAGCCCGAAGCAGCGCTGGCAGTCGGCGCGCAGCTCACGCCGCCGCCCGGCCCCCGCGCTCGGCCGGGCGGCCGGGCTGGTCGGGGCTGATGCTGGCTCGGAGGTGCCGGACACGATAGTTGATCTCCAATGAGCGGGCCGATCGGCGGGCCCGCACACCGTCCGGGCGGGCCTACCTCATCGTTGAGCTGGGTGAAGGGTACCTACCGGGCAGCCGGGCCGAGGACGTCGGGCGGCCGCCGGAGCGTTTCGGTAATGAGTGCCCGGTGGACAGCCCGCATTAACCGGCCGCACCTAGCCTCCCCAGCGAGTTCCGCTACGAAAGAAGGACCGATGGGAATAGTGAAGCGGGTCGGCATGGGTGTCGCGGTGGCCGCCCTGGCGATCACCGTGCCCGGGGTGGCCTCTGCCACCGACCGGAGCACCTGGGACCGCGCCGAGTTGTTGAAGTTCGCCGCCCTGCCGGCCGAGACCTTCGTGCCGGGCAGTGAGCCGTCCGGATCCCTGCTCGGCGGTACGCCCAGCAACGGCGTCGTCCCGCCCTTCGCCGACCAGCCGGTGCAGGGCTTCAGCGGCGTACTGCGCAACAGCGACGGCAGCTTCGACGTGCTCTCGGACAACGGGTTCGGCAACAAGGGCAACAGCGCGGACTTCCTGCTCCGGATCCAGCGGGTCGGCCCGGACTTCGGCTCCGGCACCGTCGACGTGGTCGGCGGGATCACCCTGACCGACCCGGACGGCAGGGTGCCGTTTCCGCTGACCCGACCCGACCGGGTACTCACCGGCGCCGACTTCGACGTCGAGTCGATCAGCCGGACCGCCGACGGGACGTACTGGATCGGCGACGAGTTCGGGCCGTGGCTGCTGCACTTCGACCGGGCCGGCCGGCTGCTCGCGGCTCCGGTGGCGCTGCCCGGGGTCTTCGCGCCGGAGAACCCGACCCGGGGCGAGACTCCGGCCAACCTGAACAGCAGCAAGGGTTTCGAGGGCATGGCACAGTCCCCGGACGGGCGTACCCTCTACCCGCTGCTGGAGGGCACCGTCGCCGGTGACCCGGCGGGCACGCTGCGGCTGCATGAGTTCGACATCGCCGCGAACGCGTACACCGGGCGGCGCTGGACCTACCTGCTGGACGCCCCGGGCAACGCGATCGGCGACGCGATCGCGGTCGACAAGGACCGGTTCCTGATCATCGAGCGGGACAACGGCGAAGGGGCGACGGCCAAGGTCAAGAAGATCTACCTGGCCGACCGGCGGGACCGTAACCGCGACGGCCAGCTCGACAAGACACTGGTCGCCGACCTGATGGACATCGCCAACCCGAAGCGGGTGGGTGGCTTCGGCCGGACCTTCACCTTCCCGTTCCAGACCATCGAGGATGTGGTGATTCTCGACGACCGCACCATCGCGGTGCTCAACGACAACAACTTCCCGTTCTCCAACGGAAGGGTGCCGGGGCAGCCGGACGACAACGAGTTCATCGTGCTCAAGCTCGACCACGAGCTGGACGCCGACAAGCGGGTGCTGCGCCGGTACTGAGACCCCGCCGGCCCGCCGCCATCCGGCGGCGGGCCGGGCCACCGGCGGGGCGGGGGTCAGCCGGCGGCCGGGGTGGCCGGCTCAGGCTCGTCCCGCGGCAGCGGCTCGCCGGTCTCCAGCAGCGTCTTGAGGCTGGAGAGGAGCTCCGGCCAGCCCTCGCTGACGCTGTCGAGCACCGGGCTGCCCGGCGCGAAGCCCTCGTGTACGACGGTCAGCCGCACCGCCCTGCCCCGAGGCTCGATCTCGAAGGTCACCTTGCTGCGCGGCTCCTCGGCCAGCTTGGCCACCTCGGCCGGATCCGTCCCGTACGCCCTGGCGAACTCCGGGCTGAAGTCGTGCCAGGCGTACGACAGCCGGCGGTAGGGCTCGGCCTCCAGCACCACCTGCTCCGGGCCGGGGACCCGTACGCCGTTGTGCACCCAGACCATCTCCGAGCCGACCTGCCAGTCGGTCTCGAAGGTGACCCCCCAGTACCGGCTGGTGAAGGCGGGATCGGTCAGCGCCTGCCAGAGTCGTTCCGGAGTCGTGTCGATGTGGCTCGTGTAGACGAATTCGCGCTCGCCCATGGGTTCCTGCTCCAATGCCCTCTTGAGGTCGGCGAGTGCGTGCACCCGCCCCCGGTCGTACTGGTTGATCCAGCGGTCCGCGATGGCGTTGATCGGCTCGGCGTTGAGGTAGTGCAACTTCTCCCGGCCACGCCAGAGCGTGGTGACCAGGTTGGCCGCCTCCAGCACCGCGAGGTGCTTGCTGACCGACTGCCGGGTCATCGCAAGCCCCGCGCACAGTTCCCGGAGGCTCTGCCCGTTTCGGGTGTTCAGGCTGTCCAGCAGCCGCCGGCGACTGCCGTCGGCGAGTGCCTTGAACACCTCGTCCATCCTCGCCATCCTCCCGAATATGCAGCCAGCTGGTTGCCTAAACCATAGGCGGCCAGTTAGCTGCATGTCAACTGCCCGGCCGATCACCGCGACGACCCGCCGAGGATCTCCGCCGGCAGGATCAGTGGTTTCCGATCCCGTGTTCCGGGTAGCTCTCCCTCCATAACCGACAGTCGACCAGGAGGCACAGATGGCAGCACGGACCGAGTACCACGTCGTTCCCGAGGCCAACGGCTGGAAGGTCGAGCATGGTTCCACGGTGGTCGGTCACTACGACACCAAGGAGAGCGCGCTCGGCGCCGGCCGTGACGCGGCCAAGGCGAACCAGCCGAGTCAGGTTGTCGTACACAAGCAGGACGGCCGGATCGAGACCGAGCACACCTACCGCGACGACCCCTTCCCGCCCGCCGGCTGAGAGCAACCGCCGGAGGAGGACGGCACCGGATCGGCGCCGTCCCCGGTGGAGTTCCCGCGCAGCGGCCCACGCCAGCACAGCGGCGTGGGCCGATTCGCGGGTCAGGCGGCGTCGCGGGTCAGGCAGCGTCCGCGCGGGTCAGGCAACCGCCTTGCGGGCCCGCTCGGCGTCGTCGGCGTCCACGGCCAGCCGGGCCAGCCGGGCGCAGTCCGCGTACGACCGCCCGGCAAGTGCCGCCCGCACCGGGGCCAGCGAGCGCCCCGACATCGACAGGCTGGTCATCCCGAGGCCGACCAGGACCGGGGCGAGCAGCGGGTCGGCCGCCGCCTCGCCGCAGACGCCGACCGGCTTGCCGGCGGCACGTCCGGCGGCACCCACCTCGGAGATCAGGCGCAGCAGGGCCGGCTGCCACGGATCCAGCAGCTCCGCCAGCAGACCGGACTGCCGGTCGGCGGCGAAGGTGTACTGGCTGAGATCGTTGGTGCCGATGCTCAGGAAGTCGACGACCTCCAGCAGCTGACCGGCGCGCAACGCCGCCGCCGGCACCTCGACCATCACCCCGGCCTTCGGCAGTCCAGCCGCGTGCACCGCGTCGGCGAACTCGGCCGCCTCGGCCCGGGTGGCGACCATCGGTGCCATCACCCAGACCTCCGCCCCGGTCTGCTCGGCCGCCCGGGCGATCGCCGCCAACTGGGTCCGCAGCAGCTCCGGGCGCTGCCGGACCAGCCGCAGGCCGCGTACCCCGAGCGCCGGGTTCGGCTCCTCGGCCTGGTGCAGGAACGGCAGCGGCTTGTCGGCGCCGGCGTCCAGGGTGCGGATCACCACCCGGCGCCCGGCCAGGGCCGCGAAGACCTCCCGGTACGCCTCGGCCTGCTCGGCCAGCCCTGGTTCCCGGCTCCGGTCGAGGAAGAGCAGTTCGGTGCGGAACAGCCCGACACCCTCGGCGCCGTCCGCCGCCGCCAGGTCGCGGGCCGAGCCGATGTTGGCCAGCAGGGCGACCGGGTGCCCGTCCGAGGTACGCCCCGGGCCGGAGGCCGCCGCCACGGCCGTGCGGTGCTCCCGGTCGGCCGCCTCGGCGGCGGCCACCTCCGCCGGGTCCACCTCCACCCGCACCAGCCCGGTCGCGCCGTCGACCAGTACCGGGGTGCCGTCGGCGAGGTCGCGGGCGCCGGAGCAGGCGACCACGGCGGGCAGCCCGAGCGCGCGGGCCAGGATCGCGGTGTGGCTGGTCGGGCCGCCGGACTCGGTGACCAGCGCGACCACCTGCTCCGGGTCCAGGTCGACGGTGTCGGCCGGGGCCAGGTCCCAGGCGGTGAGCACGTACCGGTGCCCCGGCGAGGGCACCCCGGGCATCGGCCGGCCGAGGCAGACCGCCACCGCCCGGTCGCGCAGGTCGTCCAGGTCGGCGACCCGCTCGGCCAGGTATCCGCCGGCCGCCTCGAACGCGGCGCGGTGGGTGGCGAAGGCCGCGTCGATCGCGTGCGGCCCGTCCGAGCCGGCCAGCACCTTCGCGCGTACGGCGTCGAGCAGCACCGGGTCCTCGGCCATCATCGCCTGCGCCCGGAGTACGTCGACCAGGGTCTTCTCCCCGGACCGCTCGGCCCGCCGGGTCAGGTCGGCGACCACCTCGCGCAGCGCCGCCACCGCCCGGTCGGCCTCGGCCGCCGGATCGGTCACCGGGGCGGGTGCGGGCAGCGCCGGCACCCCGGCGACCCGGAGCACCGGTCCACCGGCGACGCCCGGACTGACCCCGATCCCGTGCAGCGGCCCGGCCGGCTCAGGCATCGGCCGGCTCCTCCGCGTCCAGGTCCCGGGCGAGCAGCTCGGCGAGACCGTCCAGGGCCGCCTCGGCGCCCTCGCCGTCGGCTTCCAGCACCACCTCGGTGCCCTGCTTGGCGCCGAGCGAGAGCACCGAGAGCATGCTGTTGGCGGGTACCGCCCGCTTCTCGCCGGTCCGGATGGTCACCGGGACCGGTGCCGCCCCGGCGGCCGCGACGAAGAGCGCCGCCGGGCGGGCGTGCAGGCCGCTGGCGGAGCCGACCGTGACCGTACGGGTAGCCATGATGGCCTTCCTCTCTCAGGGTTCGATCGTGACCTTGATGGCCTCGCCCCGGGCGACCACGCCGAAGGCGTCGATGGCCCGCTCCAGCGGGAGCCGGTGGGTGATCAGGTCGGACACCGGCACCGAGCCGGTGGCGATCAGGCGCAGCGCCTCGGCATTGTGCGCCGGGCTGGAGCCGTTGGCGCCGACGATGGTCAGCTCCCGGTAATGCACCAGGTTGGAGTCGAGCGAGATGATCGGGTTGTCCTTGGGCAGGCCGCCGAAGAAGCTGATCCGCCCCTGCCGGGCGGCCATCTGCACCGCCTGCTCCTGGGCCGCGCCCGAGGCCGCCGCCGTGATGACCACGTCGGCGCCGCGCCCGTCGGTCAGCTTCAGCACCTCGTCGACCGGGTCGACCTCGGCACCGCAGATCGCCGCGTCCGGCCGCACCAGCGCGGCCGCCAGCTCCAGGCGCTCCCGGTTCAGCTCGACCAGGAAGACCCGGGCGGCGCCCCGGGCCCGGGCCAGCCGGACGTGCAGGCAGCCGATCGGCCCCGAGCCGACCACCACCACGTCGTCGCCGGGACCGACCCGGGCCAACTCCTGCCCGTTGAGTACGCAGGCCAGCGGCTCGGCCACCGACGCCTCGGCGAACCCGACCCCGTCCGGGATCCGGTGCAGCCCGTCCACCGCCAGCACCTTCGCCGGGACGACCAGGTATTGCGCGAAGCCGCCCTCGTAGTGGTAGCCCATCGACTCCTGGTTGGGGCAGACGGTCATCCGGCCCCGCCGGCACTCCGGGCAGGTGCCACACGGGATCGCCGCGATCACCTGCACCCGGTCGCCGGCCGCCCAGCCGGTGACCTCGGAACCGGTCTGCACCACCTCGCCGGCGATCTCGTGCCCCATCACCCGGGGCGGGTGGATGTGGTGGTGCCCGAACTTCGAGATCTTCACGTCGGTGCCGCAGGTGGAGCAGTTGCGTACCCGGATCTTGACGTCGCCGGGGCCCGGGCTGGGCTCGGGGACGTCTTCGATGCGTACGTCGCCGGGGGCGTGGAATCGAACGGCCTTCATGGGTTGCTGTCCTCCCGTGCCGGCGTGAGCAGGGCCAGCACGTCTTCGGGGTCGGTGGCCTCGCGCAGCGCGCGGGCCCGGTCGGGGTCGAGCAGGATCTCGGCGAGGCTGGCCAGCAGCTCGACGTGGCCGTCGCCGCGGGCGGCTATCGCCACGCAGACGGTGACCGGCTGGCCGCCCCAGTCGACTCCGGCCGGAAACCGGAGCACCGCCAGCGCGTCCCGGTGCACCAGGTCCTTGCCGGCGAGCGTGCCGTGCGGGATCGCCACCCCCTCGCCGACGTAGGTGGAGACGGAGCGTTCCCGGGCGAGCATGGTCTGCACGTACTCCGGGTGGACCGCGTCGATGTCGACCAGGGCCTCGCCGCAGCGCCGGATCGCGTCGTCGCGGTCGGCGGCCACCTCGGTCAGCCGGATCGCCCGCCGGTCGAGGAGGTCCCCGGTCAGCTCAGCCACTGACCTCACCACCGGACTCGATCGCCTTGACCACGGCGGTCACCGCCGGGTCGCCGAGGAAGACCTGGAACGGCACGACGATCTTGTCAGGCGCGGCGGCCCGGGCCCGGGCGGCCAGCCCGTTGTGCGTGATCACCACGTCGGCGTCGCCCGGGATCGAGTTGACCGGGGTGTGCTCCACCGTGACCGAGTACTTCTTGAGCTGCTTGCGAAGTTGGCTGGCGAGCATGACGCTGCTGCCCATCCCGGCGTCGCAGGCGACCACGACCTTGTGGATGTCCTTACCGTTGATGCTGCCCATGGCAGTACCCCTCTCGTTCGTACGGTGGTCCGGTCAGCTCTCGGCGGTGGCGGAGCGGGCCACGGCCGGGCTGGTCTCGCGGTCGCGGCCCTCGGTGGTGGGTTGGGCCGCTGTCGGGTCGTCGGCTTCGCCGCCGGTGACCTCGTCGGTCTTCGGCTCGCCGTTGAGCTTGCCGAAGCCGAGCAGCGCCGAGGCGACCACGAAGGAGACCGCGGTGGCGATCAGGACGCCGAGCACCATGCCGAACCAGCCGCCGCGCGGGGTGACCGCCGCGTAGGCGAAGATGCTGCCCGGCGAGGGGGTGGCGACCAGACCGGCGCCGGTGATCATGAAGGTGCCGACTCCGGCGGCGCCACCGGCGATGGTGGCGAGGATCAGGCGCGGCTTCATCAGCACGTACGGGAAGTAGATCTCGTGGATGCCGCCGAGGAAGTGGATGATGCCGGCCGCCGGCACGCTCGGCCGCAGCGAGCGCGGCCCGAAGAGGAAGAACGCGAGCAGCAGGCCGAGGCCCGGGCCGGGGTTCGACTCGATCATGAACAGGATCGACTTGCCGCTCTCCTGCGCCTGCGCCACCGCCAGCGGCGACAGTACGCCGTGGTTGATCGCGTTGTTCAGGAAGAGCACCTTGGCCGGCTCCACCAGTACGGAGGCGACCGGCAGCAGGTTCTGCCCGATCAGCCAGTCCACTCCGCTGCCGGCCCAGTCGCTGAGCCGGCCGACCACCGGGCCGGCACCCCAGACGCCGAACAGGGCCATGGCGCCGCCGACGATCCCGGCGGAGAAGTTGTCGACCAGCATCTCGAAGCCGGGGCGGATGCGGTCCTCGACCAGCCGGTCGAAGAGCTTGATCAGGTAGGCGGCGGCCGGACCCATGATCATCGCGCCGAGGAACATCGGGATGTCCGCACCGACGATCATGCCGACGGTGGCGACCGCGCCGACCACCGCGCCGCGCTGACCGTGCACGATCCGGCCGCCGGTGTAGCCGATCAGGATCGGCAGCAGGCTGAAGATCATCGGGTCGACCAGCTTGGCCAGGTCTTCGTTGGGCAGCCAGCCGGTCGGGATGAAGAGCGCCGTGATCAGGCCCCAGGCGATGAACGCCCCGATGTTGGGCATGACCATTCCGGCCAGGTGACCGCCGATCCGCTGGACCTGGGCTTTGAAGCCGCTGCCCTGGACCTCCGGGGTGTACGACACGGCCATGAGGGGGACTCCTTCGCAGAGGTACGGCCCGCGTTACCGAACGCGGCCCGGGTCGGATGTCATGCCGTCGGCTCCGGGGGTCGGCCGACGTCCGGGATGCTGTCGCTGTGTTGCTGGCATGACCGACTCACCCCTGCGGCAGCAGCGGCCGGACCAGGTCCGGTCGGGGGTGGAGTCGGACGGTGTTCCGGACCAGGTCGCCGGGGCCGGGCATCCGGCTGCCGGGCAGGCTGACCGCGGCGGCGCCCCAGGCGAGCCCTTCGGCGAGGGCGTCCGGGCCGCGCGCGCCGGCGGCCAGGAAGCCGGCCAGCAGCGCGTCGCCGGCCCCGACCGTGCTCTTCGGCTGCGCCACCGGCGACTCCCCGGTGACCACGCCCGCCGCGTCGACCAGCACCGCGCCGTCGGCACCGAGGCTGGCCAGCACGGTGCCGGCGCCCCAGCTCCGGAGCCGGGCAGCGGCGTCGACCACGTCGCCGAGGGACCGCAGCGGGGCGCCGACCGCCTCGGACAACTCCTCCCGGTTCGGCTTGACCAGCGCCACGCCGGCCTCGGCGGCGGCCCGCAGCGCCGGCCCGCTGGTGTCGACCGCCAGCCGCACCCCGGCGTCGACCAGCCGGGCGCAGAGGTCGCCGAAGGCCGCCACCGGCAGCCCCGGCGGCATGCTGCCGCAGGCCACCACCCAGTCGGCCGCGCCGGCCGCCGTCAGCACCGCCCTGGTGACCTCGGCGAACTCCGTCCCGGTCAGGACCGGGCCGGACTCGTTGATCTTGGTTACCGTGCCGTCCGGCTCGGCGAGGGTGATGTTCGACCGGGTACGGCCGGCGATCGGCACCACCAGCAGCTCGACGCCCTCGCCCTCCAGCAGCCGGACGAGCTGGGCCCCCTCCTCGCCACCGACCGGCAGCACGGCGCGGGACGGCACCCCGTTGGCCAGCAGTGCCCGGGAGACGTTGACGCCCTTGCCGCCCGGGTCGAGGTGTGCGGAGGAGGCCCGGATCACCTCGCCCCGGACCAGCAGGTCGATCTCCATCGCCCGGTCCAGGCTGGGGTTGAGCGTGACGGTGAGGATCATGCCCGCACCACCCGTACGCCGGCCGCCTCGACGTCGTCGGCCAGTTCCTCGTCGACTCCGTTGTCCGTGATCAGCAGGTCGAGGTCGGCCAGGGTGCCGAACCGGGCCAGATAGTCATTGCCGATCTTGGTGTGGTCGGCGAGCAGTACCACCCGGCGGGCGGCACCGATCATCGCCCGCTTCACCGCCGCCTCGGCCGGATCCGGGGTGGTCATCCCCCGCTCGACCGAGCAGCCGTTGGTGCCCATGAAGGCGACGTCGACGTAGAGCTCGGCGAGCGGGCGCAGCGCCCAGTCGTCCACCGTGGCCAGCGTCTTGCCGCGCAGTCGGCCGCCGAGCAGCAGCACCGTGAGGTTGGGCTTCAGCCCGAGCGCGGAGGCCAGCACCGGAGAGTTGACCACCACGGTCAGCTCGCGGTCGGAGGGCAGCAGGTGCGCCAGCCGGGCGGTGGTGGTGCCGGCGTCGAGGATGACGGCACCCTCGTCGGGCAGCTCGGCCAGCGCCGCCTTGGCGATCCGCTCCTTCTCGGTGATGAGTACGGCGTCCCGGGCGGCGAGTGCGGGCTCGAACCCGATCCGCTCGACCGGGATCGCCCCGCCGTGCACCCGGCGGAGCACTCCGGCCCGCTCCAGCACGGTCAGGTCCCGGCGGATCGTCTCCGCGGTCACGTTCATGCCCTCGGCCAGCGCCATCACGTCGACCCGGCCCGCCTCGCGGGCCAGACGCAGGATCTCCTGCTGACGTTCCTCGGCGTACATCTGTTGGATCTCCCGCCCGGTTGCTTTTGCTTATCCTTCTGTTTACGCCCGTTCCTGTGGGCAGTCAACATCCAGCCGTAACAGTTTGGTCATCTGGTCGACGCAGCAGGGCGTGATCCAGGACATTCCGCCCGCGTGGCACGGGCTCCCTTCTGGGCCGCCGTCCGGTTGACTGCGTGGCGGCTGGGTGGGTGACGCCGGAACCAAACCCACAGAGATCTCTGTTTGTGTGGTTTCGCCGCACCCGTCTCCGGGCCGGCGCCGGCCACCGCCCGGTCCGGTATCCAGAGCGCCGGACCGTCTCCGGCCCCGATCCGCCGCGGAGCGCAGTGGACCTTTTTCAACCTCCCCTTGCGGTCCGGCGGACCGCAAGGTCGGACGCGGTGCGTGGGCGCCGCGCGGTCCAGGTTGAAAAAGGTTCAGTGATCGTCGGCGGGAACAGCCGGTGGCGCATCGATTAACTTCACCGCCAGCCCCTACCGGCGGGGACCTCGGCTGCCGAGGATGGAGCCGACCCGCACACCCCGCGGGCTCCGTCCGAACTGGAGGACACCTTGGCCGTATCCGCCGCTCCCCGCTGGACCGTCCGTCCCGTCCCGGCCACCCCGGCCCGGGCCCACCGGTTCCTGACCAGCTTCGCGATGCTGGTCACCCTGGTCGCCGGCCTGCTGGTCGGACCGGCCGTGGTCGCGCCGACCCAGACCGACTCCGCGTCGGCCGCCGTCTACAGCTCGTGCACCATGGCGCGCTGTGCGGACGCCCGGGCCGCCCGCAGCGGCTGGGCGAGCCGGGGCTTCCCCACCGCCCGCAACTGGTACTCCTGGAGCGGCGGGCTCTACAACTACGCCGGTGGCCAGCACTTCAACCGCGAGGGCCAGTTGCCGGCCAACGCCACCTACTACGAGTACGACGTCTACCCGCGCAACCGCGGTGCGGCCCGGGACGCGTACCGGATCGTGGTGAACAAGGCGACCGGAGCGACCTGGTTCACCCCGAACCACTACACGGACTTCTACCTACTCTGAGGACCGCACCGGACGCCCGGCCTCCCGCCCTCGGCGTACCGTCGCCCTGGCAGCAGCAGCCGTCCGGTCGGGAGGCCGGACCGACCGAGGGACCACCATGCCCGACCAGTCCGGCCCGGTACTTCCGTCCTGGCTGACGGTCTCGGCCGACCCGCCGGCCCGGGACTCCACCGTGCTCGCCGGGGCCGGAAGCCGTACCCGGGCCGCCCTGTTCACCGAGTGGGCGGCCCGGCTGGGCTTCCCGGACTACTTCGGCCGGAACTGGGACGCCTTCGAGGAGTGCCTCACCGACCTCGTCGCGGAGCGGCCCCGGACCCTGGTGGTGACGGACGCGGCGGACCTGCTCGCCGACGAGCCACCGGAGCAGCTCGGCATCCTGCTCGGCGTACTCGGCACGATCGCGGCCGGTGCGGCCGCCCCGACCGCCGGGCCGGCGTTGCGGGTAATCCTGCACCCGGGTCCGGCCGATCCCGACGTACTCCGCCGCCGGATCGGGACCGTGCTCGCCTGATGGCGCGGGCGTGGGTGGCGTTTCCAGGCGGTGGTCGCCGGGAACTTCCCGGGAAGTCTCTACACGGCAACCGATGACGACGACGAGGACTTCAACGACCTCGACTCCGCCACCGGCGAGACCGCGTTCGCGATCTGGCGGGCCGAGGTCGCGCAGTCCCGCCGGATCGCCGCCGCGCGTCCGCTGGAGGCGCTGGGCACCCACCCGGTCACCGGTCAGGCACTCGCGCTCCGCTGGGTGCTCAACCAGATGATCGACGAGTACGCCCGGCACAACGGCCACGCCGACCTGATCCGGGAGGCCATCGACGGCCAGGTCGGCGAGTAGCGGTAGGCCGGGCGGTGCCTTCCGGGCCGTTGCGCCGCGGCCGGCTCGGTCAGCGGGGTCCCGGGTCGGCCAGCAGTGCGGCGACGGTGCGGGTCATCACCGCCCGGGCCTGCTGCACGCCCAGCCCGAGCCCGTCGCGCAGCATCGACCAGCTCGGCCACATGCTGCTGGCCACCAGCGCGTGCACGAGTTGCTCCCGGCCGGCGCCGGCCCGGTCGAGTTCGTCGGCGAACAACTCCTCGACCTCGGCGCGGACCCGGTCGACGTGCCTGAGGCGGTTGCGGCGCAACGCGGCGGAGACCGGCTCCCGCAGCTGCGCGGCCCGGGCGGCAGGCTCGATCAACTGGAGCAGTCGGGCCCGTTGCCGGCAGTACGCGTCGACCCGCTCGGCCAGGGGCAGCGCCCGGGAGATCGGCCGGTGGGCCGCGTCCTGCTGCCGGAGCACCTGCTCGCCGCTGGCCTCGAAGAGGGTCTCCATGTCCTTGAAATTGGTCCAGAGTGTCCGCAGCGACACCCCGGCCCGCTCGGCGATCCGCTCACCCGTCGGCCGGAGGTCGCCCTCGCCGATCAGCGCGAGGTGCGCCTCGACGATGGCCGCCCGGGAGCGCTCCGCCCGCGCGTTGCGCCCGTCGACCCGGACCGCCGCCGATGAATCCCGGTCAGTCATCGGCCGGCCGTTCGAGATCGCGCTGCACCCGGTTCATCCCGTGCAGCCAGCGGTCCGGGTCGGCGGCCCGCCGGGTGTAGTAGGTCGCCACCTCCGGATGCGGCAGCACCAGGAACCGGTCGTCGGCGAGTGCCGCCACCACCAGCTCGGCGACCTGCTCGGGGGTGACCGCCCCGGCGGCGAGCAGGGCGGCGCCGGGCCCTTCGCCCCGCTCCAGCATCGGAGTGCGGACCCCCTGCGGGCAGAGCGCCTGCACCACGATGCCCCGGTGGGCGTAGCTCGCCCGCAGCCACTCGGCGAACGCCACCGCCGCGTGCTTGGTGACCGAGTACGGGGCGGCGCCGAGCAGGGTGAGCAGACCGGCCGCCGAGGCGGTGACGAGGAGCCGGCCACGCCCGGCCGCCAGCCAGTCGGGCAGCAGTTCGCGGGCGGCGTACACCTGGGACATGGTGTTGACCCGCCAGGCGTGCTCCCACGTCTGGTCGGCGGCGTCCAGCCCTCCGGTGCCGGGCACTCCGGCGTTGGCGCAGAACAGGTCGATCCGGCCGAACCGGTCCCGGGCGTACCGGACCAGCGCGGCCACCGCGGTCGGGTCGGCCATGTCGGCGGGGAAGACCTCGCCGCCGATCCGGGCCGCGACCGCCCGGGCAGCGTCGGCGTCGAGGTCGTTGACCAGCACCCGAGCGCCCTCCGCTGCGAACCGGGTGGCCAGCGCCGCGCCGATGCCGGAACCCGCCCCGGTCACCACCACGGCCGCGCCGGGCAGGACGAAGCCCTGGATTTTCGCATTCACGATGCAAATACTATCCCGATCCCGCCCCGCTACGTCGATGCCTCCCCCGGCCGCGCCGCCCCCGTACCCCGACCTGCCGGAGCCCGATGGCGGAGTACGGGCGGTGTCCAGCTCCTACCGCACCTGCGTCAGTGTGGTGGTGGCCACGGCCCTGGCCCTGGCCGCCGCCGTACTGACCGGCGGGGAGTTCGGCGACGAGGAGATCCGGATGCTCCGGCCCGTTCCGCCGCCGGTCGGTTCGGCCCCGGGGCGCTAGGGCGCCATCGTGCGCCGGGGCGCCGCCGCACGATGGCGCCCCGGGCGACGAGAAAGACCGTCCGGCGGGCGATGGCCGGCCGAGATCCGCCGGTCGCCGCATCGCCCGGTTCAGCGTGGTGAAAAGCTGATGGGTATGAGTTCCGACAGCGCACCACCCGCTCCGCCGGTCAGCACCAGCCCGAACGACCCCGACGACTCCGGCACCTTCGCCGACCTCGGGCTGCGGACCGAACTCCTGGACGCGCTCGGCACACTGGGCTACGAGGAGCCGACCGCCATCCAGCGGACCGCCATCCCGCCCCTGCTGGCCGGCCGGGACCTGCTCGGCCAGGCCGCCACCGGGACCGGCAAGACCGCCGCCTTCGCGCTGCCGCTGTTGCACCGGCTGCCGGAGGGGCGGCGCTCCGGGGCGCCGGCGGCGCTGATCCTGGTGCCGACCCGGGAACTGGCCGTGCAGGTCTCCGAGGCCATCCACCGGTACGGCCGGGACCTCGGCGTACGGGTGCTGCCGATCTACGGGGGCCAGCCGATCGCCCGGCAACTGCGGGCGCTGGACGGCGGGGTGGACGTGGTGGTGGCGACCCCGGGGCGGGCCCTGGACCACATCGCCCGGGACACCCTGCGGCTGGAGGGCCTCGGCACGGTGGTGCTGGACGAGGCGGACGAGATGCTCGACATGGGCTTCGCCGAAGACATCGAGGCGATCCTGCAACACGTACCCGAGCAGCGGCAGACGGTGCTCTTCTCCGCCACCATGCCGGCCCGGATCGACGGGATGGCCCGGCAGTACCTGCGGGACCCGGCCCGGATCGAGATCGGCCGGCAGCCCGCGCCGACCGGCACCGCTCCGCTGGTCCGGCAGACCGCGTACGTGGTCGCCCGGTCGCACAAGCCGGCCGCCCTCGGCCGGGTACTCGACGTCGAGGCGCCGACCGCGGCGATCGTCTTCTGCCGCAGCCGGGAGGAGGTCGACCGGCTGACCGAGACCATGAACGGTCGCGGCTACCGGGCCGAGGCGCTGCACGGCGGGATGACCCAGGAGCAGCGGGACCGGGTGATGGGCCGGCTCCGGGCCGGCACCGCCGACCTGCTGGTGGCGACCGACGTGGCCGCCCGGGGACTGGACATCGAGCAGCTCACCCACGTGGTGAACTACGACGTGCCGTCGGCGCCGGAGTCGTACGTGCACCGGATCGGACGGGTCGGCCGGGCCGGTCGGCAGGGGGTGGCGATCACCCTGGCCGAGCCCCGGGAACACCGGATGCTCAAGACCATCGAGCGGACCACCGGGCAGCGGATCTCGATCGACAAGATCCCGACCGTGGCCGACCTGCGGACCCGGCGGCTGGAGATGACCCGGGCGGCGCTGCACGAGAGCCTGCTGGAGGACGACCTCGAACCGTTCCGGGTGATCGTGGAGACCCTCACCGACGAGTTCGACGTGATGGAGGTGGCGTTGGCGGCGGTGAAGCTGGCGCACGAGTCGGCGGGCGGCGGCCCGGTCGACGAGGAGGAGGACATCCCGCAGGTGGCGTTCCGGACCGACCGGGACGGTCGGGCCCGGCGCGACGGCGGCCGGGACGGTGGCCGGGACGACCGGCGCGGCGGCCGGCCCCGCTCCGGCGACATGGCCTGCCTGTTCATCGGGGTCGGTCGGCGGGCCGGCATCCGGCCGCAGGACCTGGTCGGGGCGATCACCGGCGAGACCGGGGTCAGCGGCCGGGAGATCGGCTCGATCGAGATCGCCGACCGGTTCTCGCTGGTCGAGGTGCCGAGGTCGGCGGCGAACGAGGTGATCACGCGGCTCCGGCAGAGCACCATCAAGGGCCGCAAGGCGACGGTACGCCGGGACCGCGAGGTCGGTCGCGACCAGCGCGACGGCTGAAGCAGGGTGCCAGCGGGCTCCCCGCCGCTGTGCGGGAACGCGCCCGTCGGCGCCGGCCGGACGGACGTCATCGGAGGAGGGGTGGGTGGACGGGGCGGATCCGGACCGCTGGTCGGCGGTCGCGGCCGGCTGGGCCGAACTGTGGGGCGGCTTCGCCGAGCCGGTCTGGCGGGCGGTCGTGGCGGCGAGTGGGATCGGGCCTGGTTCCCGGGTGCTCGACGTCGGCTGCGGCGGTGGTGACCTGCTCGGATATCTCGACCGGCTCGGCGCGGTGACCGCCGGGGTCGACCCGGCGCCCGGCATGCTGGCGCTGGCCCGGTCCCGGGTGCCGGCCGCCGACCTCCGGGTCGGCGACGCCGAGCGGCTGCCCTGGCCGGACCACACGTTCGAGCTGGTCACCTCGGTCAACGCCGTGCAGTTCGCCGAGGACACCCTGGACGCGCTGGCCGAGTGCGTCCGGGTCACCCGGCCCGGTGGCCTGGTCGCGATCGCCAACTGGGCGGAGGGGCGGCACAACGATCTGGACATCGTCGAGCGGGCCGTCGCCGACGCCGCTGGCGACGAGCCGCTGCCCGACGGCGAGTTGCGGCAGCCCGGTGGCCTTGAGCGGCTGCTCGCCGACGGTGGGCTCGACGTGGTCGTGGCGGGGCTGGTCCCGGTCCCCTGGTACGCGCCCGACGACGACGCGCTGGTGCGTGGCGTGCTGCTCGGCGAGGACCCGGAGACGATGGCCGCCACCGCGTCGACGGTGCGCGACGCGGCCCGCCCGTTCCGGCAGCCGGACGGCGGCTATCACCTGGACAACGCGTTCCGGTACGCCGTCGGCCGTACCCCCGGCTGACCGTCCGGCCGCCCGGCCGAGTAGATGATGAACACGCCGGCCGCGCCGAGGAGCCGGGCCCACCGTGGCTGCGCGGGCCGGTCTGGTGCCTTCCCCCACTGAACCCTTTTCAACCTCCCCTTGCGGTGCGGCGGACCGCAAGGTCAGACGCAATGCGTGAGCGCCGCGCGGTGTCCTGGGCGCTTTCCGTGCGGGTACCGGAGCCTATCGAGCGGCGCGGCTGCGGACCGTCCGGGATGGACACTCCGGCTACCCGATCGTCCAGCGTCCGGCCTGTCCCGGAGAGGTGACCGGACGACGGCGGCACCCCGCCGACCGGGCGGACCGGATAGTATTATCAATTCATAATCATCAATAGCCGTCTCCCGGACGGCTGGATCTCGCGGGGTGAGCGAACCATGACACTGCCGCTACCCGTACCCGCGTCGGCGGGACCGCGTCGGGCCCTGACCATGCTGACCGCGCTGGCCCTGCTGGCCGGCCCGGCCGCCTCCCCCGCCCGCGCCGCCGAGGTCGAGCGAGGTTCGGTGGACAACCCCTACGTCGGTGCGACGGCGTATGTGAACCCGGAGTGGTCCGCCCGGGCCCGCGCCGAACCGGGCGGGGCGGCGGTCGCCGACCAGCCGACCGCGGTGTGGCTGGACCGGATCGCCGCCATCGACGGCACGTCCGGACGGATGGGGCTGCGCGCCCACCTGGACACGGCCCTGGCGCACGGCGCCGACCTGGTGCAGCTGACCCTCTACAACCTGCCCGGGCGGGACTGCAACCGCCGGGTCAGCTACGGCGAGCTGGCCATCGACGAACTCGACCGGTACCGGACCGAGTTCGTCGACCCGATCGTGGCGATTCTCGCCGACTCGAGCTACGCGGGGCTGCGGATCGTCACCGTCGTGGAGCCGAACTCGCTGCCCAACCTGGTCACCCACACCTCGCCCCGCCCCGCCGCGACCGCCGGCTGCGACCAGGTCAAGGCCCGGGGAAGCTACCTCGCCGGCATCGGCTACGCACTGGCCCGACTGGCCACCGTACCCAACGTCTACGCCTATCTGGACGCCAGCCACCACGGCCAGCTCGGGTGGTCGACGGACGGGGCCGCGGCGGCGGCGCTGCTGTACCAGGCGGCCACCACCGCCGGCAGCACTCCCTCGGCCGTACACGGCGTCACCGTCAACGTGGCCAACTACTCGGTGCTGCGCGAGCCGTACCTCGACGCCGACGACGTGGTCAACGGCCAGCCGGTACGGGACACGGCCTGGATCGCCGGCAACGCCTACGTCGACGAGTTGCCGTACGCCCAGCAACTGCGCCAGCTCCTGGTCGCCAGCGGCTTCTCCCCGCGGATCGGCATGCTGGTCGACACCTCGCGCAACGGGTGGGGCGGCCCGGACCGGCCCACCGGCCCCGGACCGTCGACCAGCGCCGAGGAGTACGTCGAGGCGGGCCGGACCGACCGGCGCGGCTACCTCGGCAACTGGTGCAACCAGGCCGGCGCCGGACTCGGCGTACGGCCGGTCGCGGCGCCGGAGGCCGGCATCGACGCGTACGCCTGGATCAAGCCGCCCGGCGAGTCCGACGGTGCCAGTGACGTGCTCGGGGCGCACCGGCCGTACGAGCCGATGTGCGACCCGACGTACCGCCCGCACCTGTTCCCCACGGTGACCAGTGGTGCGATGCAGAACGCCCCACCGGTCGGCGAGTGGTTCCCGGCGCACTTCCGGCAACTGCTGGCCAACGCGTGGCCGCCGCTCTGACCGGCAGGGCACCGGACGGAGCACCGCCGTACGCCCTGCGCGGCGGTGCTGGCGTCACGCGGCGGCCCGGTCACCGCGATCCGCCCGCCGCCCGGCCGGGGCAGCCGGGCGGCTCACCGCCCGTCCAGCGCCACCGCCTGCCGGATGTAGTCGCGTAGCGCGCCGAGGGGCACCGCGTCCGGCTTCTTGATCTTGATGTGCCGGGTGGCCTTGCCGACTCCGGCCAGCAGGCCGTGCCGGTCGGTGAACTCCGCGCCCCGGGCGAAGGCGAAGGTGAGGTGGGTCCTGCTCGGGCTGACGATCGCCAGGATCCGCTCGCCCCGCCAGGCGAGCGACCCGCTGCTGATCACCTCCCGCGCGCCCGGTGCGGCGTCCACCATCAGGTCACGCAGCACGCCGATGATGGCCTGGTGTTCGGCCGAGTAGGTGGCCCGGACGTGTTCGTCGAGCTTCGCGTCGGTCATCGTTCGTCCCTCCTGGACGTAGCGGCCCGGCTCAGCGCAGCGCCCGGGCGACCGCAGTTGCGATCAGCTCCGCCCCGGCGTCGTTGACGTGCAGCCGGTCACCGGCGTCGAACTCCGGTCGCAGGGCGTCCGGGTCCGCCGGGTCGGCGAGGAGCCGGTCCAGGTCGACCAGGGCGTCGTACCCGACACCCGCGCGGAGCGAATCGTTCACCCGGTCCCGGACCTCCTCGTTCGCCGGGGTGTCGTAGCCGAGCGCCCCCTTCCATGGCGGGATTGTCAGGCCGACCACCTGGATGCCCCGCCGGTGCGCGGCCCGGACCAGCGCCCGGTGCCCGTCGACCACCTCAGCGGCGGTCACCACCGGCGAGGCGCCGCAGCCGAAGTCCGGAAAGCCGCCCCCGCCGATGTCGTTCGTGCCGAGCAGGACGACCACGGCGCGCACGCCCGGCTGGCCGAGCGCGTCCCGGTGGAACCGGGTCACCCCCCGCTCGCCGTAGCAGGGCGAATCCGCGAGCAGCTTGTTGCCGTTGATCCCGAGGTTGGCCACGCCCAGCCGGCGACCTCCGGCGACGAGACGCTCGGCCAACTGGTCCGGGTACCGGTTGTCGGCACCGGGGCTGCTGCCGTAGCCGTCGGTGATGGAGTCGCCGAACGCGACCACTGTGCCCCAGGCGGCATCACGACCGTCGGATCCGCCCCTTCCGGCCCGCCGCGGCGCCGGCCCGGAGACGTCGATGCCGGTCAGGTAGTACCAGGAGTGGCTGGTGGCGCCGCCGAACGCCTCGGCGCCGGGCTCCGTTCGCCGGTCGCCAGTGGCCCGGTAGGTGGTGGTGAGGCCGCCCTGGTGGAACGTGGCCGGCCCGGACCCCTCGGCGAAGTAGAAGGTGACGGCCAGCCGGTCCAGCGCCGCGACCCCGAAGCGGACCGGGTCGGATACCACCTCGGCCCCGACCGGGACGGTCACCGACGACCGGTACTGGAAGGTGAGTGGTCGCAGCGTGCCGGGCCGGACCGTGGCGCCGCCGCCGGAACTGCCGACGGTCGCACCGGCCAGCCTCAGCGGCTGCGTGCCGTACCGGTTGGAGAGCCGCACCCGTAGTCGGGTGCCGCCGACGCTGACCCGCACCACCTGCCGTACCGACTCGCCGGTGAAGCCGTCGACCGACCAGTTGGGCCCGTCCCAGTCGTTGCCGGGCACCGGGTGGTGCACGCCGGTCGCCCAGGCCGCCGACCAGTCCGCAGCCCCGGCCGCCCCGGCGGCGCCGACCGGTACGGCCAGCGCGGCCGCCGTCACGATCGCGGCCGCTGCGAGGCCGCGTGCCGTTGAAGATTTCACGGTACTGTTCCCTCCTCCGATGGTCCGTCGATCCGGCGTCCGGTGCCGCCGGCCTCGACGCCAGCTACTCTGCGGGGCGGGCCTTACGGTTCACTTACGCCCCGACGGTCACCCGATGGTCGGTCCCGGCCGACCGGCTGGCCGAGTTTTGTTTACCGTCCGCCGAACGCCGCCGCCGTCGCACTGGGTAATCCAGGCCGGCTCCAGAAATTGCGGTACGCCGGTTGCTACCGTTTACCGGCCCGCCGGGAAAAAGGGGGTGACCAGGCGCATTGTCTCCACTCGACCACACCGTCGACCCGCAATTCGCGCGGGTGTCGGTCATCGTTCCGAACTACAACAAGGAGAAGACTCTCCGGGCCTGTCTCGCGGCGATCTACGCACAGACCCGGCCGGCGGCCGAGGTGATCGTCGTCGACGACGCGAGCACCGACCGGTCCCGGCAGATCGCGGCCGAGTTTCCCTGCACCGTGCTGGCGTTTCCGGTGAACCGGGGCGTCTCCGCGGCCCGGAACGCCGGAGCCGCCCGGGCCGGCGGGGACCTGCTGTTCTTCGTCGACTCGGACATCGCGCTGGCACCCGACGCGCTGGCCGGGGCGGTGGCCGAGTTGCGGGCGCATCCCGGCTGCGGCGTGGTGCAGGGGATCTACGATCTGACCCCCCTGTTCCCGGACGGGCCGGTCGAGTCCTACAAGACGCTCTTCGAGCACTTCTGGCGGCGCCGCGACATCGGGGCCACCGCGATCACCATGTTCGCGCTCACCGCCGTTCCCCGGGTGGTCTTCGAACTGGTCGGCGGCTTCGACGAACGGCTGCGTGACGCCGAGGACGTCGAGTTCGGCACCCGCCTGCCGGCGTCGTACGAGATCCGCACCAGCGACCGGGTGCTGGGTCGGCACGACGACGTGGACCGGCTGGGGCCGTACCTGTCAGAGCACTTCCGCCGAGCCCGGACGTACGCCGGGGCGGTCGTCGCGGCGCGCTGGGCGCCCGGACCGGCGGCGTCCACCGTGCAGTCCGCCGACCGGCGGGCACCGCACCGGATCGACCTCGGCTCGGTGGTCGGGCTGCTGGGCAGCGCCCTCGCGGTGGCCGGGCTGGCGCTGGCCGTCTGGTCGCCGTGGCTGCTGCTGGTGCCGCTGGGCGGGGTGGTCGCCTTCCTCGGCGCGGACCGGGCGCTGCTCGGATTCGCGCTCCGGCAGCGTGGGGCGGGCTTCCTGCTCTTCGCCACCGCGATGCGGTTCCTGACCCACCTGACCGAGTTCGCCGGTCTGGCGCTCGGGCTGGGTCGGGCGCTGCTCCGGCGCCCCCGCCCTGGCCGGGTCGCCCCACTGGCCCCGGAGTCGACCCGGTGACCAGCTCGACCGGGCCCGCCGGCCCGCTGGGCTCGACCGGTCCCGCTGGTGCGTTCGCAGCTACCGCCCCCGCCCGGGCGACCGGGCCCACCGGCCCGACCGACCCCGTCGGTGCGACCGGAGCTACCGATCCCGCCGGCTCGACCGGTTCGACCGGCTCCGTGGGCGTGCTGGTCGAGGCGGTGCGGCGCGCGGTCGAGCGGCGGTCCGGTTGGTGGCGGCGGGTCAACCAACTGCTGGTCGTGGTCTTCGTGCTGGCCCTGACGGTCGGGCTGGTGCTGTTCCTGCGGGACCAGGACTGGACGCCGGTGCGCGCACTGGCGCAGCGGCTCGATCCGGTCCGGGTCGGACTGGTGCTCGGCGGCGCGCTGCTGATCAACTCGGTCGGGCTGCTCCTCGGGTACCACTCCTGGCAGGCGCTCTTCGTCGACCTCGGCGCGGCGGTGGACCGGTGGACCGCCGCGCGGCTGTTCTTCGTCGGGTTCCTCGCCAAGTTCGTCCCGGGCCGGTTCGTCGCGCTGCCGGTGCTGCTCCGGCTCGGCAAGGAGATCAACGTCGGGGCGGTCCGGCTGGCCGGCGTCTTCCTGCTGAGCTGGGTGGTGGTGGCGCTGACCGGGATGACCGTCGGCCTCGCGGCCGGACCGGCGGTGCTCGACCGGGCGGCCGGGTGGATGCTGCTCGCCGTACTCCCGCTGGTGGCGCTCTTCGTCCGCCCGGACCTGCTCAACCGGGGGCTCGCCGGGGCGGCGCGGCTGCTGCGGCGGCCACCTCCGCAGGTCAGCGCGTCCCGGGCCGGGATCCGGCGGGCGATCACCACGCAGTCGCTCTCCTGGGTGATCTCCGGGCACCATCTCTGGCTGCTGGCGGTGACCGCCGGCGCCCCGCCGCTGCGCTCCTACCTGGTCTGTGTGGCCGGCTTCGCCGCCGCAACCGTGGCCGGGTTGCTGGTGATGGTCGTCCCGGACGGGCTCGGCGTCCGGGAGGCGGTGCTGATGGTGGGGCTGGCCACCGTGATGCCGGTCTCGGTCGCCGCCCCGGTGGTGTTGACCAGCCGGCTGGTCTGCGCGGTCAGCGAGGTGGCGGTCGGCGCGGGCGGGCTGCTGCTCGCCCAGTACGTCCACCGGCGCCGGCTCGGCCTCCGCCGGGCTGTCGACCCCGCGCTGACCGGCTGACCCGACCTCCCTTCCGGCCGGTAGGCCGGCCAGGAACATCGATAGCGTCATTCCCGGAGCTTCCGGGATCCGTCCCACATCGAGAAATGTCGGTGACACCATGTCGAATGCGTTGGTCCGTGCGGTGGCGCGGCTGATCCGAGTTCCGGTACGGGTGCTGATCCGATCCAATCCAAGAATGAACAGGGCGTGGTGGAACGCGCAGTACGCGTTGGGGTTCTGGCGCTATCTCGACGACATGTCCGACGGGAACATGCCGCTGTCGCTGATCGAGACCTGGGCGCCCCGGCCGACGATCCTGGACCTGGGCTGCGGCACCAGTGCGAACCTGCCGCTGGCGCCGGGTCGCTACCGGCACTACCACGGTGTGGACCTCAGTTCCCGGGCGATCGAGGCGGCTCGGGCGCTGGACCGGCCGGACACGTCGTTCGAGGTGGCCGACATCCGCACCTTCGACACCGCGCGGCGGTACGACGCGATCCTGCTCCGTGAGGTCGTCTACTACCTGACCGGGGCCGAGGCCGCCGACCTGCTACGCCGGCTGCCCGCGATGCTGACGCCCCGGGGCCGGATCGTCGTGCAGATCTACGACGAAGCCCCTGCCGAGGAGTTCGCCCGGGTCGTCCGGGCCTGCGGCCTCTCCATCGCCGAGGAGGTCCCCGCGCGCCTCGGGGACAGTCCTGCCGGTGCCTTCTTCGTCCTCACCGGTCCGGAGGCGACCGGACGGGCCGGTGGCTTTTCCAGGCGCGGCGGATCCGCCGGGTTGGATCCCGCCGAGCCGGACATCGAGCCGGGTCACGCCGAGCCGGGCCAGGCCCAAGCGGGCCGTGCCGAGCCCGTCTCCGGGGCTAGACCGGGACCCGCCGCTCCCACCACGGCCGCACCGTGACCGGTTCGCTGCGCAGCAGCCGCCGGTGCAGGTCCTGGAGCCGGTGCCCCGGCTCCACCCCGAGCCGGTCGGCCAGGGTGACCCGGGCGTCTTCGAAGGCGGTCAGCGCCTCGGCCCGCCGCGAGGTCTGGCCGAGCACGACCAGCAGCAGTTCCCAGAGCCGCTCCCGCATCGGCTGCTCGGCGAGCATGCAGCGCAGCTCGGAGACGAGGTTCTCCACGTCGCCGAGGAGCAGGCGTACCCCGGTGGCCTCCTCTACCGCGTCCTGACGCAGCTCGGTGAGGCGGATCCGTTCCGCCTCGGCCAGCGGCCCGGTCGCCTCCTGGAGTGCCAGGCCGGACCAGCGGGCCAGCGCCTGCTGGAAACAGCCGAGCGCCCGGGACAACTCGCCCTGGGCCCGGGCCGCCCGGGCCACCCTGACGTCGTGCTCGAACCGGGTGACGTCGACCGCGACCGCCGGGATGTCGAGGGTGTATCCCGGGCGGGTGGAGCGGAGCACCCGGGCCAGTGCCGGCGGCCGGCCGGGATGCTCCAGCACCCGGCGCAGCCGACCGATGTAGGTGTGCACCATGTTCTCCACCGAGTCGGGCCGGCGCCCGTTCCAGACCGCGTCGACGATCTGCGGCACCGACATCACCATCCCGCAGCGCAGCGCCAGTACGGCGAGCACCTCCCGCTGCCGGGGAGTGCCCAGGTAGAGGTTGGTACCTCCCCGTTCGGCCCGGATCGGGCCGAGCAGCAGGATCTTCAGGTCGTCTTCCGACATCTTCGTTTCCCCCTAGACAGGCATCGCTGCTTCCCCCCGCACGGCCGGGCGGCATTGCCCGGCGTCGTCGTACGACAGAACGGCACGTCGTCACCTACCGGTCGGCACCGGGTACGACGAACCGCAGTCCCCGGTCGATCAGCCGGGGCAGTACGGTCTCCAGGGCCGCGACGGTCTGCGACCGGTCCCCGCCGCCATCGTGGCAGAGCAGGACGTGCCCGGGTCGGCTCCGGGACAGCCGCCGGACGATCCGGTCCACTCCCGGGCTGCGCCAGTCGCTCGGGTTGACCGTCCAGTCCACCGGCGCCAGACCGAGGTCGGCGCTGGTCCGCAGTACCGTCGGCGACCAGTTGCCGCCGGGCGCGCGGAACAGCCGGGGCGTGATGCCGACGGCGTCCTCGATCCGCCGCTGCGCCGCCACGATCTCGGTACGCAGCCGCTGCGCCGGCAGCGCCGCGAACGGCTGCGGATGCGACATCGAGTGGTTGCCGACCAGGTGGCCGGCCTCGCGGATCCGGCGGGCCAGCTCGGGGTGTTCGGCGACCCGGGCGCCGATCAGGAAGAACGTGGCCCGGACCCGATGCCGGTCGAGCAGGTCCAGCATCCGGGGCGTCCACTCGGGATGTGGTCCGTCGTCGATGGTCAGCGCCACGCTGTGCCCGGCCACCCCGAAGACCGGCCGGTGCCGGTCGCCGAGCATCGGCCGGCGGCACCGGAACTGCTGGGCCCGGAGCGCGAACAACAGATAGTGCAGCGCCTGGGCCGAGAGGTACGGCCAGGAGATCCGCCCGGTGCCCGGCTCCGCGGTCATCGCCGCCCCGCCTCGTCCGGGCCGAGGTTCCGCCGGACCGGGAGCCGCGCCCGCCCGGTGATCGACGACCCGTTCATCGCGGCGATTTCGCGGCGGCCACCCGGGCTGGGCCGAAGTCCCGGTCCACCAGGTGCCGCAGCCCGCCGACGACGGCACCGGCGACGACGGCCAACTGGACGAGTAGATGCACCGCGTAGAAGAAGGTCGCGAAGCCGGGGCCGCGCCGGCGTACCACGAAGCGCAGCAGTCCCGGGTCGGCGGCGACGAAGAGCCCCAGCAGGGCGAACGGGACCGCCAGCAGTACCGGGGTGTGGAGGCCGAGCGGCAGGGTCAGCGGCACGAGGGCGGCGCTGAGCAGCCCGGCCGGGGTGTTGGCCCGGATCCCGGCCGGCCCGCGCTCGGCCCGGGCGACCGGGACGAGGAGCTGGGAGCGGCCGAACTGCTTGCGCAGCAGCCGGCCCAGGTGGCTGTCGTCGTCGTGCCGGCAGACCACCGTGTCGGTCAGCACGATGCCGTACCGGTCGCCCATCCGGTCGCCGATCTCGACGTCCTCGGAGGCGCGCAGCCGCTCGTCGAATCCGCCGACGTCGGTGAAGACCGCCCGGCGGATCAGGCAGACCGCGAAGAGTGTGGTGCGGACCCGGCCGACGTGGCGCAGCCGCCAGTAGTGGCCGTGCAGCAGCCGGTACGCCTCGACCGGGCCGTCGTCGAAGAGCGGTCGCAGCGCGTAGATGCCGTGTACGCAGGCGACGTCGGGCTGCTCGGTGAGGATCGCCAGGGCGTTGTTGAGGGCGTCGGGCTCGGGCGCGCAGTCGGAGTCGACGAAGAACAGCAGCTCGCCGGTGCTGGCCCGGATGCCCCGGTTCCGGGCGGCCGCCGGTCCGGTGTTGTGGTCGATGACCAGCAGCCGGCACGGGAACTCGGCGGCGATCTCCCGGGTGTCGTCGGTACTGGCGTCGTCGACGACGATGACCTCGGTGACCGGGTGCCGTTGCGCGTAGACGGCCGCCAGGCACGCGCGGAGAGTCTTCGAGCCGTTGTGTACGGGGATGATGACCGACACCGTCGGCGACATGTTCGCCCACCTCAGCGCAGATTGCGGGACAACCGTCAGGGACATTGACATTCCGAGATCTACTCTGTCGCGACCAAGCTATCCAGTCGGTTGTCGACTGGCAAGCGTTGCCTTACGTAGTCAAGGTTGCGTACAGCACCGGTCCAGAGAAGATCCCGTACTAATCGATAG
This sequence comes from Plantactinospora sp. ZYX-F-223, assembly GCF_039649625.1. NCBI lineage: Bacteria > Bacillati > Actinomycetota > Actinomycetes > Micromonosporales > Micromonosporaceae > Plantactinospora > Plantactinospora sp. ZYX-F-223. The sequence goes on along the minus strand of NZ_JBDJAV010000002.1, from coordinate 26,165 downwards.
CGTCACGACATGCCCAATCTGGTCAGCCTGTCCGATTGCGATCGACTCACCGTTCGCGAGGTGCACGACCTCTATCGTCGTTACGTCAACGCGAGCCAGGTCAGCCTGATGACCTCGTTCGGGTTCGGCCGGGAATTGGTCGACCACGCCGAAGGCGCGCACCTGGTGCTCCGCGACGGCCGCCGCGTCCTCGACCTCACCGGAGGCGTGGGGGTCCTCAACCACGGTCACAACCATCCGCGCATCCTGGCCGCCCGGCAACGGTTCGCGTCTCAGCGGCGGATGGAGGTGCACAAGACGTACTTCTCGCCGTACCTGGCGGCGCTCGGCCACAACCTGGCCCAACTCCTCCCCGGTGACCTGCAGATGTCGTTCCTGCCCAACTCGGGCGCGGAGGCGGTCGAGGGGGCGGTGAAGCTGGCGTACAAGTACCACGGCGGCCGGCGCGGCACCATCCTGCGGGCCGACTGCGGGTTCCACGGAAAGCTGCTCGCTTCAGGTGGGCTGACCGGACAGCCGTCGTTCAGCTTTCCCACCATTCCCGGCATAGTTCCATTTACCTATGGGAATCTGGACTCCGTCCGGGAGGCGGTCGAGGCGCATCCGGGGGATGTCTACGCTCTCATCGTCGAGCCGTTCAGCGCCTCCACCGTGACATGGTGCGATGAAGATTTCCTCCGTGGCATTCGGGAGATGTGCGACCGGCACGACATCGTGCTCATCTTCGACGAGATCTACACCGGTTGGGGTAAGACCGGCAGCCTCTTCTACTTCATGCGGTATCCGGGGCTGGTGCCGGACGTCCTTACCACATCCAAGTCATTCGGCGGTGGAAAGTCATCGATTTCTGCATTCGTCGCGCGGGAAAGGGTGTTCCGGAAGGCGTACGACAACCTCACCGACGCGCTACTGCAGAGCACCAGCACCACCTACTACGGGATGGGCGAGGAGTGCGTCACCGCGCTGGAGGCGATCAACATCGTGGTGGAGGACGACTATCCGGCCCGGGCCCGCGAGCTGGAGCGGGTGCTGGAGCCGGCGCTGAAGCGGCTGGCCAAGGAGTTTCCCGACGCGGTCGGCCGGGTCGCCGGGGCGGGCGCGCTCTGGGGCGTACAGATCGACGGCGGCCCGAAGATCCTCGACCTGGTCGCCCGGCTCGCCCCCGCCGGGATGGCCCGGGACCCGAGGTTCAAGGCGAAGCTGGTCACCTGCGCGGTGATCAACGCGCTCTACCGGGATCACGACATCTTCACCTACTACACCCTCAACGGCCGCAACCCGCTGATCCTCGGGCCGTCCCTGGTCACCGACCCGGCCGACGTGCAGCGCGCCACCGACGCGCTCGGCGAGGTACTGGAGCAGGGCCTGGCCAAGCTGGTCACCCGGTTCGTCGCGCAGAAGGTGGGGTCCACGCTGAACCCTTTTCAACCTGAACCACGCGGCGCTCACGCACAGCATTCGACCCTGCGGTCCGACGGACCGCAAGGGGAGGTTGAGAAGGGTTCACTGTGGTGATCACCGTGACCGGCGCGGCCGGGATGCTCGGCTCCCGGCTGGTCGAGCGGCTGACCGCCGACGGGCACCAGGTGTGCGGGGTGGACCTGCGCGCGGAACCCGGCGTCACCGTGGTCGGCGACATCCGCGATCCCCGGGTGATGGACCGGGCCACCGACGGCGCGACGGCGGTGCTGCACTGCGCGGCGGCGCTGCCGAGCTATCCGGCCGCCGAGATCCGCTCGATCATCGTGGACGGCACCGGGAACGTGCTGCGGGCCGCCCGCAAGGCCCGGGTGGACCGGGTCCTGCACGTCTCGTCGACCGCCGTGTACGGGCTGCCCCGGCAGGTGCCGACGCCGGAGGAGCATCCCCGGGAGCCGGTCGACACGTACAGCGCGGCGAAGGTGGCCGCCGAGGAGATCGCCGAACGGTACCGGGCCGGTGGCCTGCCGGTCGCGATCCTGCGGCCGAAGACCTTTCTCGGGCCGGGCCGGATGGGGCTGTTCGCGATGCTCTTCGAGTGGGCCGAGGAGGGCCGGAACTTCCCGGTGCTCGGCCGGGGCGACGTGCGGATCCAGATGTTCGCCGTCGACGACCTGGTCGACGCGGTGCTCACCGTACTGGCCGCGCCGGACGAGGTGGCCGACGACACCTACAACCTCGCCGCGGAGCGGTTCCGCACCCTGCGCGAGGACTTCCAGGCGGTGCTGGACGCTGCCGGGCACGGCAAGCGGGTCATCGGGGTGCCCGCCCGGCCGGCGCTGTTCACCCTGGAGCTGCTGGAACGCAGCCGGCTCTCCCCGGTCTACGGGCGGCTGCTGCACAAGCTCCGGCACGACTCCTACGTGAGCATCGACAAGGCCGCGCAGCGGCTCGGCTTCGCCCCGAAGCTGTCCAACGAGGACGCGATCCTGCGCACGTACGAGTGGTGGCGCGCCGAACGCCACCTGGCGCGCCCGTCGCGGGACGGGCGGACCAGCCGCGACCCGTGGCGGCAGGGTGCGCTCTCCCTCGCGAAGATCTTCTTCTGATCGGAGTCGCAGGTGTCTTCTGCTGATCGGGGTCGAGGGTGACCGCCGTCGAGACCGTCGTCGAGACCGCCGTACCGGCCAGCCCGGGGCGCAGCCTCCGGGTCCCCCGGCTCGCCCGGCAACTCCTGGTGCTGACCCGGCCCGGCCACGCGGTCAAGAACCTGCTGGCCGTACCGCTGGCGCTGCTCGACACGCCACTGTGGACCGGGTCGGCGGTGCTGCGTACCGGCTGGGCCGTGCTGGTGTTCACGGTGGCCGCATCGACGATCTACGTCGTCAACGACATCGTCGACCGCCGGCTGGACCGCACCCATCCGGTCAAGCGGAACCGTCCGGTCGCCGCCGGCCTGGTCCCGGTCCCGCTGGCCTGGCTGCTCGCGGTCGGGCTGGCCGGGCTGCTGCTGGGACTGGTGCTGGTCGGACCCGAACTGCCGTGGTGGCCGCTGGTCGGCTACCTCTGCCTCAGCATCGCCTACAGCCGGTGGCTCAAGCACCTGCCGATGCTGGACATCTGCGTGGTCGCCGCCGGCTTCGTGCTGCGGGTCCTCCAGGGGTACGCGGCCACCGGGGCGCCGCCGTCCGGGTTGCTGCTCACCGCCGTCTTCGCCGGCTGCCTGGTGCTGATCCTCGGCAAGCGGCGGCACGAGCTGGCCGCCGCCGGTTCGGCGCACCGGCCGGCGCTGGCCGGCTACAACGTGCTGCTCGCCGACCACCTGCTCGGGCTGAACACCGCGCTGGCCAGCATCACCTTCCTGCTCTACCTGAACACCGACGCGCCACTCGGGCACTGGCGCCCGGTCACCCTCGCCGTGGTGGTGCCGCTCGGTCTGCTCGCCGCGTTCCGTTACCTCCAGGCCGTACTGGTCCAGCAGTCCGGTGGGGACCCGATCCGGGCCGTGCTGCGGGACCGGATGATCGTGGCCAGCGCCGTCCTGATCGGCGCCACGCTGACCCTGGCGGAACTCGGTGCCCGCTATCCCCACCTGGTGCACTGGCTGGACCTTTAACGCCATCCACAGTCGCGCCAGGACGCAATCGGACGGGGTACCCCACCGTCTCGCCCACGCCCAGCAGCATCTCAGGCCCATCTGACAGTTCCGCCCACACCGAGGAGTCGACACCATGCCGACAACCAACACCACGCCCGACCGCCCTCTCCTCCCCATGGCTAACGCCAGCGGTTTCTCGGGCGGCTCTTGATGACCACATCGCTCGTCTCGGTCATCGTGCCGAACTACAACTACGCCAGGGCACTCGGGCTGTGCCTCGGCGCGCTGCGGGCCCAGACCTATCCGCGGCTGGAACTGATCGTGGTCGACGACTGCAGTACCGACGACTCGGTCGCGGTCGCCGAGTCGTACGGGGCGCGTGTGCTGCGTACCCCGACGAACTCCGGACCGGCGGCGGCCCGCAACCTCGGCGCGGCGAACGCACGCGGTGAGATCCTGTTCTTCGTCGACTCGGACGTGGCCGCCAAGCCGGACGCGGTCGCGAATGCGGTCGAATTGCTCACCGCCGACCCGCGGATCGGGGCGATCTGCGGCAACTACGACCCGGTGCCGCTGGTCCGGGACAGCCTGCTGGAGGAGTACCGCTGCCTCCAGCAGTCGTACTGGCTGATCGCCGACGAGGGGCGGATCATGACCCTCTACACGGCACTGCTGGCGATCCCGGCCCGGGTCTTCGCCGAGATCGGGCCGTTCAACCCGAGGCTGCGGGAGACCGAGAACGCGGACTACGGGATGCGGCTCGCCCAGCGGTACCAGATCTGGCTCTCGCCCCGGGTGCGCGGCGTGCACGACCACGACGCCGACCTGGGCGTGCTGGTCCGCAAGGTCTTCACCCGCACCGCGCTGCACATCCCGATGTACGCCCGCAAGCCGGAGTTCCCCGGCGGCCTGAGCAGCGGGCCACGCGCCTGGGTCAGTGTCGCCGCCCTGCTGACCGTGCTGACGTGCGCGCTGCCGGTGCTGTTCGGCCCGGCGTTCCTGGCGGTGCCGCTGGCGACCCTCGCCGCCTGCCTCGCCGGTGACCTGCCGATGTACCGGTTCGTCCGCCGGGAACGCGGCGTGCTGTTCCTCGGCTACTTCGTCGCGATGCACTTCTTCCTGAACCTGGTGATCGCGGTCGCCGCGATCTCCGGGGTGGCCGCCTGGCTCGCCTCGGGCCGGTTCCGTGGGCTCTACGACCGGCCGGAGGTGGCCACCCGATGACGGTGAACGGTGCGCGGCCGGGCGGCGGCCCGCTCGTCTCGGTGATCGTGCCGAACTACAACTACGCCGAGTCGCTGGACCTCTGCCTTCGATCGATCCTGGACCAGACGTATCCGAACGTCGAGATCCTGATGGTCGACGACTGCTCGACGGACCAGTCGGTGGCGGTGGCCGAGGCGCTCGGCGTACGGGTGGTGAGCACCGGACGCAACGGCGGCTGCGGCCGGGCCCGCAACATCGGCGCCGCGCACACCAGCGGCGAGCTGATCTGCTACGTCGACTCCGACCTGGTGCTGGCCCCGGACGCGGTGACGAACGCGGTAGGGCTGATCCTCGGCGACCGGCGGATCGGCGCGGTCTGCGGGATCGAGGACCCCGAGCCGCTGCTGCACGATACGGCGGTGGCCCGGTACCGTGGCCTGCAGTATCACTACTGGTCGATCAGTTCGGAAGGTGACGTGTCGTTCCTCTTTCCGGCCGTCTGCATGCTGCGCCGGCACGTCTTCGAGGAGATCGGCCCGTTCAATCCGGGGCTGCGGCACACCGAGGAGGTCGACTACGGCTACCGGCTGAGCCGCCGCTACCGGCTGGTGCTCACCTCGCTGGTCAGGGGTCGGCACGACCACGACCACGAGCTGCGCGGGCTGCTGCGCAAGCTGTTTCACCGGGGGCGGCTGCGGATCCCGCTGTACGCCCGGGCCCGCCGGTTCGGGCAGGGCTTCGAGACCGCCGCCCGGGCCTGGGGCAGCCTGGCCGCGTTCGGCGTACTGCCCGCGCTGGTGGTGCCGCTGCTGCTCGGCCCGTGGGGGCTGGTCGTCCCGGCCGGGCTGCTCGCCGCCTCGCTGGCCTGCGACGCCGGCATGTACGGCTTCGTCCGCCGCCGGCACGGCGTGCCCTTCCTGGTCTTCTTCGCCGGGCTGCACTTCCTGGTCAACGTCACCATCACCGCCGGGGTCGCCACCGGCGCGGTGCAGTGGCTCGCCTCCGGCACGTTCCGCAGGCTCTACGACGCCTCGTTCCCGGTCGACCCGACCCCGCTGCGGGGTCCGGCGTGACGGTCGCCGTCCCGGGCAGCGACGGGCTACTGCCCGGGGGGCCGGCCACCGCCGGCACTCCGGGCACCGTCGAGACACCGGAGTCCGGCATCACCCCAGCGGACAGCGGCACGGCCCCGCTCAGCGGCCCAGCGTCGGCCAGCGGCGCAGCATCGACCAGCGGCGCAGCGTCGACCAGCGGCGCAGCATCGGCCGGTGCGGAACCGGCGGCCGGCGCGGAACCGGCGGCCGCCGGGGCACGGCCGGGCCGGGGCCGGCGCGGCTGGCGGTGGTGGCTCTACACCGGACTGGTCGCCGCCGGGGCGCTCTGGCTGGCCTTCACCGTCGCACACCTGGTGCTCAGCGGTCGGTGGTGGCTGTGGCTGGCGGTCGACGCGGTGCCGCCGCCGGCCTTCCTCGGCGTACCGCTGCTGTTGGCCGGGACCGCCGCGCCGTGCCGCCGGTCACGCCGGCCGGTGGCGCTGCTGGCCACCGCCGCGCTGCTGCTCGGCGGACCGCTGTCCGGGCTGAACCTGCGCGGGCTCGCCGGCGGTGACGGGCCGGCCCCGGCCGACGCGGTCCGGGTCTTCAGTTGGAACACCGGGTACTGGGACGAGGGCGGCCAGACCGCCGGGATGTACGCACTGCTCCGGGCCGCCGATGCCGACGTCTACCTGCTCCAGGAGTACTGGTACGAGCACTCCGCCGGACCGGGCGAGGTGGAGTTGGCCCGGCTGCGTGCCGAGTTCCCGGGCTTCCACGTCGCCGTCGCTGGCGAGTTGGTGACGCTGTCCCGCCATCCGATCCTGCACCGGCTGCCGCTGGACGCCCCGGACATGCCGCCGCCGCTGTGGGGCACCACCGAGCAGTGGCGGTACAAGGTGCTGCGTACCGATCTCGACCTCGGGGCGGGGCGGGTGCTGTCGGTCTACAACCTGCACATGCCGGTGCAGTTGGTTCCGGACCACAGCCCGCTCGGCGGGGAGTTCTACCGGGTGATCCGGCAGCAACACGCGCAGCGCGAGCCGCAGTGGCGGGCGCTGGCCCGGGACGTGGGGGTCAATCCGCATCCGGTTCTGGTCGCCGGTGACCTCAACACCAGTCCGGCGATGGGTGACCTGGCCAAGCTGCCCGACCGGCTGCGGGATGCCAGCTACGCGTCCTCGGCGCGTTACCCGGCGACCTGGTCGGACGGGTCCGGCTGGCCGCGCTGGTGGCGGCTGGACTGGGCCTTCGTCTCGGCGGCGGTCCGGGTGCACTCGTACCGTTTCGGCGGGTCGACGAACGGCGCCTCCGACCACCGCGCGCAGCAACTGGTGGTCTCGCTGCGGTAGCGCACCGACCCCGGCTCGATCGTCGGCCGGGATCGGGTCCGCTGGGTGATGGTTCTACTGTTTGCCGACGGGGTCGTGCCAGGGGGTGACGAGTCGTTTCGCGGTGGTGGCCGCGAGATACCACACCGAATTCAGGACGGCGAGGGACACGATCAGCGCGAACAGGGTCGGCGCGTCCACCGAGTTCAGCCGGGCCAGGCATTCTCCTCCTCGTTCTCGGCGATGCAGCAGGTGTACTCCGCCGGGGTCCCCTGGGTGGCCTGGTCGGAGATGTGCGGGCGGAGCCCGGACGCATTGATCTCGGTCAGCCGGATGGCCCGGCCGACCGTCGCGTTCACCCGGAAGCCGGAACCGAAGATGTTGCCCCGGCTGTTGATGTCTCGAACCCTCTCCTGTACCTGGCATGGTGTCGAGGACCACCTCGCGCACGCCGTATCCGCGCTTGAGTTGTTCGCCGACTTCCGGTAGCAGGACCGCCGCATTCGGCTTGGTATTGTTCAACAGACTGAGAGTACGGTCGCGCAATGCGCTCGGCCGGGGCCAGAGTGGTGTTCGAGGTGAGATCGCCGTTACCGGTCGGATCGGTCAGTGGTTCGAATGCCAGCGTGGTGACGATCCTCCCGGATTCCGTGATGCCGCCAGCCGCCCTGTCCTGTCCTGTCAGGTAGAGAAAGCCGCCCTGTCCCGTCAGGTCGGGAAACCTGTCAGGTAGAAAATAGGGAAGCCGGCGGGGCAGGTCGGAACGCACGTGACGGGCCAGCCTGACCGGCCGGGACGGGTCCGGCTACGTCATTTGACGCATCCGGCCGCACCGACCCGAGGACCCGAATTGCCGGGTACGCCCCGGCGGACCGGCGGCTATCCGGCCGTGCCGGAGCGCAAGGTCCGGCCCGGGCCGGACCTTGCGCTCCGGCCGGATGCCAGGAACTCCATTCGGCGGCGACCTCCTCGGTGCGGCTCGGCCGCCCGGCCGGCCGGCCGCGGGAGTCCGCGGCCGGCCGGGGCGACCATGGGCTGGTCGGGGCGTGCGGTCCGGGACCGGTCAGGCCGGGCCGGTGGATCCGGCGCCGGTCGCGGCCGGGCCGGCACCGGTGGCCGGCGGGTCACCCTGGTCGGTGGCGTCGACGTACCGGACGCCCAGCCGGTCCAGCAGCGGGCGGAGGTGGTACATGTCCAGCCCCAGCACGCCGTCGGCGAGCTGCCGGCGTTTCTCCTCCTCCTTGGCTTCGCGCTCGGCCCCGGCCGCGGCGACCTCCCCGGCCCGTTCGCGCGGCACCACCACCACTCCGTCGTCGTCGGCCACGATCACGTCGCCGGGGCGCACGTAGGCGCCGCCGAGCACGATCGGGACGTTCACCGAGCCCGGGCTCGCCTTCACGGTGCCCTGCGCGGAGACCGACCGGGACCACACCGGGAAACCCAGCTCGGTGAGCGCGGCGACGTCGCGGCAGCCGGCATCGATGACGAGGCCGAGGACGCCCCGGGCCCGTAACGAGGTGGCCAGCAGTTCGCCGAAGGCACCGTCCGTGCTGGGCGAGGTGAAGCCGACCACGAGTACGTCGCCGGGCCGGGTCTGCTCGACCGCCGCGTGGATCATCAGATTGTCGCCCGGCTGGGCCGAGACGGTGACCGCCCGGCCGGCAATCCGGGCACCAGGGTAGATCGGCCGGAGCAGGTGCCCGAGCAGCCCGGTCCGGCCCTGGGCCTCGTGCACCGTCGACACGCCCTGCCGGGCGAGCTGGGCGACGGCGTCGGCCGGCGGTGCGGCGTCGGTACGGACGATGACGTGGCCGGTCACAGCAGCTCCCCTCCGACCACCGGGAAGACCCGCTGGTACGCCTCGGCGTGCGTGATCGACCGGTCGCCGCCGTTGCGGACCGCCTGCACCCCGCGCCGTACGCCGAGATCGGTGTAGTACGCGACCAGGTGCCCCTGAGCGCCCATGATTCGCATCGCCTCGACCTTGCGCTCGAAGACCGGGCTGATGTCCAGCAGCAGGTTCGGCACGAAGCCGCACTGCTCGGGCTGGTGCGGCTCGAACTGCATCACGTTCGGTGCGCCGATCGGCTGGCTGTCCCGGTCATGCCCGGCGGCCTGGGCCACCATCCGGGCTCGGAGCACGATCTCGTGGGTCAGCGCGTGGTCCAGGTTGTACGGGTCCTTGGCCGGATGGGTGATGATCACGGCCGGGTTGACCCGACGGATGGTCGCGACCACGCTGTCGTAGAGGTCGTCCGTGGCCCGCAGCGGGTAGTCCCCGGCGTCGAGGAACTCGATCTCGGCGCCGAGCACCTTCGCCGCCCGGCCCGCCTCGTCGCGTCTCGCCTCCTTGACCCGCTCCAGGGTCATCCCGGGCTGCTTCCACAACCCCTGCGACTCGCCCTTCTCACCGAAGGTGAGGCACAGCACGTGCACCTGCTGGCCCCGGGAGGCGCCGAGTGCGATGGCGCCACCCGCGCGCCAGACAAAGTCGGCGGCGTGTGCGCTTACCACGAGGATCGGACCCCGCCCGATCGGAGACGCTGTCATCGACAATCCTTTCCGAGCGGTTCCGCGAGTACGTCGGTACGTCCCCGAGCGGAAGCCGCAACGCTTGTCGGAGGCAGACCGATCATAGGTGCGGGCAACACTATTGCCAATAATATTGTCAACAATCTCGGCCGGCGGGGCGTACCCAAAGTCGCCGGAGTGCCGGCGGAGCCGGGCGATGCCCGGATAGGCGACGGAACGGTTTTCCGAAATGGCGACGCGGGCGCCGGGAACGTCACGGCCGCTATCCGGCTACCACCCGGCACCCTCCCCCGGCACAGCACGACGAGCGGAAACGCGGCTGCCGCCGACCCCGGCCGCTCACCGGCCGGACGGCGTGCACGCCCGGAGGTGTCCGCCCAGGATGTCTTCCCCGGCTGGCTGGGCGCGACAGACACAGCCGACCCGCTCATCCACCGGCATGCGCCGCCGCCTCGTACCCGGCCACGTCGCCGGGCACGAGGCGGTCAGCCGGACAGCGGCCCGATCACCGATCGCTCACCGGCCGGCACCGTTCGGGGTGCCGGCGGTGCCGTTCGACGTCGAGGCCGCGAACGGCACCTCGGCAACCGGTGCCGACGCGCCACCGGCCGGGTGTTGCCACAGCCCCCGCCGACGCAGGATCGGCAGCACACCCTCGCCGACCCAGTACGCCTCCTCCAGGTGCGGATGTCCGGAGAGGATGAACTCGGTGATGCCGAGGGCGTGGTACTCGGCGATCCGCTCGGCCACCTCGGTGTGGCTGCCGACCAGTGCCGTACCCGCACCGCCGCGCACCAGCCCGAATCCGGCCCAGAGGTTGGGCGACACCTCCAGCCGGTCCCGGGAACCGCCGTGCAGCGCGAGCATCCGGCGCTGCCCCTCGGACTCGCTGCGGCCCAGTCCGGCCTGGACGGCCGTGACGTCGGAGTCGGCGATGCCGTCGAGCAGCCGCTGCGCCTGCGCCCAGGCCGCCTCGGCGGTGTCCCGCGCGATGACGTGCAGCCGGATACCGAACCGGAGTTCCCGACCCGCCTCGGCGGCCAGCCCCCGGATCCAGGCCAGCTTCCCGGCCACCTGTGCGGGCGGCTCGCCCCAGGTCAGGTACACGTCGCTGTGCCGCACCGCCACCGGGCCGGCGGCCTTGGAGGATCCGCCGAAGTAGATCGGCGGGGTGGGGTCGGGCAGCCGGTTCAACCGGGCCTCCTCCACCCGCAGATGCTCCCCGGTGTGGCTGACCGTCTCCCCCCGCCACAGCGCCCGTACGACGCGCAGGAACTCGTCGGTACGCGCGTACCGGGCATCCTTGTCGAGAAAGTCGCCGTAGCCGCGCTGCTCGTGCGACTCCCCGCCGGTCACCACGTTGAGCAGCAGTCGCCCCTGGGACAGCCGCTGGAAGGTCGAGGCCATCTGGGCGGCCAGGGTCGGCGAGGTCAGTCCCGGGCGGAACGCCACCAGGAACTTCAGCCGCTCGGTGACCTCGGTGAGCATCGCGGTGGCCAGCCAGGCGTCCTCGCACCAGGCGCCGGTGGGGGTGAGCGCACCGACGAAGCCGAGTTGTTCGGCGGTCCGGGCGATCTGCCCGAGGTACGCCACGGTGGCCGGCCGGGCGCCTCCGGCGGTGCCTGCCGGCAGGCCGTGTCCGCCGCCGACGATGTCCCGGCTGTCGCCGTAGGTCGGCAGGAACCAGTGGAAGGTGAGCGTCATGGTGTCTCTCCGGTGAGGCTGCGCCCGGGTCGCGGGCGGGACAGGTAGGCGTCGGGCGGACAGCGGGGGTTGCGCACCGGCCGGTGCCGCCGTTCCGATCTCTGGTCCCGACACCCTATCCATAAATCCTATCGGTTTAGTAGGCTAACTCGGGCGGTCAGGCACAGCGACGTGCGCCCGGTCGCGTCCGGCGGCCCCGGCCCGGCACCGACGCCCCCTCCGCCCGCGCCCCGCCGCGCTCGCCCCGACCGCCTCCACGATGCGCTGCCGGCCAGCCGAACCGCACCAGCCCGAACACCCCGTCCGCCAACCCCGAACCGACCTATCCCGAGCATCCCGTCGGCCAGCCGAACCGACCGATCCCGAACACTCCGTCGGCCAGCCGAACCGACCATCGTTCCCGACCCGGCCGTACCCGACCAGGCGACCGACCCGCCCGTGGTGAAGCCGCCCCGCCCGCGACCAAGTCACCCAGCCGCACCGGAGCCATCCGGCCGGGCTGCCCCGATCCCACCTCTCCAGGAGCATCCCGATGTCCCACCGCACCCTCGACCCTCCCCACCCCCGTCTTCGATCCGACGACGCCACCGCTCGCCGGTGGCAGGACAGCGGTCGCCGATCCGACTACGGCACTCGGCGGTCCACAGACGATGGTCGCCGACCCGCCGCCACCCAGCGGTCCGACGACGCTGGTCGCCCCCGGCCGACCGGTCCGATCCTCCGCTCCGGCCGGCGACCGCGTACCCTCCTCGCCGGCCTGCTCGTCCTGACGCTGGCGGCGACCGGAGCGATCGCCGGATGCGGCGACGAGAGCGCCGGCGCCGACTCCGGCGAGTTACTCGTCGGCTATCAGCGGTTCGGCGGACTGAGCCTGGTGAAGGCCCGTAGCGAGGCTCCGGACGCGAAGTGGTCGCTGTTCGAGAGCGGACCGGCGCTGACCGAGGCACTCAAGGCCGGCGCGATCGACATCGGCCAGGTCGGCGAGGCGCCGCCGGTCTTCGCCGCGGCCGGAAAAATCAAGTTCCGGATCATCGGTACGTCGGAACCGGTGCCGCAGGGCGAGGCGGTGCTGGTCAAGGAGGCCAAGGGATTCCGCGGCTTCGCCGACCTGAAGGGAAAGACGGTGGCGCTGAACAAGGGGTCGAACGTCAACTGGCTGCTGGTCAAGCTGCTGGAAGCGCACCACATGACACTCGCGGACATCAACGTCAAGTACCTCAAGCCGGCCGAGGCGCGTCCGGCGTTCGACAACGACCAGGTCGACGCCTGGATCATCTGGGACCCGTACTTCGCGCTGACCGAGCGGCCCGGGGTGAAGATCCTGGCCGACGCCACCGGGCTGGCCAGCAACCGCGAGTACATCCTCGTCTCGCCGGAGGCGCTGGAGCGCAAGCCCGACCAGATCCGGAGGTTCCTCGAGACGTACCGCGGCGTCACCGACTGGGGCATCGCCAACCCGGAGCAGCGGACGAAAATCCTGGCACCCGAGTTGAAGATCGACGAACCGACCACCGCCCGTGCGCTGGCCCGCAGCGCCAAGCCGCTCGCCCCGGTGACCCCGGAGATCGGCGCCGAACTCCAGGCGATCGCGGACGGTTTCACCACACTGGAGCTGATCCCCGAGCGGGTCGACATGGTGTCCCTGGTGGACGACCGGTTCGGCGAGGTGTTCCGGTGACGGACACCCTGGTCGAGCAGCCCACCCGGTCGCCGGCCGTCCCGGCGGGCACCCGGCGGTCCGACCGCAAACCGCGACCGGGCCGACGCTGGCGGCGCGCCCTCACCCCGGTCGCGCTCCTGCTGGGCTGGCAGGCGGCGTCCCAGACCGGGCTACTGCCGCCGGAGAAGCTCTCCGCGCCGAGCGCCGTGGCCGAGACCGGCTGGCGGCTCGCCCGGGACGGCACCCTCGGCGTGCACCTGCTCGACTCGCTGACCCGGGCCGGGATCGGGCTGGCGATCGGCGGCACGCTGGCATTGCTGCTGGGCGCCACGGCCGGCCTGCTCCGGCTCGGCGACGACCTCGTCGACCCGCCGGTGCAGATGGCCCGGATGTTGCCGCACCTCGGGCTGGTGCCGTTGCTGATCATCTGGGTCGGGATCGGCGAGTCGCTGAAGATCACGCTGGTGGCGCTCGGCGCTTTCTTCCCGATCTACTTCAACACGTACGCCGGGATCAGGGACATCGACGAACGCCTGGTCGAGGCGGCCCGTACCTGTGGACTCGGCCAACTGGCCCGGATCCGGCACGTCGTACTCCCGGGCGCGCTGCCGTCGCTCTTCCTCGGCCTGCGGCTGGCCCTCGGCGCCGCCTGGCTGAGTCTGGTGGTCGGTGAGCAGGTGAACGCGCAGACCGGGATCGGCTTCCTGATGATGGAGGCCCGCGAGTTCAGCCAGACCGACGTGGTCCTGCTCGGCCTGCTCGTCTACGCGCTGCTCGGCCTGCTCTCCGATCTGGCGCTGCGGATGGCGGAGAGGAGGACCCTGACATGGCGACGCGGACTCCAGGCGGTCTGAGCACCGCTACCCGGCCGGTCGTCACCGCGCACGGGGTGCGCCGGGCGTTCGGCGAGACGGTCGTCCTCGACGGCGTCGACCTCGCCATCGCGCCGGGCGAGGTGGTGGCGCTGCTCGGCGGCAGCGGCTCCGGCAAGAGCACCCTGCTGCGCATCCTGGCCGGGCTCGACCCCGAGGCGACCGGTGAGATCACCCGGGCGGGTAGCCAGGCGGTGGTCTTCCAGGAGCACCGGTTGCTGCCCTGGAAACGGGTGGCCGACAACGTCTCACTCGGCGTGCCGGGTCCCGGGGTACGGCAGCGGGTCGCCGCCGCGCTCGCCGAGGTCGGGCTCGCCGACCGCGGCCGGGCGTGGCCGGCCGAGCTTTCCGGCGGCCAGGCCCAGCGGGTCGCCTTCGCGAGGGCACTGGTCCGGGAGCCGGTACTGATGTTGCTCGACGAGCCGTTCGGCGCGCTCGACGCGCTCACCCGGCTGAAGATGCAGACTCTGTTCGGTCGGTTGCACACCGAGCACCGCTTCGCCGCGTTGCTGGTCACGCACGACGTGGATGAGGCACTGCTGCTGGCCGACCGCACCCTCGTACTCGACGACGGATGCATCGTGGAGGAGGCACCAGTACCGCTAAGCCACCCCCGTGCCCCCGACCATCCCGGCTTCGGTCCGCTGCGCCGGCACCTGCTCGACCGGCTCGGCGTACGTCCGGACCAGGACGGCGACGCCGGGACCTGACCAACCGGTAACCGCCCCTGCCGGCCGGCGATCCTACCTAGGGCAGCGGCGCGGTCCGGCATGCCGGACCGGCGACGGCGACCGGCGCGTCCACCCGCATGCCCGGACCAGTGACGGCGACCGGCGCGTCCGGACCAGTGAGGCTGCGGTCGGCGTGCCCGGCCCAGGAAGGCGATGACCGGGCGGCCTCGTAGACGTCGGACCGGAGCCAGCCCGGCGGCGAACCCGTGTGTCAGGCTCGGACGGGCAGCGTGGCGGCGTAGCCGGCGGCCAGGTCCGGGTCGCCGAGACTGGACTCCGGCACCGCCAGGCCGGGCCGCACCTCGGCACCGAGCTCGGCGAGCAGGCCACGCAGGTGCCGCTCCGACTGGGCGGCCTGGGCCGGGGTGGCGCCGACGGTGACCGGCGCCGCGACCACTCCGGCCAGCCCCTGGTGCGGCAGGTGGTCGAGGAAGACCTTCAGCACTCCGGTATAGCTGCCCTTGTAGGTCGGGGTCGCCACCACCAGGACCCGGGCCGCCCGCGCTGTGGCCACGCCGTCCGCGACCCCGGGACCGTCGGGTACCAGCAGGGCCGGGCCGTACCCCGCCACGTCGAGAACGACCGGCGGCGCGGCGCTCTCCCGCCGGGCTACCTCCTCGGCCACCGAGACGGCGAGCCCGCGGGTACGCGATTGAGGCCGCGGGTTACCGGAGATGACAACGATCTCGCTCACGTACTCCTCCGTCCGGCGCCGTAGTCCAGCGCCTCGTCCGGTGGCCGGTGTCGCCGGCCGTCCACGGTGGTGACCTCTGGTGCCGGCTACGGCCACTCCGGGTCGGGGTCGGCGGTGCTGTCGCGCAGGTGTTCAGTAAATCCTATCTACTCGATAGGTTAAAGGGGTGCTCTGCGCATGCCCGGCCCACTGGACCACGGGCATGACAGGAAGCGGCCACCGATCTCCTCCCGGCCAGGCCGGTGGTTGTCGAGCTGCCGACGGTCGAAGCAGCCGAGCACGTCGCCGCATCTCGGCGAGCCGGAGGCCAGCAGACGCCCGAGACATTCCCATGATCCGTCACCGCCGGCACATCCCTCGGCACGGATGGTTACCGTCACCCGCGTGGCCGCGTCGCCGGCCGGGCAGTCACACCGACAGCACGGCGGTGACGCCACGTTCGACCGGCTGGCCGAAATAGCCGAGTTGGGCCACCCCGACCAGAACACCTCTGGCGCACAGCGGCCAATGCCCCGCCAGATAGGCCGTACGCCCCGCCGAGACAATCGTGACGTGACGGTAACCCGGAGTCACATGCAGGCCGTCAGGACTGCCGCAGGAGATCGTCGTGGTGGGCGATTCCGCGGGCAGAGCGTCCCCGGATGGCCAGGGGTATGCCGCCGTGCGTGATCCACCGACGCCGTGTACAGTTGTCCCCCGTGCGGCGCCGCGAGCGGCCGACGGGCGAGATTCTCGCCCCGGCCGTCTTTGGGCGACGCAGTGCAGGTCCGGGTGGCGGAATGGCAGACGCGCTAGCTTGAGGTGCTAGTGCCCGTATAGGGCGTGGGGGTTCAAGTCCCCCCTCGGACACGTTAACCCCCACCAAAGCCGTTCATGTTTCAGAGCGGTTCGGGTGGGGGTCGCTGCTTCTGGCGTGGAATTCGTGCCGGCGATGGCTGCCGACCGAGTGTGATGGTGTCGGCGTCGCAGGTGATGGTGACCTGGTTCGCCCGCAGGTAGGCGGCGGTAACTCGCGCGTCGTCGCGGGCTTCCGTCGTTCGATCGTCGAGTTGCCGTGCGATGCGGGCGAGGAGCATGTCTTCGCGTAGGTACAGCGGCTTGGGCCGGCCGGGTAGGGGCGGGCTGGCGCTGGTGCGGCCATGTCGGCACCGGTATCCGGGCCGTCCGCGTACCCAGTGCGCGTCGGCTCGTCGGCCACAGGTTCGGCAGACGATCAGTCCGGTGAGCAGGTACCGGCGCGGCTGACCGTCCTCCGGCGTGCCGACGGCGCTCACCGTTTGGGCCTTGACGAAGTCCGTCTCGCTGACCAGCGGCGGGTGCACCAACCGGGCGGACAGCACCCACTGGTCTCGTCGATTCCAGCGCCGTACCGATCCTCGGCTGGTGCGCCGGTCCCCCGGCTCGGTTTCCTGGTGGTCGGTGTACTGCCGGTTCCACACCTGCCGCCCGGTGTAGCGAGGGTTGGCGAGGATCTCCGCGACCGTCCGTACCGTCCACCCTTCTGCTGTCTGATGCCGGTTGCGGGCGCGGTCGTACTGCGATGGTGACGGCACGCCCAGGTGGTTGAGGGTGCGAGCGATGCCGGCGGCGCTGGTTCCAGCAATCCGCTGCGCGAAGATCCAATGCACGTGCGGTGCGGTGACCGGGTCGGGGGCGAGTCGGTGTAGTCGGCGTCCCCAGCGGGCGTGGGCGGTGTTCGGGTGGGGTCCGGCGTCAACGAGGCGGTAGCCGTACGGAGGTCGTCCGCCCAGGTGCCGGCCCTGATCGCGGGCTTGCGCGCGCATGGCCATCGTGGTGCGGAACCGGGCACGGAGGACTCCCCGTTTGGACTGGTGCCCGAGCAGCATGGCCAGGGCCTGGTGGGTGGGGTTGTTCAGGTCGACGGGGCCGCGGGTCTCGGGAAGCCATAGTTGGACCCCGTGAGCGGCCAGCACGGCGGCGACGCCGGCGAGCTGATCGCCGTGGAAGGCGCGCTCGTACTCGCCAACGATCACCGCGTCGAACCCCCGGCACTGCTCGTTGACGGCGGCCAGCAGTGCAGCGGCTTGCGGGCGGGCATGCCACGGCAGACGACGCGAGCAGCCAATGTCGAAGTACTCGCTGACGATCTCACCCTGCTCGGCCACGGTCCGGTCTGCCAAGTCGAGTTGCCAAGCCCGTGACGAGACGGCGTCCTGGTACTCGGCAGTGGAGAGCCGCCCGTAGAACGCAAACCGCAGGAAACCGACAGAAGGTGATGGCCGGCGCCCTCGGACTCTGGGCTGGGCTTGCATGGAGTGCAGCCACCCGGCCAGGAGATCGGACTGATTGACGCTCGGTGTACCGCCCATGGAGATCACCTCGCTGCGACACCTCACCCTGACCAACGAGCCACTCACGTATCGATGACGTGGCTGGACCAACCAGCCCGGGGAACATCAACCGCTCTCGCGGCAACGCGTGAAAACTGGCCTTGGCGTAAGACGTCGCACTCCTCTCCACCTGGGACGCAACGCCACGTTTTCTGTCTCCACGGAGCCGGCCCGCAGGCAAGGCCGCGACCGGCCGCTCCTGCTCGACGTCGCAGCTGGTGAGGCAAGACCCACCACAAGTCGAGCAGCCGGTCACACAGCCGCAGCGCAGTAGCCCGGTCGGTGGGTAGGAGCAGGTCTCGTCGACGAACCACCGATCCCCATGCGAGTGGCGGGCGAACCGGACGGCGTCGGCGAGCAGCGGGGGTGAAGCGCTGCACCCAACCGAACACGGTGACGTGGTCGACCTCGACACCACGCTCCACCAGGAGCTCTTCTATCGTTTCGATAGGAAAGGTTGTAGCGCAGGTACCAGCGGACCGCGACGACGATCACCTCGGCCGGGAACCGGAACCCGGTGAACGCCGACTTCGGCGGCGACCAAGGACGACCACTCGCTAGCCTCACCCGTCAAGCCTGCCTCAGCTCACGACCACCGGCAACGCAACAGCGCCGGCTCTGTTATCCACGGGTGCACCATAGCCGGCCCGGCCAGGCGGCTGGGCCGGCGTGCTAACGGTGGGTTGGACCGGCTCGTCGTTCGTCGAGCCGGTCACGGTCGTCAGGCGAGGGGGACGAGGTTGAACCGCTGGTTGGTGTTCCCGTGGCAGTCGTACAACTGAATCTGCGCACCGTTGGCCGTGCTCCACACGTCCAGGCACCGCCCGGACTGCACACCACTGATCGTGCCGTTGGAGTTCACGTTCCACTGCTGGTTCGACTGACCATGACAGCTGTAGATTTGCACGGCACTACCGTTACCCGAACCAGCCGCGTCCAGACACATGTTGCCGTACACCTGCAGCTGCTTGTTTGACGTGTACGTCCACTGCTGCTGCACCTGCCCGTTGCAGTCATACAACTGCACCCGAGTCCCGTTGGTACGCGACCCGTTCGGCACATCGACACACCGATTCGACTGTACCCCGACAATCCGCGACGCCGAACCAGCCGGCGGCGTCGTCGGGTTCACCGGCGGGGTGGTCGGGTTGCCGGGTGGGGTGGTGGGGTTGGTGGGTGGGGTGGTGGGGTTGGTGGAGCCGAGTGAGGTGAAGAATCTCCAGATTTCTCCGGAGGTCCAGGTGCGGGAGTCGTTGGGGCTGGAGGATCCGTCGACGGGACTGGGGGTGTGGTCTCCGTCGAAGGCGGCCCATTGCACGGGGTAGCCGGCGCGGCAGCCGGAGTAGACGGTGGTGATGTGGGTGAGGCTGCCGCGGGTTGGTTCGCGAGGGCTCTGGGCGGTGCAGCCGTTGTTGCGGACGAAGGTGTCGCGTAGTTGTCGGCCCATGGAGATGTTCAGGACGCTGTCGTAGATGCCGTGGATGCCGAAGTAGGGCACGGGTGTGGTGCCGCCGTTGCATCCGCTGAGTTGGGCGCCGGACAGGACGGCTACGGCGCGGATGATGGTGGGTCGGGCGCAGGCGACGGCGTAGCTCATGGCTCCGCCGTAGCTCCAGCCGAGGGCGAAGCGTTGGGTGGTGTCGACGCAGAGGTCGTTTTCGACCTGTTGGCGGATGTCGTCGAAGAGGGTGAGGTCGCGGTTGTTGGTGTTGGCCCAGCCGGCGTCGAGGCCTTGGGGGGCGACGAAGATCGTGCTGTTGTTCGACAGCGGTTGGAGGCCGTAGTAGCCGGCGGAGGAGACGTTCTGGGCTGAGCCGTTGAGCCAGTGGAAGCCGAAGATGAGCCGGTACTGGCGGTTGCGGTCGTATCCGTCTGGGATTCGCAGGATGTAGCTGCGGTTCTGTCCGCCGCTGGAGATCGTGCGGGTGCCGTTGGTCAGGGTGGGGGCTTTGCCGCAGCCGGCGGTCGCCGCGAGGGTGCCGTTCGTGGCGGCTGACGCCGCTCCGCCGAAGCCGCCGCTGAGCGCGCCGCCAGCCGCAACCACGACAAGGGCTGCCGCGGCCGCGATGGACGGGAGGAGGTACCTGTGTTTCGGCATTGCCTGGCTCCTTGCACTGGTCGTCGTGGTCGGAGATCTGGGGACGGCCCGAGACGGATGCTCTCGCTCGGACCGCAGGGTGATCCGGTGCTGCGGGGGCCAGGCGGGCTCGGCGTGTTGCCGAACCCGCCCGGGTTGGTTCACTCAGGTTGGGTCTGGCGTCAGCGCTGCAGCGTCAGCAGACCCGGCCGGTACGGCAGCAGGCCGTAGTCGCCACCGGACGTCGGCGACCGGCCCTGGTACAGCAACTGCAGGTTGCAGGGGTCGACCGTCATGGTCTGGTCGGCGTTGGTGCGAATCAGCTCGCCGTGGCTGATGTCGTTGGTCCAGGTGGCGCCGCTGTTGGCCTTGCCGGCGAAGGGGCTGCTCTCACTCGTGGCGTTCGGCGTCCACGAGCCACCCAGGCTGGTCGCCGTGAACGACCGGAAGTAGCGACCCTGGGAACCGATCGCCTCGACGATCATCAGGTACCGCTGCTGGCCCTGGAGCTTGTAGACCTGGACCGCCTCGAACAGGTTGTTCGTCGAGTCGGTCATGATCGTCGTGTAGGTCGAGCCGAAGCTGCCCGGGAAGTTCCCGATCGGCATGCTCTGCCGGTAGATCCGGCCGTTGTCACCAGCGAAGAACAGGTACATGTTCTGGTCGTCACCGATGAGCGCCTGGTCGATCGGGCCGGTGCTGGAGTTGGAGATGCTGGCGGTGGAGAGCGTCTGCTGCGCACCCCAGCCGTTGGCGTTGGTGGGGTTGGTCGAGGTGCGGTAGGAGAACGCGGTCCCACCCCACTGGTAGGCCAGCACCCAGATGTTGCGCGGGGCGAAGTAGAACAGGCTGGGCGCGACGGTGGCCGACGACATCGCGTTCTGGCTGGCCGAGCCCATCTGGTTCCAGTTGGAGAAGAGGCCGAAGTTCATCGAACCCCACGTCGTCCCGGTGTCGTGCGTGGTGGCGTACACCAGGTGCTGACCGTTGTACGGGGCATAGGTAAAGTCCTTCAGCGAGACCCACCCGGACCGGGGCTGCGCCAGCGCGCCCGTCGAGGTCCAGCGGTACGACGTCGGCAGGTTGCAGGTGGTACCCGGCGGCGTGGTCGGCGCGCCAGTCGTCGGGGCGGCGGTCGTCGGCACGGTGGTCGGTCCGCCGAGGGACCTGAGGCTGAACCGCTGGTTGGTGTTCCCGTGGCAGTCGTACAACTGCACCTGAGCGCCGTTGGCCGTGCTCCACACGTCCAGGCACCGCCCGGACTGCACACCACTGATCGTGCCGTTGGAGTTCACGTTCCACTGCTGGTTGGTCCCGGTGTGGCAGCTGTAGATCTGCACCGCCGCACCGTTACCGGAACCAGCCGCGTCCAGACACATGTTGCCGTACACCTGCAGCTGCTTGCTCGACGTGTACGTCCAGGACTGATTCGACCCCCGGTTGCAGTCGTACAACTGCACCCGCGTGCCATTGGTAGTGGACGAGTTGGGCACATCGATACACCGGCCCGACTGCTCGCCGACGATCTCAGCGGCGGAGCCGGGTGGGGCGGTGGGTCCCGGCGTGGTCGGGTTCGGGGTCGCGCTGTTCAGCGCGGCGAGCACCGCGTCGTACGCCGGCTTCTTCTGGCCGCTGCTGTTGAAGAGCAGCGGGCTCTCGCCGGAGCGCCACGAGTCCGAGTCGCGGATACCCCACACCGTGATGCCGGTGCAGCGGGCCACCGCCAGGCAGTCGTTGACGGTGTTGCGGTACTGGTTCACGTCGGCGTTGGTGATGTCCAGCTCGGTGACCTGCACGTCCACGCCGAGGGCGGCGAAGCTGGACAGCGTGGTGCGGTAGTTGCTCGGGTAGCTGGAGCCACCGGTGAAGTGCGTCTGGAAGCCCACGCAGTCGATCGGCACGCCGCGCTGCTTGAAGTCGCGGACCATGTTGTAGACGCCCTGGGTCTTGGCCGCCGACCAGTTGTCGATGTTGTAGTCGTTGTAGCAGAGCTTGACGTTCGGGTCGGCCGCGTCAGCGGTGCGGAACGCCACCTCGATCCAGTCGTTGCCGGTGCGCTGCAGGTTCGAGTCACGACGGCCACCGCCGTTGCCGTCGGCGTACGCCTCGTTCACCACGTCCCAGGAGTCCAGCTTACCCCGGTAGTGGGTCACCACACCGGTGATGTGGTCGATCATCGCCTGCCGCAGGGCACTGCCGGACAGCGACTGCATCCAGCCCGGCTGCTGAGCGTGCCAGGCCAGGGTATGCCCCTTGACCTTCATGCCGTGCGACTGGGCGTGGCTTACCAGCCGGTCACCGTTGGTGAAGTTGAACTGACCCCGATTTGGCTGAGTCGCGTCGGGCTTCATCTCGTTCTCGGCCGTGACCTGGTTGAACTCACGGTTCAGGATCGTGCTGTAAGCGCTGTCGCCGAGCCGGCCCACGGCAACGGCCGTACCGAAGTACCGGCCGGACTGGGCGGCGGCGGCACCGAGCGTGCTCGCGGCGGCCTCCGCGAGGGTGGGCAACAGGGACACGACGAGGGCCGCGACGATCGCGGCCGTTCCGGGTATGGCGAGCGTTCTGAATCGACGCCGGGCGGGACGGGTCCGGGGAATCACTGGTCCTCCTGCGATGGATGGGGCGGCCTGCTACCAGCGGACGAGATGATCGGTAGGTGAGCTGGCGGTCACCGATCGATGTGAGCGCTAACAGGCTGATCGATGGAGCTAGATTTCCAAAAACTTTCAGCCATGGCAAGCGGTAGTTTCAGCGCCTTCTTGGAAGTTTCGGAGACAGAGCAGCCGACCAGACCTCGCCGAGCGCATCGGCCAGGGACTCTCCAGGGTCGGCGGATGCCCGTCGCTTCCGGTCAGGCGGCTGGTGGTGCGGTACTCCCCCGGACAGTGAGAGCCGTCGCCAGCTCGAGCCCGATCTGTGCGGTCCGCTCTCCCCGCGCCAGAGCGAGCGCCAACTCGGTGGCGGTGGCGGCCATCTCGGCGAGCGGCTGGTGGACGGTGGTCAGCGGAGGGTCGACCAGGGTGGCCAACGGCAGATCGTCGAAGCCCACCACGCTCAGGCCCGGAATCCGCAGTCCCGTCCGCCGGGCGGCCTGGTAGACGCCGAGCGCCTGCAGGTCGTTGCAGGCAAAGATCGCGGTAGGTCGATCGGTACAGGGGCGCTCGCCCCGGTCTGGGGCCAGCAGGTCGAGTGCGGCGGCCTCACCCTCCTCGATATTCAACCCGGCGTCGACCGACAGATCGGACGCCGCGCCCAGCCCGGCGGTCTCCAGGGTCGACCGGAACCCGTCCATTCGGGCCCGGCAGCACAGGATCTGTCCCGGCCCGCCGATCATCGCGATCCGTCGGTGGCCCAACTCGACCAGGTGACGGGCGGCGGATCGACCGCCGGCCCAGTTGGTGGCGCCGACGAAGGGCACATCGGCTGGCAGTTCGACGGTGGGGTCGAAGACGACGAACGGGATACCTCGGGCCCGCAACTGGTCGCGCTGCTCGCCGTCGAGCTGAGCCACCGTCACCAGGCAGTCCGGGCGGTGGGAGATCGTGTCGTCGATCCAGTACCGGATCGCGTTGCGTTGCGGGCCGAACTCAATCAATTCCGGTCCAGGAAGTTCGTCCGCGCCCTCAACCAGCATCACCTGATCGGGTCGATGGGCAGAGTAGGCGCCGCCGGTGACAACGCCGCCATGGAATCCTTCTTCGGCCTCCTGCAGAACAACGTCCTCAACCGTCGATCCTGGACTACCCGCCAGCAGTTGAGGACGGCGATCGTGACCCGGATCGAACGGACCTACCACCGCCGCAGACGCCAACGATCCCTGTCCCGGTTGACCCCTATCGAGTACGAGACCATCATGACCCCACCGGCCAGTCAGGCCGCGTGACTTGAACTGTCACCTGCCGGTGCAGCAGACCCAGCCGCTGCCGCGACGAGCCATATCGTGGCACGTCGTCTGCCCACTCGCTGCCTGTCAACAAGCAAGAGCCCCTTTCCCTGACTTTCAGGAAAGGGGCTCCGACCTGGCATTTCAGTCCGATGCTCCGGTCGCATCGATTGCGGCGGAACCCAGACGGATACGATGCCTCTGGAGCAGTACGGCTTCAGGATTGTCGGCAGGGCGCAGCGGCTCAGCATCAGATACCCTACCGCCGTCGCAGAACCTGCGCTGCGCGATGGCGGTGCTCGAGGCGGCGACTACGTCGACCTGGAGGAGCAGCCGGAGATCACTAGGTTACCGTCGGCGCGATCGGGGCCGAGACCGGCGGTGGAGACGGTGGAATCGCTCGGGGGAAGCTACCAGCGATAGTCGACTACGGCATCCGCATCTGCGTACAGGACTGGTGGGGTTGCCGTATCGATCGCCCCTCGGACACAAACTAATACATGATCCACTGGGTTCGGCCTCCGCTTCGATGATGCGGGGGCCTGGTTTGTATGTGAGTTTGAGGCCGAGTTGTCGGTACACCTCGGCCTTGTCCGCAGGCTCGGCAGTGCGCAGGATCGCGGTGATGCCGTTGAGGGCCTCGACGATGGTGTTGATCTCGTCTGGAGTCATAGCGCGGCGGGCGGTGAGCTGGCGGAGTTCGGCCTCGGCAACGCTCTTCTCGGCTTGGACCTGGGTGGTCCACCGCTGGACGAGGACGGGATCGGTGCCGGCTTCGAGGGCGGCGCGGTAGCGGTCGAGCTTGGTGTCACATGTGGTGATCTTTCCGCGGGCGGCGGCGAGCCGGTGCTGGTCGGTGTCGCTGTGCTGGGTGTCGACCATCGCCTGCAGGGTGCTTCGCAGGTTGGTGGGCCGGAACGCCCGGCCGATCCACGGGTCGATCAGCTCGACGATCTTGTCCTCACGGATGTAGAGGCTGCGGGGGTGGGCGATGGCATGGGCGTCGGCGTACTCGGCGGCGTAGGTGCACCGGTAGTGGTTGCGGTTGTTGTTGAAGCTGCCGACCATGCGCCGGTCGCACAGGCCGCAGAACAGCAGGCCGGACAGGACGTAGCCGCGCTTGCTGGCCCGGGGCTTGGTCTTCACGCCGGGCCGACGGGCCCCGGCGGCGACCAGGGTTTGGACCTGTTCAAAGGTCTCATCGTCCACGAGCGGCTCGTGGACCCGGTTGGTGGAGTAGATCCATTCCCGGGACGGGTTCCAGCGCATCTTCGTCTCGTGGCCGAGGGCGACGTCTTCGATGTCGATCAACATCTCGGTCTTGCGTTGCCGGTTCCATACCTGTCGGCCTGTGTAGCGAGGGTTGGCCAGGATGACGCGTACGGCGCTCTTGGCCCAGGCGTTGCCGGGTCGGTGGGGGTTGCGGCGGGGGTCGGCGGCGGATGGCGAGGGGATGCCGTCGCGGGTGAGGCGCTCGGCGATGGCGTAGATGCCACTGCCGGCGAGAAACTCGCGGTAGATGCGCGCTACCACGGGTGCGGTAAGCGGGTCGGGTTCGAGGCGATGTAGCCGTTTGCCGTCTGCGGCCTTGCCCGGGTTCGGGTGAGGGCCCGCGTCGGCGAGCCGGTAGCCGTACGGGGGGCGACCGCCGAGGAAACGGCCCTCGGTCGCGGCTTGGGCGGCCATCGCGGATCGGACTCGGACCTTGATGCGGTTGCGTTCACCCTTGCTCATCCTGCCGTGGAGGGACATGACCAGGTCGTGGGCGTCGCTGCCGGGGTCGACCGCTCCCCCGACTTCGGGAATCCAAAGCTCGACGCCGAAGTGCTCGAACAACGGGAAGGTGAGTCCGATGGTTGCCGTAGAAGGCACGCTGCGGCTCGCCGATGACGACACCGCTGAACCCCCGACGCGGGTCGCGCAGCGCGGCAAGCAACTCCGCCGCCCGTGGCCGTCGTTTCCACGGGAGAGAGCGGGATGTGCCGATGTCGAAGTACTCGGCGACGATGGTGTGTCCGGCGGGCTCGATGAGACTGCGGGCGCGCGCGAGTTGCCAGTGGCGGGATGCCTCCGGGTCCTGCTGGTCTTCGGTGGACACTCGTCCATAGAAGGCGAATTTCATCTCGACCTCCGAGAGGGTGAGGAGTACTTGTCACCGGGGCTGTGGCGTGCGGCATCGAGGACCAGTCGCAGCAGCGCGGCGGCGACGCCTGGTGTGATCACGGGATCGTGATCGGGGAGCTTGACCCGGAGACCATCTCGTCCGGTCGGCGAGTCCGAAGCTGCGGCAGGGTACCTTGACTCATCACGCCTCGGCGAGAGCCTTGCGCTGCCCTCTTCTGCCTTTTCGGCATTCCCTGGCCATTTTCGCCTCGTCGTATCTGAAGGGCTGCTGGTTGTAGATGGCGGGCTGCCTTCTGGTGCGCCCGCTTCTGGTCGGTCGGCCGGAGCATCCGCGCTGGTACGGGTCAGCCCCCTCGCCGGGTGTCGGGGTACGGCTTGAAGTGCAGAGCCGGGTACGGGCGGTCTCTGTCGCTGTGGGCCTGACCCGGTTTGACGGACATCCCAGA
>NZ_JBDJAV010000199.1:0-466 GCF_039649625.1 Plantactinospora sp. ZYX-F-223 | reverse complement strand
CAACGGCTCGATGGCCTCCAGCTCCTGGACACGGCGACGGGCCTTGCGCAGGTCGGCGGTGACGAGCTTGAGGTACTCGCGAAGCTTGTCCTCGTTGTTCATTGCGTTCACCTTCCGGAGCCGTCAACGGAGGGGTCGTGCGTGATTCCGAGCTCGTGCCGGAGGAACTCGTAGAGCTGGTCGTCCGAGGCCTTCAGCAGGTCGGCGTCGAGGTCCTCTGGATCGTGGTCCGTGCCTCCGTCGAGCCGCGACAGGAGCGCCCGCAGACGGTGCGTGACACGGTGCTCGATCAGGTCGGCGGCATCGGTGTTGTCGAGGAGCTCGGTGAGTCTTTCGAGACTCTCCACGAGCGGGTGCACGTTGCCGGCGGAGCCGCTACCGTTGCCGCCGCCGAGCCGGATGTCGAGGTGGTCAGCGAGCGCCTCCGGGGTGGGATGGTCGAAGACGACAGTGGTGGGCAGGGTCG
>NZ_JBDJAV010000198.1:0-485 GCF_039649625.1 Plantactinospora sp. ZYX-F-223 | reverse complement strand
CCGAGTCGGGTGGCGGCCGCCGAGGCGATGTTCGGCACCTCCAACGCGAGCCAACCCCGCGCCGCCAACATCCGCCGCGCCGCCAACAGAAACCGACGCGGATCCTCCACATGCTCCAACACATGGAACGCACACACCGCCTCGACCACACGCTCCGGAACGTCCGACTCGAAACACCCGTGCCGCACCGGCACACCCAACCGCTCCCGAGCGAACCGCGCCGCCGCCGCACAAACCTCGACACCCTCCGCCGCGATCCCCGCCCGCAACGCCGCCTCGACGAAAAACCCACCCGCCGAACCCGCCTCCACCAACGAGGCCGGCCGCGCCACCGACAACAACCACCGCAACCGACGACCCGACTCGAACCGCCGAGGACCCGGCAGGAAATAATCCTCATAACCCTCACCGGTGAAATACGACTCGTCGTACAACTCCGCCAACGACGGGAACTCCCCCGCCGTCCACGAAAAACCACACCCCCC
>NZ_JBDJAV010000197.1:0-498 GCF_039649625.1 Plantactinospora sp. ZYX-F-223 | reverse complement strand
CCCGGCGCTGCCGTTGCGCCGGGTTCAGGCCGGCGAACTCGTCCACGGATCCAGCCGGGGTGCCCGCGGCGATGGCCCGGCGACCGGGGCGGCGCCCAAAGCGGCCGGTGGTCAGGGGATGTGGACTGGTGCGGTCAAGACGCGCCGCGACGACGACGGGTTCGGTGCTCCTGAGGGCGGCGTCGAACAGCGCGAGAGCCTCGTCAGTCGGCATCGCGAGGCCGGCGAAGCGGTTGCGGTCCCGCTGCGAGAGGCCGCGGGTCATGCCAGTCTCGGCCTCCCACAACCCCCACGCCACGGACGTGCCGACCAGACCGGATTCACGCCGGTACACGGCGAGTCCGTCCAGACCGGCGTTCGCCGCCGCATAGGCGCCCTGGCCGGCGTTGCCCAGCACTCCCGCGACCGACGAGAAGACGACGAACATCGCCAGATCCCGGTCCAGGGTGAGCTCGTGCAACAGCAGAGCCCCACCGAGCTTGCCCCGCAGGACGTTCG
>NZ_JBDJAV010000196.1:0-519 GCF_039649625.1 Plantactinospora sp. ZYX-F-223 | reverse complement strand
GGTGGCGCCGGCGCTGGGCGGGACTGAGCGTGGTGAGTTCCGCTGCGGCGTCGCCATCCGCAGCCGCGATGACCCGGCGCGGGGCCGGGACTCTCCGGATGAGCCGCCGGAGCAGGGGCGGTACCGGGTCCGCCACCCGGCTCAGGTCCAGGGTCGCGGCGACGACGACCGGTTCGGTGCCGGTGATAGCAGCGTCGAAGAGCGCAAGGGCTTCGCCGGTCGGCATGGCGTCTACCGCCGTCCGCCTGAGGCGACCGCGGTCACGGTCCTGCATGACGCGGGTCATGCCGGTCTCGGCCTCCCACAACCCCCACGCGATCGACGTGACCGCCAGGCCCATGCCCGCGCGCAACAGGGCGAGCCCGTCCAGGCCGGCATTGGCAGCCGCATAGTTGGCCTGGCCGGCATTGCCCAGCACTCCCGCGACCGACGAGAAGACGACGAACATCGCCAGATCCCGGTCCAGGGTGAGCTCGTGCAACAGCAGAGCCCCACCGAGCTTGCCCCGCAGGACGTTCA
>NZ_JBDJAV010000195.1:0-562 GCF_039649625.1 Plantactinospora sp. ZYX-F-223 | reverse complement strand
TCGGAGAACCAGAAGTCGTCCATGTCGGAGACGGTGAACGGCACCGGGTTGGGGTAGAGCGGGTCCTGGTGGGTGCGGCCCTCGCGGATCGCCTGCACACAGCCCGGCTCGGTGATCAGCCGGCCCAGCGAGCGGGTGTCCGACGGCGAGTCCGCCGGCACCGCCGGCTTGACGTTGATGAACTGGCCGCCGAAGCCCGGGCATTCGCTCGGGCTGAAGCCGCCGGCCCGGCCGAGCGGGATCATCGCGTTGTACCGGGCCTCGGTGACCTGGCCGCCGTTGCTCGCGGTGCAGCGCTGGTTGAAGAGCAGCTCGTGGACGTTGTTGCTGAACGCGTCCGGCGAGTGGGTGCCCTGGTGGAACTTGAGCAGGGTGTCGCAAACGGCGATCGTGGTGCCCTGCGGCGGGAAGAAGCTGGTGCCGTTGTCACCCTGGATCACGTTGGTGTTGTTCACGGCGAGCACCTTGTGCCCGACGTGGTCCTCGTGCCGGTGGCTGTTCTCCGGCATGTTGTCCAGCATCACCTCGCTGGTGTAACCGAAGGCGGGCCAGCCGACGGTGC
>NZ_JBDJAV010000194.1:0-582 GCF_039649625.1 Plantactinospora sp. ZYX-F-223 | reverse complement strand
CTCGGCCAGGCCGGCGACCGAGGCGTAGGAGGCGGGGCTGTCGTCCATGGTGGCGAGCACGTCGTCGAAGAGGTCGTCGATCCGTTCGGCCGGGGTGGAGAGCATCGCGGCCAGCCGGGCGGCGTGGGTGGAGACCGGGTGCCAGACGATCCGGACGCCCCGGCGGCGGTACCAGGAGAGGTAGATCTTGCGGCCGGGCCAGTTCGGCCCGATCGCCTTGGCGGCCGGCAGGATCTCCTCGTCGATCAGCCGGGCGGTCTCCCGGTCGTCGATCGAGACGCAGTGCTCCAGCAGCAGGATGAGCTGCCGCAGCAGTGTCTCCGCCGGCTTGGCGGCGGCGCTGTGCAGGTTGCGGACCTCGGCCAGGCACTGCACGGCCAGCGCCAGGTTCCACGGCGGCGGGGCGAAGTCGGCCGGCGGCCAGGGCTGGTTGACCTCGGTGGTGAGCAACTGGATGAGCTGCGCGGTGTGGTTCTGGTGCAGCGCGCCGGCGAGCAGCCGGAGTACCTCCCGCCAGGACAGGTCGGCCCAGTGCTGCCGGAAGAGGTCCTTGAGCTGCTCGAAGGAGAGCACCTGGTCGTG
>NZ_JBDJAV010000193.1:0-588 GCF_039649625.1 Plantactinospora sp. ZYX-F-223 | reverse complement strand
GTGGCCGCGCAGGCTGCTGCGGAGCATGCCGGGTCGCCGGTGTCGCAGTCGGTGATGCAGGCCGACAAGGACCACAAGGGTGACAAGGGCAAGAGCGACAAGGGTGACAAGGGCAAGGATCGTAAGAGTGAGGGTAAGCCGTCGCGGGACCGGTTGGTGCCGCGTGGTGTGCAGGGTGAGCAGTCGAGGATTGCGGTGTCGGGTGAGCAGTCCGACAACGTGCGGGCGATTGTGAAGGCGACGAAGAAGGCTGGTCTGGACGAGCGTGCCGCGGTGATCGCGGTGGGTACGTCGCTGCAGGAGTCGAAGTTGGAGAACCTGGGTCATCTGGGTGATCGCAACGATCATGACTCGCTGGGGCTGTTCCAGCAGCGTCCGTCGTCGGGTTGGGGTTCGCCGGATCAGATCACGGATCCGGAGTACTCGACGACCGCGTTCCTGAAGGGTCTGAAGCAGGTTGATGGTTGGCATGACCTGCCGTTGACGGTGGCGGCGCAGAAGGTGCAGGTGTCGGCGTACCCGGACGCGTACGCGCAGTGGGAGGACCAGGCTGCTGACCTGGTCGCCAACGCCTGGAACAACAGCTAA
>NZ_JBDJAV010000192.1:0-625 GCF_039649625.1 Plantactinospora sp. ZYX-F-223 | reverse complement strand
GCCACCCGCCACGCAGGCGGCGGCGACCTCGCCCTGGGAATGGCCGACCACCCCGGTCACCGGGACACCCCACGACAGCCAGAGCGCACCGAGCGAGACCATCGTCGCCCACAGCACCGGCTGGACGACATCCACCCGGGACAGCCAGCCGTCGTCGTCGCCCAGCAGCACGTCTGTCACGGACCAATCGACCTGCGCGGCCAGGGCCTCGTCACACTCGGCCAGCCGGTCGGCGAACACCGGCGACACCGCGAGCAGCTCACGGGCCATACCCGCCCACTGCCAACCCTGACCCGGGAACACCAGCACGACACCACCGGCCCCGGAGATGACAGCCCTGTCCACCATTGCCGCGCGAAGACCTACGATGACGGATTCCCGGCTGTCGCCGACGACGACCGCGCGGTGGTCCAGCGCCGCCCGGGACAACGCGAGGGTCCTGGCCACATCCGGCAACGGCACGTCCCGACCCGCACCCTCCAACCAATCCGCCAACCGCTGCGCCTGCCCCTGCAACGCCGCCCTGCTACCCCCCGATACCAGAACCGGCGTGGGCACGTTTTCGGACACGGCGTTCGACGCCGGGGAGGAAAGCGGCATCTGCGGTTCCGACAACCCGGGCTGG
>NZ_JBDJAV010000191.1:0-643 GCF_039649625.1 Plantactinospora sp. ZYX-F-223 | reverse complement strand
TCCTCGATCACGATCGTTTGGTTCTCACGAACGAGTCGAGTGGTCAGTTTGTGCAGGTGGTCCCGACGCCGGTCGGTGATCCGAGCATAAATCCGGGCCACCTTCAACCGGGCCTTGGCCCGATTCACCGACCCCTTCTCCTTGCGGGCGAGTTGGCGCTGGGCGCGGGCCAGGGCGGACCGGTCCCTGCGTTCGTGACGCGGGTTGGTGACCTTCTCACCGGTACTCAACGTGAGCAGACTGTCGAGTCCGGCGTCCACGCCGACGGCCGTGTTGGCGGCCGGGGCCGATGCGATCACATCGTCACAGAGCAGGGACACGAACCAGCGCCCCGCCGCGTCCTGCGACACCGTCACCGTGGACGGCGACGCACCCTTGGGCAACGGCCGCGACCACACGATGTCCAACGGCTCGGCCATCTTCGCCAAGGTCAGCCGGCCGTCGCGCCAGCGGAACGCGCTGGTGGTGTACTCTGCCGACTTTCGCGACTTCTTTTTGGACTTGAAGCTCGGGTACCGGGCGTGCTTGGCGAAGAAGTTGACGAACGCGCCTTGCAGATGCCGAAGGGCCTGCTGCAATGGCACGGACGACACCTCGTTGAGGAACGCCAGTTCCTCGGTCTTCTTCCACGCCGTGAGCATCG
>NZ_JBDJAV010000190.1:0-654 GCF_039649625.1 Plantactinospora sp. ZYX-F-223 | reverse complement strand
CCGGCCCGCTCTCCTCCGGCGCCTGCTCAACAATCACATGAGCATTAGTCCCACTAATACCAAAAGACGACACACCCGCCCGCCGCGGCCGACCCGACACCGGCCACTCCCGCGCCTCCGACAACAACCGCACCCCACCAGAAGACCAATCCACAAACGACGACGGAACACCCACAAACAACGTCGACGGCAACACCCCGAAACGCATCGCCAACACCATCTTGATCACACCAGCAACACCCGCAGCCGCCTGCGTATGACCCAAATTCGACTTCACCGACCCCAACCACAACGGCCGATCAACAGCCCGACCCCGCCCATACGTCGCCAACAACGCCTGCGCCTCAACCGGATCACCCAACGCCGTACCCGTACCATGCCCCTCCACCGCATCCACATCCCCCGACACCAAACCCGCACCCGCCAACGCCTCCCGAATCACCCGCTGCTGCGCCAAACCACTCGGCGCCGACAACCCATTCGACGCCCCATCCTGATTCACCGCCGAACCCCGAACCACCCCCAACACACGCCGACCACCACGACGCGCATCCGACAACCGCTCCAACAACAAAACCCCAACACCCTCCCCCCAACCCGTACCATCCGCACCATCCCCGAACGCCTTACACCGACCATCAGGAGCAAGACCGC